>PLFE01000130.1:0-11180 GCA_003136675.1 Bryobacterales bacterium
TGCCGGCGACACTTGGGGCCGGCGAGTATGGATTCCTGCAACCAGGCGCTTCTTCCACCGGCACCAACGGGGCGGTGGGAAAGATCTACTCCTTCCGCCTGATCGAATAGTGTTGCCCTCGTGATACCCTTCATCGAGGGAAAACACATGCAACGCCTGATCGTGGTCGCAATTGCCTGCACTCTCGCTCTACAAGCCCAGCAAAAGAAAATCGTAGTCAGCTACCCGGAATCATTTGCCCGCGAGTTACAAACCGTCACTACAGGAGCGAAGATCGTTCCGGTCACAGACGCGACGGTGATGCAGGAGATCGGCGATGCGGACGCCTTTATCGGCGATATCACGTCGGCCGAAGTGCGCGCAGGCAAGAACCTGAAATGGGTCGGCGTGATGAGCGCCGGGGTCGAACGGGTCTTGTTTCCCCTGGACGGAACCAGCGATCTTCGCAACAGCAACATCATTCTGACGAATAACAAAATCGTGCAGGGTCCGGAGATTGCCGATCACGCGCTGGCCATGCTGCTGATGCTGTCGCGCAACCTGTACGCCCTCTACCGGAACGACCAACAGCAGGTATGGAATCCGGCCACGTTCCACGGTATCGAGCTCAACGGCAAAACGGCTGTCGTGATCGGCGTGGGCGGCATCGGGACGCAGATCGCCATTCGCGCGAATGCCTTCGGGATGAAGGTGATCGGGGTTGACCCGGAAGACAAACCGTTTCTCCCGTTCCTGCAGCGCGTCGTCAAACCGGATCAGCTCGATGACGTAATTCCCCAGGCGGACGTGGTTTTTATCTCCGTTCCGGATACGCCGAAGAGTCACAAGATGATGGGCGCTCACGAGTTCGACTTGATGAAAAAGAATTCCTATTTCATCGCCGTCAGCCGCGGCGGCATTTACGATATGAACGGACTGGTGAAAGCCATGGATGAAAGAAAGCTGGCGGGCGCCGGCGTCGATGTAACGGACCCCGAGCCGCTGCCGAAGGACCATCCGCTTTGGAAGTTCAACAACGCCATCATCACACCACATATCGCGGGACGTTCCGATCAGGATGCCGCACGCATGGTGGGCACCATCAAAGACAACATCCAGCGGTTTGTTGAAGGCAAACCTATGGTGAATGTAGTCGACAAACAGAAAGGCTATTAGCGGAGGATTAAGCGCCCGAAGTTGCGCGGGCCTGTTCCCCGAGCCGCTTCGTGGCAGTCAGGCAATAGCTGTGCAGAACCAACTCCGCGACCTCGTCCCAATCCACCTGGCCGGCATCCAGGCGAAGACCGACCCACCCTCGCGGGCCAACGTAGGCAGGAAAGTAGAAACGCTGGGGATTGGCTCCGATGATCATTCGGTTGTCGCCGGGCAATACCTTGCAACAGAGCGACACGATTCCGTCGCCATGATGATCGTTCAGGAAGTAGGCGAAGGTCTTGCTCCGCACCAGGAAAGACGTATGGTTGCCTTGAAAACTGCGCGTCGTCTCGGGCAGGGCGAGGCAGATCCCGGTCAGCCGGATCAACCGTCCATCTTCAGTCGTCGGTTTCGTCATTTCCCCTTTCCTGTATTATTTCTGATGTGAGTGACCTTCATACCAGACGCAGCGCGGCATTTCAACTGGCGTGCGCGCTTCCCATCGCCGGACAACTACTCCGAGCCTACACCAGAGAGACGGTTCCCGCGATGAGCGCCGCCGCGAAAACGCTGATCGAATCTCTTTGGCCGGCGCAGCGCGAACGGATGATCTTCAAATTGGAAGACGACGAGCGCTTCAACTGGTTCTATACGCCGGTGCCGCGTAAAGGACTGCCGCTTCGCGAGATGACGTCCGGACAGCGTCAACTGGCCCTCGCGCTCCTCAGCGCTGGGATGAGCCAGAACGGCTTCGCCAAGGCCGCCACCATCATGAGCCTCGAAGAAGTGCTTGTGATTGTCGACGGGATCGAAGGACTGAACCGGCGGGACCCGGATGGCTACTTCGTCAGCATCTTCGGCGAACCATCCGAGCGGGGCCCCTGGAGCTACCGCTTCGAAGGCCATCACATCAGCACGCACTTCACCATGGCGGACGGCAAATTGACCGGGACGCCGACGTTTCTTGGCGCCAATCCCGCCAAGGTGCTCGGCGGCCGTCGCAAGGGTTTGCGAACACTGCCGCGGGAAGAAGACCTGGCGCGAGATTTGATCCATACATTATCCGAGGATCAGCAGAAGACGGCCATTGTTTTGGCCACCGCGCCGAACGACATTCTGACCGAGCATTCGCGGCAGGCCGCGCTGAAGGGCCAGCCCAACGGGATCCGGTTGAATAGCCTGAACGGACCGCAGGGCGACAAACTCAAAGCACTGCTGGATGAGTATTGCGATAACATGGCCGGCGATGTGGCCGCCAGCCGCAAGGAGCAGATCCGGCGAGTGGGGAATGACCTTTGGTTTGCCTGGGCCGGCGGCATCGAACCCCGCGAAGCGCACTATTATCGCATCCAATCGCCGGAATTCCTGGTGGAGTACGACAACATTCAGGACGGCGCCAACCACATTCATTCGGTGTGGAGAGATCTGAACGGAGACTTTGGGCGCGACTTACTCAAAGAACACTATCAATCCAGTCACTGAGGATCAATCCAGTCACTAAGGATCAATCCAGTCACTAAGCCACTTACTGTCGCTCGGCGGCAATTCGTTTCCGCAACTTTTCCCGCGCACCCTCCGCCAGTTGCCGGCAAGCGATCCTGTCCACAAAGTCATGCCGCTCGAATCGCTCCCACAAACTCGAAGCGTCCGGATGCGTGGTAACCAGAATGTCGCAATCCACCGTATCGAAAAACGCGAAGCTCTTCTCAAAGTCCGGAATCGCATTCGGATAAGCCCGGCTCTTCGTGAACTGGAATCCATCAGCCGAGACGGAGGTCAGACTATCCGCATAAACCATACTCAGGCAGCGCGTGCCCTCGCAGGATTTCCACGTCCAGCTTGTGCCGCCCGGGGTGTGTCCCGGAGTCAAATGCGCGGTTATTTCGATCTTGCCGATTCTGAAGATCTCGCCATCGCGCAGCCTCTCCAGGCGCGCTACGGGAGCAATCGGGCGAATCACTCCAAACTGCGGATCGTCGCGACCCACGCCGCCTTTCGCCATTACGGCTGCGCTCCACTCGCTCGCCGCCACGCGCGCGCCGCTCAACCGCTGTAACTCCGCAATGCCGCCCGCATGATCGAAATGCACGTGGGAGTTGACGATCAACTTCACATCTTCAATCCGAAAGCCCAGCCTGCGAATGTGGGCCACAATTTGCGGCACGGATTCGGGCAGATCGCCATCCAGCAGTACATGTCCCGCATCCGAAGTGACTAACAAGGAACTCAGCCCGTGAGTGCCCACGTAGTAAGTATTTCCAAATACTCGAAAAGGGGCTTGCGGCTGGTTCCAAACCGCGCATTCGGTGCATGGCTGACCACTCACCAGGCCTGCTGCAAAAAGAAGAGAGAATATCAGTCGCGTCATAAGTCAAAATAGGCTCGTAACCCCGCCTGCAACAACCCTGAAAATACAAACCCTCCCAGTCCCACCAGAAGCGCAAAGCGGGGACCGCGCTTCCATTCGGCCCACAGGGCGTGTCCGGCGAGGAACAGGAAAAAGCCGCCCGCCAGAGCCAGCGGGAAACTGGTCCACTCCGAGCCGAGCCGGGGCGCCAGTTCAAACGAAATCGCACCACCGGCCAGAGTCAGTGTTTCCACGGCGCAAGCCGCCACCAGGGCCTCCGCGGGCGTCTTCATGGCGCCCTTCAGGATGCCGCCCAGCGCCAGACCCTCCGGCAGTTTGTGCAGCACCAGGGCCAGGGGCAGCGTCACGCGGACTGCCGATGTGGTCGCCAAGCTCGACGCCGTCAGCGCCCATCCATCGAGCAGCGCGTGCAGGCCCGCGGCAACCAGGACCGGCGCGGCGAAACCGTGTAACGGGACCTGACACTCGTGATGTGCGTGGTCATGCGAGCAGTCCGCGCAGATCTTCACCAGGAACCGGTCGATCAGGGCCAGCGCCAGACATCCCGCGGCAAAGAGAACCAGGCTCAACGCCCAGGAGAGTTCCTGCGCCAATTCCGGCAGCAACCCAAACAATGCGACGCCCAACAACAGGCCCGCGCTCAGCGGAAGGGCGACGCGAATCCGCGCCGGGTTGGCCGAATACAGCACGGCGGAAAATACGCCGCCGACCGCCGCGGCTGTCGCCACCACCAACAGCAGCCAGATATATGCTCCCGGAGCCACTCTTTACTTTAACCGCGCTATCGAAGAGCTTTCCAAAAGATCGTTGTGTCGCATGGCCTTCCATCGGGGAACAAGGCATAGTTTGGGATGACGCCCGCCTTTGTCCATCCCAGCCGCACGTAAAGCTTCTCGGCATGCCCCCCGGTAACGGTATCCAGAACAAGGAGGGTTTTTCCGGCTTGGCGGCTGGCTGCTTCGGCGTGCTCCATCAGGCTGGCCGCGACGCCCTGACCGCGGGCCGACCGCCGCACAAGTAACTTGGCGATGTCCGCCCGATGCGGCTGGTTGGGAGGCGTGGCAGTGATCACCTGGACCGTTCCCACTAATGAGGAACCGTCAAAAGCCGCCAAAAGAATGCGCTCGCCGCGCGTGACGCCGTCGAGGGCTTTTTCGAAAAACGACGCGGCATCGCTCTTCGAAAACCCCGCCATAAAGCTCACCGAAGCGCCCCCTTCCACGCAGTCGACCAGCACGTCCGCAAGTGCGCCGGCCCACTCACGGCCTTGGGCCTCGCTCCATCGTCGAACCTCGATCATCAGACCAGCTTATCGGTCCACGCCGGGCGCGGTCATTGAACGGTTACAACCCGATCCCCTACCTGCATCAGGGCGTCGGCCACGGCTGCGGACACCGCGAGAAGGTGCTCCAGATTTTCCGGACTGAAAGCATCACTCTCCGTGCGGTAGAGCGATAGAACGCCGGCCAACTCCAGGGTTTCAGGAAAAAGCAGAGGCACGGCAAGCGCCGACCTGAGCGCGCTAAACCGGTCGGGATCGTTCAGATAGCCGGGTTCGACAGCCGGATTTCCGTTGATGCTGGGCTTGCGATTCTCGGCTACCCACCCCGACAGCCCGGTTCCAATGGGGATCTCGATCGATGCGAATTGCCGGTAGCGCTCGCCGTCGAGGGTTTCGGGGATCAAAGTCTTATCGCGGCGACTGTACACCACCATCGCGTCATAAGGTACAAGGGCGCGCAAGGACTGGCGCAAAGCCGCGTAGATCTCCGCGAGATCCTCGCAAGCGGCAAGCCATCGTAGCAGGGCGGCGAGTGCCTGCTCGGATTCATTCGCCTGCTCCAGCGAATGCGCGAGGCTTGCCAGATCGCTATTCATTGAGTTCGTGGACGAGGTCGTCTGGAAGCCCGCGGCCGGCGATTCCCCACGCGCGATGATCAAGTCGGTCGATAGCTTTGTCCTCTCGATGGAGCAGCTATTCTTGGCCATGCGTTCGAATTGGACATAGCCTCTCGCCAGAATCTCCACCACGGCGGGATCAAAACTCTTTCCCGCTTCCCCCCGGATGACCTCGATGGCTTCATCAAGGCGAATGGCGCGGCGATATTGCCGGTCGCTAGCCAGCGCGTCAAGGCAGTCCACGGCTGCTAGAATCCGTGCTCCGGCCGGTATCTGGTCCCCGGATAATCCGTCCGGGTAACCCGTGCCGTCCCACTTCTCATGATGGGAGCGCACGAGGGGAGCGACGGGGTAAGGAAAACGGATCTGCTCGACGATTTCAGCGCCCACGACGGTGTGCGTTTTCATCTTCTCGAACTCCTCAGGCGTTAGCCTGCCCGGCTTGGAAATGATGTAATCCGGGACGCCGAGCTTGCCGACATCGTGTAAGAGCGCGGCCGCCCCCAACGCTTCCAGTTCCGCTTGATCGAGGCGCATCTGGCGGCCCACCTGAATCGCATACGTTTCTACGCGCTGAAGATGGGCGTGCGTCGTCTGATCCTTGGCTTCTATCGCGAGGGCGAGAGTCTCGATGGCGCGGCGGTTCAGCTGAGCGATTTGTTCCGCGTGAGCGCGCTGCTCGTCGGCCAGATTCTTTTCGTGTTCGATACGGGAGAGTTGCAGAAGACCTTCATTGGCATGCCGCAGTTCGGCGGTACGCTCTTCCACCAGGCTAACGAGCGTGTTTTCCCGGCGGCGCATGGCGGCGCCGCGCAGTCGGGATACGAGGATCACGATTGCCACGGGCAAACTAAAAAGCACCGGTAGAACCCAGGGGCTTCGCCACCAGGGCGCCAGAACCTGAAACGAGAACTGGGCCGGGTGCTCGCTCCAGTGACCCCAGCCATCTCGGGCCAGAACCTCAAGGCGGTAAGAATTGGATGGCAATCCGTCGAACTGCAGCTCACGCTGCTGCGTTTCGCGCCACTCCTCAAATAGCGGCGCGAGACGATAGCGGAACAGAACCGAGCTCTCGCGCGCGAACAGGGGAGCGGAAAAGCCCGCGTGCAGCATATTTGAACTGTGGTCCACCGACAGATGCGAGGCGGGGTCAACCTCCTTGCCGCCGAGGAGAACCTTCGTATAGATGACGTCCGGCGCGAACGTTCGAAGCGTCTCCGGTTGCGGCGTGAATCGCGCCAGACCGCCGCTGGTGCCGATCCAAATGGAGCCGTCGGGCGCGGCCGCGAATCCGTTGAGGTCGCAATCGTCCCAGACCAAGCCATCGCGGCGGTCATATTGATTCCATGCGCCGCCATCCCAGACGCTGACGCCGCGGTCGGTGCCGGCCCAAAGGTGTTGCCTCTGGTCAAAACCAAGGAAATAGACCGTTCTCGAAGATCCTGCGGGGTTGTTCGCGGGCCGGATGACCTCGGGGACGCGACCGTTCATGCGAATGTGGTCGAGTCCTCCGCCATAGCGGTAGCCGACCCATAAATCGCCGTTTTTTGCCGGAGCCAAGGCCAACACGACCCGGTGACTGAGCCCATCCGCCGCGGTGAAGTGACTCCAGTTCCCACCCGACAAACGGAACAGGCCGTCCGCCGAGCCAACCCAAATGTCTCCATTCGCGGCTTCGGCGACAGACCACATCTGGATTCTGGGAACTTGCTCGACCGCACGAAATTGCAGCCCAGTCACGCCACCATTCAGATCACCCATAAAGAGCCCGCCTTCGGTCGCGGCCCAGATCCTGTTTCGACGATCGAGGGAGAGCGCATAGGGGCTCTTCGCGTTCAATCCCCGGGTTTCCGTGAACCATGTGATCTGGCCGGTAAGGGGATCGAAGTGCGCGGCTCCTCTGGATTCGGTGCCGAGCCAAAGGCCGCCCGCGCCGTCCGGACAGATGGAATGGACCGCAACCCGGTCCAGTTGCCGCTGCGCTCGCCATGTCCAAGCATTGTGGACTCGCGCACCGCGAAATAAGCCGTTCTCGGTGGCGGCCCAGACGCCGCCATCCGCGCCCGGAAGAATCTGATAGATGATATCGCTTCCGAGGCCGCTGTCTGTGGTGAAGGCTTCCCACTCCCGGTAGCCAACCCAACGCACCAGACCGCGCCCGAGAAGCCCGATCCATAGAGACCCTTCGCGGTCCTGCATGGCGCAATACACGGTTCCGCGCAAGCCGGAGTTGCGGCCAACGTGGTTCCAGGACGCGCCTTCATGAATCGTCAATCCATCGTTCGTTCCGAAAATGATTCTTCCGCCGGAATCCGCGCTCAGCATGCCGGTCAGCCCGGTGCTTCGGAATTCCGATTCCCGAACCTCAAACCGTGAACCGCCGCTCGGAAGCAGAACTGCCACTGCTACGCCTTGCGCCCACAGGTCGCCATTCGCGGCTCTCTTGATGGATTTCCATTTGGAGGGGGGAACGCCGTCCTTGTTTCCGAATACGATGACCTCTCCGTGCTGGAACCGGCACAACTGTGTATCGCACCCATACCAAACTGTGTCCGCGCCAGCCAGCAGGCCATATACCTTCGGTGTTTCCAGACTCGGATGTTTCGGGATCAAGCGAAAAACGAGCGCCGCGCCTGCTCCGCGCGTGACGGCCATCAACCCCGCCTCGGTCGCCAGCCATGTCGTTCCGCGCCCGTCGGATTGAATGCCCGAATACCAGCTCACCGTCTTGGCGCCCGGCATCCTCACCCGCTCGAAATGCGAGCGGACTCTTCGAAACAGGCCAATGTCGCCTCCCAGCAGCAGACTCCCGTCCGGCGCTTCGCCAAACGCCACGCCGCTGGTGGGGGGAATCCCATCCTTTTCTCCGACGGATTGAAAACGCTCACCGTCGTATCGGAAGACGCCGTCTTCCGTGCTGACCCACAGAAACCCCAGCTTGTCCTGGTGAAGACTCTTGATTCCAAGGTTCGTCAGCCCTTGTTCCAGGCCGTAGGCGCGGAAGCTGTACTGCTGCGCGATGCCGTGGCTTGTGAACACCAGCACGGCCAGGAGGATGGAAGACGGTATCGGGAACTTTTCTACCACGCGCGCAGCTAACGAGCCTTTCGCCCAAGTATCTATCGGGCGGATGGCCACGGGGCATTAGGACGTTTCGGGGGTGGTTGTCAGCGGCGGATGATCACCTCACGCAAATGTTCGCGCGTGAGAAAAAACTTGACCGAATCAAACTTAACGAAAAGCCGTTCCAGATTGCGATTATTGAACGGCTGCGCCTGATTCCGCTGGCCGCGCTGCGAGAGATGCAGCGTGTTGGTTTTGGCAATCCGGAACTTCATATTGGGCGAGGAAAGCCCTTTATCGTCGGAATTGAAAAAACCCAGCATGTAGCAACCTGGCCGGGTGATGCGGTGAAGCTGCTCGACAGTTGCGGCGAGAAGCGCCGGCGACATGTACTGCAGCGTATCCCAGAGCAGCACTCCGTCGAATGTCTGATCGGGAAAACTCAACTGCTGGGCCAGGAAAGCTTCGATTTGCGCGGGGTCGGTCTGCGTGATCGAGCCTTGCCCAAACGCCTGATCGAGCGTCTGAAGAAACGCCTGGGTGGTGATGCGATGGCCCAGGTTCGCAATGAACTCGATATTCTCCTGCACGGCTCCCCCGAGATCGAGGATAGACAAACCCTCGACCCCGCGGATGTTGAAGAAAAATTGCTCCAGGCCGCGGCTCTGGCGCTCAAGCTGAGTTTCTTTTTCCTCTTGAGCGCTCGAGCGGCGGCCTGGATTGTTTCCAGAGGACTCGCCGAAGAAGCCTTTGAATCGATCGGGAAGCAAGACCGCGCGTGCCTTACCGCTTCACTTCCACGGGGACTGCGGGTGAAGAGCCAACCGCGGCCCCCGCCGCCACTGGTTTCGGCGCCGCCGCCGCCGCTGGATGTGCAGGCGCTGCCGTTGCCCCTGCCTTCTGAGCTTCTTGCCGGACGATGTCGATACTTCCCTTGAAATACGCTCCGTCTTCAATCACAATGCGGGCGGTCTTGATATCGCCCACCAGCTTGGCTTCCTTCCGGATATCAATGCGGTCGGACGCTTCCACGTTTCCCTGGATCGCGCCCAGAACCACGACTTCGCGCGCCCGAACAGAAGCTTGCACTCTTCCGTTGGGGCCGATCGTGAGCCGGTTTTCGTGCAGTTCCACCGTCCCCTCGACGTCGCCATCGATATATAAATCTTCCTTGCTGAAAATCTGGCCGTTGATTTTGACCGCTTTTCCAATGCTCGCCTGGCCGCTGCCTTTGGCATCGGATTCCGGCGTGGCCGTCTTAAATGGCATGCTCGACACGGGTAGTATGTTCTCCTTCTTGACGTCTTTGACGTCCATTTGCGGACCTGCGACCGGTGCTACGGGCCGCAATGGTGGGGTAGGTTCTTCAGATTGACGTTTATTCCACATGCTCATGCGTTCGCGACCCTCCCGGGCCTGTTCGCGCTATAAAAACAAGTCTAACTCTATCGGAGAAGCTTGCGGATTGCGAATCGCGTTCTTGAAGCGCAAGCCCTCAGATCAGTGTAGTGGTTGCGCGCGGTTTTGTCTGCAAAGCTGTTGTAAGCGTTTGACAAGAACCAGGTACGCGAATACACTGAAGGTTCAGGTCGGCGTTCTGACGATGAACCTGCTCCTCCCAATCCGGCGCCTCGAAATCAGGCCAAGCGGGGTGCGCCTTCTCAAATAGTCGCGCGTCAAATAGTCGCGAGGCCACATGGTCCGTTCCGATTCTTTCTTTCCTTCAGTCCATTCCGCACGCACTTTTTTCGCTTTTCTTTCCCGATGACTGCCGTCTCTGCAACCAGTCTTTAACCAAAATCACCGCTTATCCGGTTTGCCGCGAGTGTCTGGATAAGATCCACCCGCTCACGGCGGAATTCTTCTGCGTCCTTTGCCGTTCGCCTTTTGCAAGCGCGGCGTCGCTGGATGAGACGGGGCGCTGCCCACTATGCGTGGAGGGATCGCGCGGATTCGACGCAGCCTATTCCTATGGCGGCTATGAAGGGCCGCTGCGCGATCTGGTGCACCTGTTTAAGTACCGGCGCGTCCGCTCTCTGGAAAAGCCATTGGGCCGCATGGTAGCGCTGGCTTTGCCGCGCGAGGAACAAGTGGACCTCATCATTCCTGTTCCCATGCACTGGTGGCGCAAGTGGAATCGCGGTTTCAACCAGGCGGAGCTGCTGGCGCGCGTGGTGGCGCGCCGCACCGGAATCCCCGCCGCGCGGGTGCTGAAGCGGGGGCGCAGGACGCCGGCTCAGGCGGGGCTCTCTCTCGCCCAGCGCCGCGACAACCTGACGGGCGCGTTTCGCGTCCCTGTCCGGAAGCGCGTCGAAGGACGCCGCGTTCTTCTGGTGGATGACGTTTTTACGACAGGCGCAACGGCCAGCGCCTGTGCGGCAGCTTTGAAGAGGGCCGGAGCCCGTTCGGTGGTGCTCCTCACCCTGGCGCGTGTCGATCGACGTTGGGCGGAAGTGCCTGACGGTCCAAAATCCTCGGGAGATTCCTAGATGGCAACTTCGACCAGACTGCAGAAACCTGTGCTTGTTCTGAATGCAAGCTATGAACCGATCAACATCTGTGCGGCGCGGCGCGCGCTGGTGCTGGTGTTGAAGGGCGTGGCGTCGGCCGAAGAATTGTCCATCCATAGCGTGCATTCCTCGCGCAAGGCGGTAACCCTGCCGACGGTGATCCGGCTGCTGGAATACCGCCGCATCCCGCACCAGACGCGGGCGCT
>PLFE01000130.1:11221-29031 GCA_003136675.1 Bryobacterales bacterium
CATACCAGCCGGCATCTGATGCGGTTACTGGGTAAGGGCGATGATCAGTGGCGCAAGTATTTGTTTTATGATCATGGCGTTCCGGTGGAATAAGTCTTTGGCAGCCCTCGCCCGCCCACCCGGCCCGAGATACGATAGTTGGCGGAATGGGGCGCGGTTTATTCCTGATCCTGTGCGGTGTGACTGGGCTCCGAGCCGAAGTGTGCGAGGGCCTTCCGGCCGCGCCGCCGGATGGGTCCAACTTTGCAGCCGGAACCGCCCAGGCTNNACCGTCAAGCCCGGTGGACCGTCGTTTCGCATCACGATTCAGTCGCTTCAGCTCAAGCCGCCGCCGAATTCCCCGTTCGTCCACGCGGGCGACATTGAGGTGGCGAAATGCTCCGACGGAATCAGGCTCCAGTTGCTGGATATCCAGGCTTCGCAATCCGTGAATTTCGTGAATTCGTTCCGCACCCAGGACGTGAACTTCGACGGATATCTCGACTTTGCGGTTCTTGCGGAATTCGGCGGCGCGTGGGGCAGCGAGTGGTGGTGGGTCTACGACCCCCAAGCCGGAAAGTTCGTCAAGAACAATTTAACCGGTGACCTGCGGGCGCTGAAAGCCGCCGAGATCAGGGTGGATTCGAAAAAGCACGAGATCGCCACGCGCTACCTCACCGAGCCGTGGGGTTGTGGCAGCACCGGAGACCGCTACCGCGTCGTGAACGGCCGCCTGTTGATTGTTCACAAAGAGGCTCCCAAAGCGGTGGAAGGCGGATGCCGTGTGACCGTTTCCGATCGGGTCGGCGGGGTCATGAAAGTCACCGGTGTTCGTCGCTTCAACGGTCCGCCACCATAGCCGACTCGCAACAAAATCTTGCACATTTTCGATTCGAATTTGAAACGAAATGCCGGAAAAATTCACCAATAATCGGTAGAATATGGCCAAGAAACCGCCCCCACATTCAAAAACGCACCCCACACATAAGAAGCCGAAAGCTCCGACAAGCCCCGGCTCCGGCTCAGGTTCAGGCTCGACCAGCGGGCAGCCCATCTTCGGGCAGCCCACGCCTTCACCCGATCCATCCGGATTTAAAGATCCCGTAACCGACCAGAGCGAGCAGGAACTGAACAACCTCGGCGCAGTGCCGCAGCCGGCGGGCGGCGCGACGGAACCCATTCTGACCCTGCAGCGAATCTACGGAAGCGCGGGCGCAGCCAAAGCGCAGGCGATTCAAAATGCGGGGCAAATTGTGTTCCATTCGGTGGGCGATACAGGCAGCGTCGTCGGTCCCGCCACACAATCGCTTGTTGCCGACAAAATGGTGACCGACTTCGCCGAAACGAACGCCGCCGACGTGCCCGCCTTCTTCTTCCATCTCGGCGACGTCGTGTATTACTTTGGCGAAGCTACCTACTACTACGACCAGTTTTACGAACCGTACAGGAACTATCCCGCGCCGATTGTGGCGATTCCCGGGAACCACGATGGCGTGGTTTATGCAAGCGACCCGGAAGCAACCCTAACGGCATTTTTGCGAAACTTTTGTACCTTGAGCCCCGCGCAGTCGCCGGACTCCGGCGGTCTCTTCCGCACCACCATGATCCAGCCCGGCGTTTACTTCACGCTGGAGGCGCCATTTGTGCGGATACTCGGCCTTTACAGCAATGTTCTGGAAGACCCCGGCGTGATTTCGGATGAGAACGGCGCGAACCCCGTGCTCGATCAACGCCAGGTTGCCTTCCTCACCACGGCGCTCGCGCGGGTGAAGAGCGATAAATTTACAGGGGCGGTGATTATCGCCGTTCACCACCCACCGTTTTCCGGTGGATCGGAACACGGGGGCAGTCCGCTGATGTTACAGGACATCGATACCGCCTGCACGAAGGCCGGAGTCTGGCCCCATGCCGTATTTTCCGGGCACGCGCATAACTATCAGAGGTATACGCGCACCATCAACGGGCTCCAGATTCCTTACGTGGTGGCGGGATGCGGCGGTCACTCGCCGCTCTCGAGTATGCGGGCGACTTATCGGACGCCCTACACGATTGACAATACGCTTACGCTGGAAAGCTATGACGACACCGACTTCGGATACCTGCGGGTCATCGTCAACGCAGAAACCCTCAGCATCGAATTCCATCCCCAGAGCGACGGCGGTACGACCAAGACTCCGGACGACGTTGTGACGGTCAACCTTGCGGATCACACGGTTAGCTCCTAGGCAAGTCATCCCCAAACAGAACCTCGGCGAATCGGGTGATTTCGAGCAAATCCGGCGCAGATAGACTCCACTTTCAGACGATCTCCTGGAATATTTCCGCCCCAGTCTGCAAATACCCGAAAAATAAACCAAAAATCGCTTGACGTACTGGTGCTCCCCGGGCTACCGTCATGAAATGCGCCGTGCACCATTTGCACTACTCTTCGCTGCCGCCCTCGCCCCCAGCAATTAAGCGCCCAGCACGAGCACCATCTCACCGCCACTGCTAACGGCGCCAAAACGCTTCCCGGCGCAATCGACGGGAAAGCGACTCCGCAACTCATTCCGGATTCCACCGCCTACCGGGTCGTTTTCCGGGCCTTCACCGCCGACTCGAACCTGGCGAGGCAGCAAGCCATGCTGCGCCGCGCGAACCTGTCTCCTTCGGATTTCGCTGCCGCCATGGAAGTGGGCGCATACTTCCAGACTCTGCGCTCCGCTTACATCCAACAATTGCAGGCAGCGAATGCGCCCGGCGCCGTCTTCAATCAGTCCACCTTGGCGGCGCAGCAGACGGCTATCGGGACCAGCGTGCAGGCCATGCTTCGCACCAGGTTGTCCGCTGCGGGAATGGCCAGCCTCGACGCATTCATCCGGAACGAAAAACGCAACATGACCGTTTTTCCAATGCCCGAGATGAGCGGTGCGAAATGACCAGGCGATTGATGAAGCTACTTTTGTTCGGAGTTGTATCGTTAGGCATGGCGTTCCCGCAATCCCGGCCGACCGGGACGGCATACCACACCGTTTACTCAAGCGGGAACGTTCTCTATGGCCAATCGAGCCTGGAAACGTCAACCATGCAAATTCCTCCCGGAACCACGATTGTTCACACGGTGACGGCCAGCTTCAGCCTGGGTGTGACGGGAGGATCAAGCACCACATTCAAGGACGTTCAATCCGGCGGCCCGCAGGACGCATACGATCCCGTAGCCACCGGGAGCATACCCGATGACGGCGACAATATTTTATTATCCTGGGCGACTCACCTATGTCGATCCACCCGCGATTCAGTGTCTGACGAACGCGAGCTATGCTCCGTTCCAGCCTTACGTGGACACTCCACAAAGCGCCGGCCAATCTCTCGTGATCTGGGGACTCAATCTTACGGGTGCCGGCTTGTCAGATCCACCGCAAATCAGCGCCCAACTGGGGGCCAACCTGGTACCGCCCTTGGCGGACTGCTCTGCCGGGGGCGCTATCTGCGCGACGGGCTTCAATTTGGGCGCACCGACTTACGTGTCCGACACACAGATCAATATCCCCTACTGGGTGTCAGCGAGCGCGAGCGCGGGGCAGTACACGCTAACGGTGACAACCGTTGGAGGCTATTCGGGTACGAGCTTCACCGTGGGAGACGCGAGCCCGACGAACATAATCAATCAACGAGAACAGTTTCGTGGTCGGAGACCCGGTCAGCAATGTCGTTATATCCGGCCAGCACTTGGGCACAGTTTGCCCCAGCCTGACCGTTCCGTTCGCGTACACTTTCACAAATGAAACCTGCACGGACACGGCGGTGTCGTTCGGCACGCTTACCGCTACTGGACCCGGCAGCGGAACTTTGACGCTCACCGCCGAAGGCTACGGAAATGGGTTCGCCCCTCAGACGAAGACAGAGTCGCAGTCGGCCACGACCAGCGCATCGGCAGTCCTGGCAGCCATACAGCTGACACTCGCTGGACCGATCACGATCAGCACCGACGGGCTGTACTCCGAAAATGCGGTGATCCAACTTCAGGCGGTGCGATCGGATACGGGCGCGCCCGTCGCCTTCCCATTTCCGGTGTACCTGGCCGAGGTTTCGGCGGTTCCCATTTACAGCCAGAACGGCGGAACCCTCCCAGGCCAAATCGAACCGCCTAGGGGACACGGACCCTTTGTAGATTCGGAGCGGCAAAAGCTCCAGGCGCCAGTCAGTTGGTGCCGACATCGGTTGCGGTGGTTTGCAAACAAACCTTTCAGGATGTGCCCGATAGGCGGCATCCAGCACAGCGCGACGCCGCTCGATCACGGCGGGCGCAAGACCGTAATGAACCACGGCCGGGGATAGCAGCCCCAGTCCGGAATGACGGTGCTCTTCGTTGTACCAGGCGAAAAACTCCTGGCAGAAAGAGCGCGAATCCCGCAGCGATCCGAACCGGTCCGGAAACCCCGGCCGATATTTCAAAGTTCGGAACTGGCTCTCCGAATACGGATTGTCGTCGGAGATGTGGGGACGACTGTGGGTCTTGGTGATACCCAGCAACGCGGCAGAGCCGCTCAAATCTACCTTTACGTGATCCTCGTACGTGATCCTCGATCGATTCGTGCCGCGCCAAGTCGGAAATTCTCGCTCGCGATCCGGACCGCGTGAAGGCCCTGACAAGCGTCCTGTTCCCGCATGGCCTGTCCGGGCCGATGTCCGCCGGCCTCTCGCAGCCTCCCACGCCAGAACAACTCGCCGAGCAACAGCTTAGTGGATGGGCGATCTATCAGCTTGTCGACTTGCATACCGCCGCGGCAGACCATGTGCTGACCCTGTACTTCGCCGCCGTCGACAGGCTGGAGCGCGATCACCCCTTGCACTACGAGGCACATTGGCAGCAGGAGAGCACAGGCGAAAAGTGGAAGGCATACGGCAAGCGGGACTAGATAAGTCGCCCACGAAACCCACGCCAATCGGCCATCCTGCAAAAATTCTCGCCCAACGTCTCTTTTTTTGTTGCAATGCTGTAAGAATCGGTACTATACTCCATCCAATAGCATCTTGCTTCATACTCACGCGCGAGTACCGAAGCAACTGGGGTATCGGGGTATAGTCTGTCGTAAGGCTGGGTTTGGGGAGCCAGTCCTGCTTGGTTCTTTTGTCTCAAGGGCCAGCCCATCCACTACAAGCTAATCACCCACTGTTTTGACTCGTTCTAACACCGTCCCACGTCGGCCGGCTGAGGTGTTACGACTCCAAGAGCAAAAAAGGGGAAATCATGTTCTCATTTCGAAGGCAGGTAACGTCATCATTGGCCCCACCCGTGCGGCCTTTCCTCGCGACCATAATGTGTACTGTTTTGGCGCTCGCATTCGCGGGCGGCGCGAAAGCACAGTCCGTGCAAGGCACGGTTTTAGGCGCGGTGACCGATAGTTCGGGCGCTGTCATCCCCGGGGCCGCTCTCACTCTCACCAATGTCGCAACAGGCGTTGTGCAAGAGGAAAAGAGCGAAACGAACGGCAACTTCCGGTTCGGGTTAGTTCCTCCCGGTACCTATACGCTGACCACCAAGGTGCAAGGCTTCACGACAAAAGAAATCGAAAAGATCATCGTGGACGCCAGCACCACGGTGCCCGTGAATGTGACGCTATCGGTTGCGTCGGCGTCAGCGACGGTGGATGTGGTGGAGCGCGATACGCTGGTGCAGACCGCCACGTCGGATTTGGCCACCACAATCAACCAGAGGACGATCGATAGCCTGCCGCTGCTTACCCGCAACGTGTTCGATCTGACCTTCATCGCGCCTTCAGTGTCGCAAGGCATGAATTTCGGCCCTGCTTCGGGTGGTGTGCGCGAGTCGGGAACGAACAATATTCTCAACGGCGCAGACAACAACGACAACTTCAGCGAAGGCAGTTATAACATCTCCCCGCCGCTCGAATCCGTAGCGGAATTTACCGTGCTTACCAACAACATGAGCGCGGAGTATGGGCATGCGGCCGGCGCCCTTGTCAGCACCATTCAGAAGTCGGGAACGAACGGCTTTCACGGAGTCGTGTACGAGTTCAATAGAAACACGGATCTGAAAGCCAACGACTTTTTCTCCAACCGTGATGGCCTTCCGAATTCGGAATATATCCGCAATCAGTACGGCGGCGAGATAGATGGTCCTGTTGTGAAGAACAAAACGTTTTTCGCATTCACCTACGACAGGGTAGACATCAGGCAAGCCGGTTCATTCGCACAGGCCGTGCCAACCACCAGCGAGCTCAGCGCGATGAGCACCAACGCCGGCCCGATCGCGCAGCATTACATCACCCAATATTCACCACTTACCTCGAACACTCCCTGCCCCGCCGAGGCCCAGAACTTTCCTGACGCGATCGGTCACATCGGATGCGTTACGGGAGCCGACCCGCAGGACACGGGTCAGAACGTCTACGTCGCAAGGATCGACCAGAATTTCAGCGAGAAGGACCGGCTCAGCTTTACGGCCAATATCTCCAGGTACACGTACACCGACAAATACGGCGGTGGTTATCCCACGGCGGCCGATCCGATTCCTTATCTTGACAAGGAGCATTACCATAACCTGGCGCTCAACGAGACCCACGTATTCAACGCCACGTTGCTGAACGAACTGACCATCGCTCATAACCGCCACTATTCCGACAATCTCGAAGGAAACGGTCAGGCCAACGGGGCCGAAGTCATCATCGATGGCGCCAACTACGACGGGTTAGGTTTCGGATACGGACCTTATGAGGGAGGCCTCGTTGAGGGCTTCGTCCAGGATCGCTGGCAGTTCCAGGATAACGTGGCATGGACCAAAGGTAAGCACTCCTTCAAGTTCGGAGGCGGCTTCCAATATGGCATCCTCTACCGGAACTGGGACCTGGGCTCGCCAGGGTACTATGAGTTCGCCAACACGATCGGCCCTACGCCGGGGTCGGTAAATGCACTGGTTGGCCCGAACACAATCGGCAACATCCAGAACTATCCGGACAGCAATTTCCAAAACGATTTTCCCTACTATTCGGAGCTTTCGATCAACCCGTCCACGGGCAGCGCGGGTGTCGCGTACCGGCACTACATCATGAAGGACTCCAACATTTTCATCAACGATGACTGGAAGTTCAGCAAGCGGCTGACTTTCAACCTGGGCTTGCGCTGGGAGCGTTACGGCGCGCCGACGGAGGCGAATAACCAGATTGCGCAATTCACGAACCTCGATGGCTACGCCCCTTCTCAGGTTGCGGCTGCCCGCGTCACTCCCGTCACCAGTATGTGGACCACTCCGAACCACGACTTCGGTCCGCGAGCTGGCTTTGCATACGATATTCTGGGCGACGGCAAAATGTCGTTGCGCGGCGGCTTCGGCATTTCCTATGACAGGCTCTTCGACAACATTTGGTCGAATGGCGCATGGAACCCTCCCTTCTATGCGCTGCTTGACCACGACGCCACGGCGGGCGACACGATTTACTACTCGGACCCCCCGTCGGTCGGCAGTACTTACGTGGACAACAGTATCCCCTCACCCGGCAACCGTGTCTCCGTCCGAACCATGGACGTTCATATGCGGGACTCGTCGGTGCAGAACTACTATCTGGGGGTTGAACGGCAATTCTTGAAAGATTACCTGCTTCGGGTGAATTACTCCGGTTCCATGGGACGGCATTTGTCCCAGCTAATGAACCTGAACCGATACGATGGCATGGATTACGTCGCGGGTTTGGATGGGAGCAGGCCGAACGAGCTGTACTCGGGTTTCAACTATCGAGCGAACAATCTGAACTCGGAATATAACGCCATGACCACCGAAGTCCAGAAGCGCTACTCGGCCGGTTTGCAGGTGCAGTTTAGCTTCACCTGGTCGAAGCTGATGGATGATGGATCGGATCTGTTCACGGGTTCGACCACCTCCGGCGCGTATAGCCAGCCCTTCTATTTCCAGAGCAACTCCGCCCCTCAACTGGAGCGTGGTCCTGGGGCGTTCGACCACCAGAAGAACTTTAAAGCGATCATCACCTATGAACTGCCGTTCCTCAAGAACCAGCATGGTTTCATGGGGCGTGTACTGGGCGGCTGGCAGGTTTCCGAGTTCTACCAGGGCTACTCCGGCCATCCCATTGAGGTCTACAACGGCCGTTGCAAGTATGCCGGCACCGCCCTGGATTCCAACGGTATCGTGGAGAATATCGGCGGCGACTACAATCTAGACGGCGTATGCAACGACCATCCGGATTTTGTAGGACCGAGCATTCAGGCGGCTTACTCGCATAACAATCCGGCGGACGGCATCTTTACGGACAACAATCCGATTGGTTGCGGTTCGACCACTACGCAATCCACCAACGTGGCTAGTTGTAACGCGGCTTTTGGCGTCAGCACTCCGAACACGTTGTTCGTCAATCCTCCCGGTAACGGCGTGCGCTTCGGGGAACTGGGCCGCAACGTCTTCCGGGGACCCTGGTTCAATGGTTTGGACGCGGCCTTGCTGAAAAACTTCAAGGTTACCGAGAGGGTAAAGATGCAGCTTCGCTTTGAAGCGTTGAACGCGATCAACCATCCGAACTTCGACGGGATCAACACCAACCTGGATAGCGGCTCGTTCGGCAAGGCCCAGATCCTGATTGGGAACGCGATTTCCAGGAATCTTCAACTGGGCGCGCGTATCATGTTCTAAGAAAGGTGGGGCAGGCGCTTTCGCCTGCCCTTTTTCTCCTTCGTGGTAAGGTATTCAGTATTTGCCGCGTGTCACCTGCTTCGCTCTAGCCCTTTTCCTCTGCTCAACAGCCCGACCCTCGACGCCAGTAATCTTAATCTCGGTAGATACCCTTCGAGCCGATCACCTCAGTTGTTACCAGGCCGGTAGGCATCCCACTCCGCACATTGATGCACTGGCTAAGGGCGGGACGCTGTTTTCCCAGGTGAGCACCCCTTTCCCACTTACGCTGCCCGCCCACGTGGCTTTGTTCACCTCCACCTATCCGTTCGCCAATGGTGTGCTGGACAATGGCATCCCGCTCCAGCCCGCAGCCATTACCCTTGCCACTGTCTTGAAAAAGGCGGGATACCGGACCGCGGCGTTTGTGGGAAGTTTCGTTCTCGACCGGCGTTTCGGATTAAGCCGGGGCTTCGATGTGTACGACAGTCCCTTCGATCTGCACGGCAAGACCACCGTTGGAGTAGGCGAGCGGAAGCGGCCGGGATCGCAGGTGGCGGAAGCCGCGACGCGCTGGCTGGAGAGCAATTCAGACACACCCTTCTTCCTGTTTCTCCATATCTATGACCTGCATGCGCCGTACGACCTGCCGCCGGATCCAAGCCAGCGCCACGGCGAGACCGGCTATTCCGCCGAACTCAACTACGTCGACCGGGTGATCGGTGACTTTCTCGCCTCGCTCGACCGGCATGGGCTCCTGCAAAAAGCTCTGATCGTTTTTACTTCCGACCATGGCGAAGGATTGGGAGAGCATGGCGAGAGCAGCCACGGGTATTTCATTTACCAGAGCACTCTGCATGTTCCGCTACTGATTCACTGGCCGAAAGGTTCGAAGCGAATTCCGCAGGACCGCGTTGACGAACCCGCCGGATTGCTCGACGTTGCGCCAACCATCCTGGATGCCATCGGTATAGCCCGTCCGGTTGAGATGCGCGGGCGCAGCCTGATGGAGGTTCACGGGAGTCAAGGGGTCTATTCGGAAAGCACCTACGCGCGAAACCACTTTGGGTGCGCGACGCTGCGAAGCCTCCGGTCGGGCGCGTACAAATACATCGATGCGCCCAAGCCCGAGTTATACGATATTTCGACCGACCCCGGTGAGCTGCGAAACCTTTACGAGCAGCAGAGACCGAAAGCCGGCGCGCTTCGCGAGCAGATGACCGCCCTGCGTGCCAGTTCTCCGGTTAGCCGGTCCGGGAACCCAGGCGCGCCCACGCCAGAGACCATCAAAATTCTCCGCTCACTCGGCTACCTGAGTGGGTCAAGCGGCAACCGCATCGAGCCGCACGTCGACCCGAAAGATCGAATTGGCGACTTTGAGAGGTACATTGGCGCGTTGGGCATGGCGTCCGCGGGCAAGCTGGATGAAGCGGATTCCGTGATCGAAAACTTGCGAGACAAGATGCCCGGTCTTGTGGACCTGCGGACCAGTCTGGGCATGAACGAACAGAAACTCGGCGAGCATGCGCAGGCCGCGAGTGAGTTCAAGCGCGCGATCGAACTGGACCCCGCGAACGCTCCCGCGCATTTTGAGCTGGGTTCGTGCTACTTCCGGCTTGGTCAGCGGAACGATGCTATCCAGCAGTTCAAAGCTGCGCTGGCGCTGGAACCCTGGTACACGCGGGCAGACGAAGCGCTGGCCGACCTTTATATACAGAACAAGGATTTCGCCGAGGCCAAGGCGCATTTGACCCACCTTCTATCGGTTGATCCGAATAGTTATACGGCACACTTCAACCTCGGCATCCTCGCGGCGATGGGGCAGAACTGGGCCGAGGCCCAGCAGCAAATGCTCGCCGCGCTGCATGCCGACCCGAACTCGGCCGAGGCGCACAACACTTTGGGCGGCATTTATCTACAGCGCGGTGAACTTGCGCCGGCGCAACATCAGTTCGAAGAAGCGATCCGGTTACAGGCGAAGCTTGCCTCGGCGCACTACAATTTGGCGTTGGTTTTTCAGAAACAGGGCAAGAAAGAAGACGCGGTGCGGGAGTTCCGTGCTGCGCAGGAAGCGGAGCGATAAGTTTGTGGGGCGGCCTTTCCACGCTGCAGCCGACTTTTAGTCGGCCCGTGGACGGCCACGTAAAAACGGGGCCGCGGCGAGGATTGGCCGTCCCACTATCTGATGCACTCTCAGCATCATGCTTGCCAGCCAAGTCGAATCCCGTGTCGCGCAGGAACTCAAAATGCGGGCGCAGGAAGCGGAGAGATAGGCTGCGCGGGACTATCCGCTGCCGTCTACGAGTCGGTTGTACTCGGAATGCGTGCCGATCCAAACCCAGGTGACCGTTTCGGAGCTCACGACTCCAAGGGCACGGTAGTGGTCTCCTATTCGGATAGTGACTCTGTTTGGGTTCTGCTGCCAGATGAGATAGTTCCTGGTGGCAAGCGCTTGAATTTCGGCGGGCAGCGCATGGAGCAGACGCCAAAAACGCCGCGTGACGAGGGACTTCACCTCGTGGGAGGCCACTCACGCACGAGAGCTGCGCTGCCCTCATGCTCCGCTTCTTCAAACAAAAAATCCAGCTTGCCCGCAGCCGAGTCGCTGTCGAGGTGCTGGTCCCATAGCAACTGGTCGCGGTCGCGAAGCCATTGCGCGATTCGGCGGAATTCGTCGGGCGCCAAGTTTTCAATGGCAGCTTCGATTTCCTCAACCCGATCCATACGTCGAGTCTAGCAGCCCAGGGTTCCTACCCCACCCTTGCAACTAAGCTATAGTGAGCGGATGCGGCGTGGGCTGGTGTGGATTCTGATGGCACTCTCAGAATCGCGCTTGCCAGCCCAATCCAATCCCGTCATCAAGGTAGAAGTCCCAACTGTCTCGGTCGATGTCATCGTCACCGACAAGAAGGGCCATCACGTTCCTGGTCTCTCCGCGCAGGATTTCAAAATCTTTGAAGCGGGCGTCCGGCAGCCCATCGCCGCTTTTATTCCGCCGGCCATTCCGCCGGCCATGCCGCCCTCCAGCGCGCCCATTGCCGGTCCTGCCGTTCCGGATTCACCCGGTCAAGCTGACGCCAAGCAGCCTGCCGCGCACCCTGTCCGATCGCCGCAGTTCCTCACCCTCGTCATCGATCTGGGCGACCTCCAGTGGGGCAACCTGAAAAACGCCTGCCATGCCGCCGAACAATACGTCGCGAAGACCTTGGCGGAGGGCAACCAGGTTTCGCTCTACTGGGTGGATACCGGCCTGCACCTCGCCGTCCCTTTCTCCAGCGACAAGGCGCGCCTGATGCGAGCCCTCGAGAAGTTGGGTGCCACCGTGCCTACCGGGCGCGCTACCGTATCGGAACGCCTGCGCACCGAGCGCCAGATCGACGACCTGTTCACCCAGATCCACCCTGAGACCTTTATCGGCATTCCCCCGCAAAGCGCCTCGCACGACTTGGTGGTCAAGGGGCCTGAGGCCGAGATGGACATCCTGCGCAGCTGGCTCACGATCTCCCAAACGTTCCAGGCCCGCGCCGTCTTCGTCGCCCTGCGCGCCATCGCGATTGCGTATCGGGACCTGCCCGGCAGAAAAAGCGTCGTCGTCTTTTCGGAAGGCTTCCTCCACGCACCCGTCGCTGAACCCGAAATGCAAGGCGTCATCGACGCTGCCAATCGCGCCGGCGTGGCCTTCTATGTCGTCGACGCGTCCGGCGGTAACTCCGGCATGAACGCCGAGGATAAGTTGCCCGACATCGGCGGCCACCGGAAATCCGAGGCCATCTTTGTCGACGGCCCCGGCGCCAATGAGCTTGGTCTCGATCAATTCGACTGGGCCATGACGCTTCCGTCCGATGTTCATAGTGACTTGGGAGTGATCGCGAATTCCACCGGCGGCTTCCTCGTCTCCGATAGCAACGATTTAGTGAAAGCGATCGAACGCGTGGAGCAAGATGGCAGTGAGTTCTACACTCTCGTCTACCATCCCTCCAATCGCAACTATAACGGGACGTTTCGCCCCATAAAAGTCACCGTGAGCAGCTCCGGCTACCGTTTGCGTTACCGGCAGGGATACTTTGCCATCCCGCCCGGACGCGACGTGATGATGACGCCCGCCGCCGCCCAACTGCTGAGCGCGCTCGAAACCGGCTCGCGCAAGCCCTCGTTCGCGCCCCAGGTGAACGCTGCGCTCGTGTCTTCCCGCGATGGCCGGTTTGCAGTGCCGGTTGCCGTTTCGATGCCGGGAAATCTCGTGCACTTCGAAAAGGACAAGGAAGAGAAGGATCAGTATGTAGCCGGGGTCACTCTTTTGCTGATCGCGAGGGACGCCCACGGGCAACTGGTCACCATTTTTGAGCGTTATGCCGATCTGCGTTTTTCCGGAAAACAGCGCGAGAGATTTGAAGCCCAAACATTCAATGCGCAGGGCCACATGCCCGTTTCCGTCGTTGAGCCCCTCACCGTGCAAGCCATCGTGGAGTTTACCGGCGGCGCCGTGGGCCGCAGCGCGCCGGTCACCGTCGAAGCGGCAGCATCTTCTTCTGGACACCAGCTAACCAGCCTCGTACTTTCCAATCGCGTGGAGCCAGCCGAATGCAGCGCGGACTTAACCGATCCGCTCTGTCTCAAGAACCTGCGGGTCTACATGCCCGCTCATGCTCAGTTCGCGGCTTCCGATAAGCTCACGGTTTACTTCTCGGCTCTCGGGCTGATGATGGACACCGAGACTAAGAAGCCCGCCCTGCGCGTGACCTTCCATCTGAAGAATGGCAAAGGAATGTCCGTAATCGCCCCCGAACGCAAGATGGCTGTGCCGGGAAATACGAAAGACTCGCTGATGGTGCTTGCTGAGTTCGATTTGAAAAAGTTCGCTCCTGGGGATTACACCATCACCGCGGACGCGGAAGATACCATCGGGCACACGCCGATGAAAGGGCAAGCGGCGTTCGCCGTCGAGTGACAACTGGTTTCCCCGATTCGGTTCAAATGATCGATAATGATGGAAGATCGCCCGATTTTCCGAGAGAACGAAGATGACGCGGGCTCGCGGTCGATCAGTATGTTCGACTTGTCCTGGAACAACACGTCTTGCCGGCTCGCTCGTCGGCGGTGGCTCCAGAAGAGCGCGCCCGAGCATTCGAGGAGTGGGTGCGCGAATTCCCCTATCGAAGAAGCGGGCCCCTTCCCGACGCAGCAATCACCCGCGAAAGCTTCTATGCGCATGATGATGACTAGCCGCCCATGGACCACTTGGTGGACACCAACGTCCTTTTGCGCGCAATCGATCAAACCCATGAAACGCATCAGGATGCAACCGCCGCTCTGAGCACGCTTCTGGGCCTGGGGGAGACTCTGTTTGTCACGCCGCAGAACATCATTGAATTTTGGAACGTCTGCACTCGGCCTCTGCAATGGTCTGGGGCTATCGCCCACTGAAGCACGATGCGCGACTAGTTGCCGCGATGAATGTTTATGGCATCAAAGGCATTCTTACATTCAACGGCCGGGATTTTTCCCGTTATCCAAGCATTCGCGCTGAGCGTCCCAGGGACGTTCGGGTTGGCTAGCTAATTCTTCGTCACGCCAAACCCGGTAACGGTGACTTCCGTATTGTGCGCGAAGCGCAGCCCATACACGCCGTCGGTGGACTTGAGCTTTCCCGCCGTAACCAGCGCGGATTTGTCGTAGCCCGCGACCACTGTACCGTTGATCGAACATTCCACGCGGTCGCCCTTCACCGACAAAGCGATCTCCTGCGTGACGGGCTGACCCACGCCGGCAGCCTTATTCACGGCGGCGTTCGGCTCCGGTCGCCGGCCGTTCATCTGAAACGGTTCGGGACCAAACCCGCGCACGATGAAGGTTCCGCTGCCGTAGGCCGCGCAGTAAAGCTCGCTTTGCGTTGCGGCGCCAAGGTCGTTGCCCGCGATGAAGATGCCATACGGATGAGGGTGGGTGTTCAGATTCATATACTTCGGCTCGTTGAACGTGGCCTTCACGGTGTAATTGCCGCTGGCTTTGTTGTCTGGATTCCAGTAGGAAACGGCCGGACCGGTGGTGACGTGGAACGCGTCGCCTTCCTTGGTCAGCTTCGCATCCTGAATCGTTTTTCCCGATTTTTCTTCGTTCGGGTCCACTTTTCCGGTCCAGCCGGGAACCGAGATACCGCCGCCTTCAACGCTTCGCGAAGGGGCTTCCGCGGGAGCCTGGGCGAAGGAAAGCAATGGCAAGAGGAGGAGGAGAGTGAGGCGCATGATGTGTCCTTTCTTTGGATCAAACGTGCTTCTACTATATCGGGCTAAGATGGAAACTGGAAACTCGTGATGGCCCGAACCAGCATCGTCTTCGTGTTTCTCGCCATCGCGCTTGCGCTTTGCGCGGCCACCGGTCCTCCCAAGTTCCGTTCCTACCCCGGCTGGGAGTATTACGATTTTCCTCTGCCGCCGGATTGGCAGCAGCCGGGCGACTGGGTGTTTGCGCGGCTTATGTATCCCTCGGTCCGCTTCAGCGACCGGCCTTATACGGATTGGACCAAGGGCGAAGCCAACTGGACGATCGACTATCCGCGCTCCGACCGGCATCTTTCGGAGGCCGTCCGGCGTTTAACTCGAATCCGCGCACGCTCGGTGGAGCAGCCCATTAACCTTGAAGACGATGGGGATGTGTTCGACTTCCCCTGGCTCTACGGCGTCGAAGTCGGGCATTGGGATCTGACCGACGCCCAGGCTGCCAAGATGCGGGAATTTTTTCTGCGCGGCGGCTTCTTCATGTGCGACGACTTCCATGGCACCACCGAATGGGAAGTCTTTGTGGCCAGCATGAAACGCGTATTTCCAGACCGGCCGATCGTGGAAATCGAAAACAAAGATCCGATTTTTCATACTGTTTATGACCTGGACGACCGTTACCAGGTGCCTGGCGAGCAGTTCGTGCACTCCGGCAGAACCTACGAGAACAATGGCCGCGTCCCGCACTGGCGCGGCATCTACGACGATAAAGGCCGCATCATGGTGGCCATGTGCTTCAATATGGATCTGGGGGATTCCTGGGAGCACGCCGACAACCCCGAGTATCCGGAGAAATTCTCGGCGCTGGGCATCCGGATCGGTGTCAACTACATTATTTACTCGATGACCCACTAAGGCGGAGCCCCCGTGTCATACAGCCGTACCCGGTATTTAGCGGATTTGTAGACAAACTGGCTGATTGCTTACGGTTTGGTTTCGGGTGATAATGGAGTTACGGATTGAAGCGTGACGGGTCCGCGGGGGTCGGCGGCACTTCAAAAGAGTTCTCGATTCGTAAACAGGAGGGAATTGCGTGAAGCGTGCCGGAACCGACGAGACGCTGAGGTGTTCGTTCTGCCACAAAAGCCAGGACGTAGTCGGTAAGCTGATTTCCTCTCCCAGCGACTATCCGCGGGCGTATATTTGTGACGAGTGCATCGCGGTCTGTAATTCCATCCTCGATGACGACAAGTCCGACCAACCGGCTGCAACCGCCGGAAAACTTCCTAAACCTCTGGAAGTGAAAGAGTTCTTGGATCAGTATGTAATCGGTCAGGATGGCACCAAGAAGAAGCTTTCAGTAGCCGTCTACAACCACTGCAAGCGCATCCAGATGAACAAGATGAGGAATGCGGATGTCGAACTTTCGAAGTCCAATATTTTGCTCATCGGGCCCACGGGAACAGGCAAAACATTGCTTGCGCAGACGTTGGCGCGCATTCTGGATGTCCCGTTTGCCATCGTTGACGCCACAACTCTTACTGAAGCTGGGTATGTGGGCGAGGATGTCGAAAACATCATTTTGAAATTACTGCAGGCGGCCGATGGAGATGTGCAGCGTTGCCAGCAGGGCATCATCTATATCGATGAGATCGACAAGATCTGCCGCAAGGATGAGAATCCTTCCATCACGCGCGACGTTTCGGGCGAAGGCGTGCAGCAGGCACTTTTGAAGATTCTCGAAGGGACGGTCGCTAACGTTCCGCCCCAGGGTGGACGCAAGCACCCGCACCAGGAGTTCACTCCGGTGGATACTTCGAACATCCTCTTTATCTGCGGCGGGGCGTTTGTCGGGCTGGAAAAGATCATTTCCCGTCGCACCGGCAAGCGGACCATGGGCTTCCTGGCCGAAGAGCAGAACGAACGCGCCGCCCAGCAGGCCGGGGCGGGGAAGGCGATTCCGTTGCATGGGCACCGGGACCAGGAGCTTTTGAGTCAGTTGCAGCCGCAGGATCTGATGAAATACGGATTCATTCCGGAGTTCATCGGCCGTCTCCCGGTGATTGCGACTCTGGAAGATCTCGACAAGCAGGCGCTGGTACAGATCTTGACGCGTCCGAAAAACGCGATCATCCGCCAGTACCAAAAGCTATTTGAATTTGAGAATGTTCGCCTTAAATTCTCCGATGATGCACTGGATGCCATTGCTACACTGGCAATGGAGCGGAAAGTAGGTGCGCGCGGTTTGCGCATGATTCTCGAAGAGTTGATGCTCGATCTGATGTACTACGTGCCTTCATATAAGAAAGTGCGGGAGTTCCAGGTGACGCGGGAAATGGTTCTCACGCAGAAGATCAGTCTGACCCTACTCGAAAAGGCAGGCTAGGAAAGCCTTCCGGGGCTGGGGCGCCTGATCGGCAAAGTTCGCGTCCTTTCTCTTTCGTCGTAATCTGTTAGTCAGGCGGCGTTTCTTGCTACGCTCGCTGCCCGCTTTTGTTCAATAGTTTCCAAACGGTTCAAACCCAACGGATTAAACATGCTTACATCCAAAGAAAAGCCAGACATTCGGCGCTTACCCATGATGCCCATCCGGGACGTCGTCATCTTTCCTTTCATGATGACGCCATTCGTGGTGGGGCGGGAATCGAGCGTTCGCGCGCTTGAAGACGCCATGGCCGGCGATAAGAAGATTTTCCTTGCCACCCAGCATGACGCTTCGGTGGACGAACCCCGCCCGAATGAAATTTATTCCGTCGGAACGATCGTCAATATTGTGCAGAGTCTGAAACTTCCGGACGGCAATATTAAAGTTTTGGTTGAGGGCGTCGAACGCGCCCGGGTGGTATCGGTGACCGACGACGAGGGCTTCTTCCGCGCGGCGGTTCGGGCTTCGCATTACAAGGTTGAGCCGGGTCCGCAGCTCGAGGCGTTAGTCAGCCGCGTCACCACGTTGTTCGAGCAATACGTGAAGCTGAGCCAGAACCTGAACTACGAAC
>PLFE01000127.1 GCA_003136675.1 Bryobacterales bacterium
TTGGGGTCGCTGTGCGGCAACGTCGCCTGAACGAATTGACGCGCGAGGTAGGCTGCATCCTCGGCGGTCGCGCGATCTAGCCGAATCTCGGTACCCGCGTTGACGATCGCGCGCTGGGCTTTGGTCAGCGGCTTGGATTTCTTATCGGTAACGCCCTCTCCCATGCCATCACCTTTTCATGTAAGCATGAAAACATGCCAGCATGAATTCACTAATGGTCTGGTCTGCCTCGAGCGCCGCGCGTTTGATGGCTTTGACCTCAGCAGCGGGGATCCGAATTTGCAGCGGCGCCGGCTTTGCCACGGGTGGTGCTGCCGCCTTCTCGACCGGGCGATTCGGCGGCGTCGAGGTGGTGGGAGCCGCGGCAACGGTCATCAGATCGGGACTGAGTGCGGTTACTTTAGCCATTGGCTGCTTTCCTCTGTTCCTGCATGGTTGCATGCAGACATGCTTTTATGTTTACCCACAACTTACCAACCTCGCGGGCGGCTTGGCCGTTTTTGTCGACCTCCTGGGGCGTCCGGCCGTCGGTAAATGCGGCCGGATAGACCACCCGATTCACGAGCAGGGTCTCAGCGACAGGTCCGTGATGCGAGAGCGCCGCAATCGCCTGGGCCGTGATGTTGGTGTTCTGAATGGCCTGGGTAATCACAAACAGAAACGGCAACTGCAAGGCCTTCAGGCTGGCGACAGTCACGGCGGCGGCCTGTAAGTCATCCGGCGTGGGCTTGATCGGCACCAACACCAAGTCCGCGAGCGGGAAGATCTCGGCCATGTCATGAATGGAATTCGGCGGCGTATCGATCAAGACCAAATCGGCGCCCTGCCGCTCCAAGAGCTTCAACCCCTCCCTCAACCCCGCAATCGATAGTTCCACCCGGCGCGGCTCCTCGGCCTCGCGAGTCTGGTGCCAGTTGGTCAGCGTGTGGCCGTCCCGGTCAAAATCGATCAGGTAGACCGACAACCCGGCGCGGCTGGCTTCCACCGCAAGAACGCGACACACGGTGCTCTTCCCGCTCCCGCCCTTCTGAGAATTCACCACGATTGTTTGCATGTATGCATGCCTCTATGCTTTACAACAAGCATGTTCACATCGAAGCATAGATGCATGCATCGCCATTGTCAAAATAAGCGCCCGGTAGGTCATATTGACCAAGTAATGCATATGCATTACCATCTGGAGCTAAACACGACCTAGCTTGAGAGAATGCCGTGACCGCTATTCCAATGTTCGCAGGCGAATCGACGCTGACCGATCGGTACCAGACAACGGTTCCGGAGCCGGTGCGCCTCGCGCTCAAGCTCAGTAAGCGCGACAAATTGCGCTACGAAGTCCGCGCGGACGGTTCGGTGGTCATGACGCGCGCGGAGCAAGCCGACGAAGAAGATCCTGTCCTGGAGCAATTTCTGGAATTCATGGCTCGCGATCTGACGAGTCATCCGGAACGATTGCGGACCATCGATCAGGGGCTTCGCGGTCGTATCCAAGCCCTTGTTGGCAACGTTGACGTCGATCTCGACGCACCGCTGTCCCCAGACGACGAATGACGGAGCGGCCCGCGGCTCCACTCGTCATCAATGGCTGGTCGATTTTCGCGCATCCTTTGTTTCTGGAGCAGGTCGAGGATCTGATCGGGCGGGTTGAAACCCTGAAGACCAAAGATCCCGTGGGCTACGTCCGAAAAAACGACAGCAAACGGTTGGCGGCAATCTTCAAGCTGACTTGCGAGGCCATTCCGCAGGACCCCAGCCGCACCGAGTATCGCCAGGGAAATACGCTAGGAGATGCCTACAAACACTGGTTCCGCGCGAAGTTCTTGCAGCAGTATCGGCTCTTTTTTCGTTATCACGCGGAGAGCCGCATCATCGTCTACGCATGGGTCAACGACGAAGACACGAAGCGTGCCTACGGCAGCGGGGACGACGCGTATCGAGTGTTCCAAAAAATGTTGGGGCGGGGAAACCCGCCAAACGACTGGGAGCAACTTCTCGCCGAAGCACGCAGTGAAGCAACACGCTTGGCAATGATTTCGAAGCCGCCGGAGAAATTGCCTTGAGAGCCCTTACGACCGATTGATCGGGACCAATCTTTATTCTGGCCGAGGTAACGGTGCCCGGTCGAACGGCGTCGGGCGGCAGGGGAGGGCGCTGACCGCTTTGGTACTTCGCCTCGAGCGCCAAACGCAACTTGAAGTCACAGATTGTGATTTCAAAAAAATGGAGGCTTGAGCCAGTAACTGGCGTATCGTCTACGCATATCCCCCCGGTTGCTTCGGTAGCCGGGCGCGAAGCCGCCTTAAGGGCGGCTTCTGCATTTAGGGTGAACGGAATCGCCTGGCGGCGCCCGACAAAATGCGACACTTCGGCCATAGGGTTAGACCACCATGACCACCGCGGAAAAAATCTTCGAGGAAGTCCGCGCGCTGTCTGAAACGCAGGCGCGCGAAGTGCTCGATTTTGTCCACTTTCTGAAATCTCCGCAGATGGCCGGTAAGTCCACCCAGCGGGACATGAGCGCGTTCGATCGTTTCGGCTCGGTATACGCCGGCCCATTCAACCGCGACGAGTTGTATGACCGCAAAGTCCTTCGCTGATTCCAACGTCGTCGTGTAAACCCACGTCTCACGGCTTCGTGGCGTAGATCTCCGCCAGGTACCCGTTCTTGCTGCTCGAGACGTCGGTGATATCGGCATAGCCGCTTCCCGCACGCGCCAGCCAACGTTTCATGGCATTCGCCCGGCGGCTATCGCTCAGTGCTGCGCTCTTGTCCAGCACCGATTCGACCACCTCAACGGACACCCTTCGTTCGCCGACCTGGTAGCTCGCCTCGAGCGCCAGACGCAAATGCCTCTGAATGTGCAGCGGCGTGTGGAACTCCGTCGCGAGCTGATCGATAGCCGCCCCGGTGATAACCGTCTCGGTCGCTCTCGGGTCGGCCGCGCAGGCCTCCAGCAGCCAGCGGATGTAGTCGTGTTGACTGCCGGCCATGCCCTTCAGTGCGACTACGTCGGTGCGATGACCGATCTGTTGTCGGGTCGCATAACGCAGCGCCTGGCGTAGCGTCGGCTGGCCGGCGAGCACCACCGAAAGCCTCCCGCCGTTACTCTCGATCAGGGTCATCAATTGCCGCAAGTCGGTCAACGCCCGCCGAGTCAGCTCGTGCGCGTCGTCGATGAACAAGGCCACTGGCTTCTGTTGCTTGCGCACCCAGTCGCACAGCTCCTGCTCGCGCGTCTGATCATTCGGCATGCGCGCCGGGATCTCGGTCGATATGTCATACCACAGCGCCGTGATGAAATCGGGCCGCCCGAGGCGGTGCTTCTCGAGAGCGAAAGATGTCGATACGCTGATCTTGTCCTCGTCCTTGAGGATCTGCCGCAGCCGTTGCAGCAACACGGTCTTGCCGCTGCCGATCGCGCCGCAGACCGCAACCAGCCGACTCTCGGTGATCGCGCCACGGATCTGCTCGATCAATGCTTGATGGTGCGCGCTCTCGTAATATCCGGCTTGCTCAAACGGCGCGGTCAAACCGAAATGCTGCATGACTTCATCCCGCATACGAGGCTCCCACTCGATGGCGATTGTAGTTTACGATCATAGCGTCCGAGCGGGGAAGATTGAGATCCGCGCGCCGGAGGCGCGCAAGCGAGAGCGATGCGCAGGGCGGCGCAGCCGTCCCGCGTCTTCGCGGGATGCACCCGGAGCAGCGCGGTCGCGGCTCCGCGCGACTCGCCCATACTTTCAGACCGCACCTGGCTTGAGGTGACAGTTGCAGAATATCGCCGAGAATGACGCATCCATTTTCTTCTTGTTCCGCTTTGAACTGGTCGCCAACGGCATCGACTTCGTGTTGAACGAGGAAATTGCCGCCGACATGTACCCGGATGTCGATGAAGACTTGAAACCGCTGGTCCACGCGTGCTGCGAAACCCTCCTGCGCTACCAACACCTCACCGTCAGCAACACCATCATGGATGGCCATTTCATGAACTCGGGCGGATTCGAGGTCATGCTGAGCAAGGGACTGGGCCGATACTTTGCACCGGATGAAAAGGAGCGGCTATTCCAAGATGCCAAGAAGATCGCCGATCTGCTGGCCACCGTGATGGANNACGGCCTGGAGAAAATCGGGAAAGCCAAACACCGTGAGGATCAATTGCAGTGGCTGGCGGAGGGTAGGGCGCTACGGCCCGGGCTTCGGCCGTTGCGTCCTACGGATCTCCCGCCGGGTGTCAGCACATCGACCGGCTATGACCATCGAGGGCACTGTTATGTGTTCGAGCACAAGACGTTGGGGATGCTCGGCCGAATCGTATTGAGCCAGATCCGTGAACAGGAGACGCTGATGCAGTCGGAGATCTACCAGGGACAGGACTCGCCGGGCTCCACAACCGCGAAAAAGAGAAAGGCCCTCTTTGAGAAAGTCGTCGCCACGGTCCAGGCCGGCCTTGAGAGGAATTCCCCGCGGCCCGTGTCATGACCATCGCCATTCGTCCCGCTAACCGACTCCGTGCCCCCGCTCACGTCCACATCCGCGCGGCGATGTTGCGTTCCTCGGGTCCAACGGCGTTCGCATAGATNNAAGCCCTTCGGCGTCGCCTGCGGTCCCTTGACGCCGGCGGCTTTCATGACGGCGATGACGTGCTTCCAGGCGGTCGTCCGGCCAAAGTCCCACAGCGCGGGAGGGGTCTTCAGCTTCTTGGCCGCCGCGATCTTCTTTTTATCCTTGAGGCCGTGCACCATGGCGAGCATCTCGAG
>PLFE01000149.1 GCA_003136675.1 Bryobacterales bacterium
AGCACGTCGTCTTCAATGATCACGGGAAGAGCGCCCACGGGTTCCAGCACGCCGCCGATTTGCGACGCGGCTGAGATGTGAACGCGACGTCCAATCTGCGCGCAGCTTCCGATGAGCGCGTGCGAATCCACCATGGTNNCGTCTCGAATGCTGGAGCCGCCGGGAACCAGGCGCACGCCGCTCGATGCATCCAGCGTCTTCAGCGGATACGTCGACTTGTCAAAGAACGGCAGAGCGCCCACCGACATATCCACGATGCCGCCAATACGAAACCCGCAGAGGATGCCCTGCTTCACCCACGCGTTGACGCGCCAGCCGGAGGGCTGACTCGCGTCGGGTTCGGCGGCGCGCGCGGTGCCCGCATTCAGCAGTTTCTTGAACACATTGAACAGGGATCGGTCTTCCTCGTTGAAAGGCGGAGCTTTCGCAAACAGCGCCTCAATCCGCAGCGCAAAATCGTTCATCGAGCAGCCATTTGGCGCAGCAGCCCGCAGGCTTCGAGGACCGCTTCGATCTTCAACAGCGATTCCGGCCGCGGCGGAATCATCGGCAGCCGGTAGGCGTTCTCGATCAGCGCTAAACAAACCAGCGCGGCTTTCACAGGGATGGGATTCGACTCGATAAAATTGACCTCCATCAGGGGCAGCCACTGTCGCTGGAGTTCCCGGGCTCGCGTGAAATCGCCATCCAGCGCCGCATGCACCAGTTGCGTCATCTGCCGGGGAATGATGTTCGAAGCCACCGAGATCAAACCTTTTCCGCCCAGCGCGATTAGCGGCAGCGTGATGGCATCGTCACCCGACAGCACCAGAAAATCGCGCGGCACTTGATGAACCACCGCGGCCTGCTGGGAAATATTTCCCGAAGCTTCCTTGACGCCGATGATGCCTCGAATTCCCGCAAGCCGCGCAAGAGTGGCCGGCTCGACGTTCACGCCGGTGCGCCCCTGCACACTATAAACCACCAGGGGGATTTCGATGGCTTCGGCAATGGCTTGATAGTGCTGGTAGAGCCCTTCCTGGGTTGGCTTGTTGTAGTAAGGCGTTACGGAAAGAATTCCGTCCGCGCCCAGCTCCTGGCACGCCCGCGCCAGCTCAATCACCTCGTGGGTGTTGTTGCCACCCGCGCCCGCCAGCACGGGAGTCCCGTGGGGCTTGGCCAATTCGATGGAGACCCGAACTACATCGAGATGTTCTTCGCGCGTCAATGTGGGGCTTTCACCCGTCGTGCCGCACGGCACCAGAAAGTCGATGCCGCCTTCGATCTGCCGCTGGATCAGGCGGCTCAAAGCTTCTTTATCAAGGCTTCCGTTCTGTCGAAAGGGAGTAATCAGCGCGGTGCCGCAACCGGTGAACATGTCTAAACGATTCTATCCAAAATCAGAGGATGTCACTGAATTCATAGAAACCGTGCTTGCCGGCAATCCACCGGGCTGCCTGCAGCGCGCCGCGCGCGAAACCTTCCCGGTTGCGCGCGGTATGGGTCAGGGTGATGGTATCGGCGCTGGAGTCGAAGCCGATCTGATGGGTGCCGGGTATCGCTCCGGCCCGGTTCGAAGCTTGATCGATCGCGCGATCCCACCCTGCGTGGCGCATCTCTTCCACCAGCTTCAACAGCGTTCCGGAAGGCGCATCCTTCTTCGCGGAATGGTGAATTTCCCAGGCCCACGATTCATACTGTCGATGGTGCTCCAAAAGCCGCGCGGCCTCGGCCACCAGTTTCTGAAACACATTGACGCCTACGGAGAAGTTCGAACTCCAGACCAGGCCTAATTGCCGCTCCTCGATCAAGGCTTTGACTCGCGCGCGATCCTCGGCCCAGCCGGTGGTGCCGATCACCATATTGACGCCCAGCGCCGCCAGCCGGTTGATATTGCTCAATACGGTATGCGGCGTCGAGAACTCGATCGCGGCATCGATGCCCTTGAAATTCTCCGCCGTGATGCCTGCGCCGTTCTGGTTGTTATGCTCGTCCAGGCGCAAACAGACTTCGCAGTCCGCTTCCGGCGCCAGTTGATCGATGAGGCGGCCCATTTTTCCGTAACCGACGATGGCGAGTTTCATATGGCCTTATGACATTATTGCTTCAATGAGATTGCTCACTTCCGCCGTGTCCGCGCTGGCCTTCTGTGTCCTCTGTCCCGCTCAAACATATTTCAGTGATCCACCACCCGATGCGCCGGAGCTCGCTCCACGCGGCGCTTACAAAGTCGGCGTCAGAACCATCGAGCTCGTGCACCCCGACCAGGTGGACATCCTCCATTTCGACAAAGCCACCGGCAAAGCCCCGCTGAGCGATCGAAAGTTGAAAGTGGAAATCTGGTATCCGGCCATTATTCCGGCAGGCAAGGAAGAACGCACCGTCTACGCGACTACCGTGCCGGGAACCAACCATTCTTCGGAACTGACCGGAGAAGCTTTACGGGACGCCGAGCCTGTGACCGGCGAGAAATTCCCTTTGGTGGTCGTTTCGCACGGGTATCCCGGTTCCCGGACGTTCTTGAGTTACTTGACGGAGAATCTGGCATCCAAAGGCTATGTGGTGGCGGCGATCGATCATACCGATTCGGTCGCGGGCGCGGTGAAGGGATTTGAAAGCACGCTGCTGAACCGTTCGAGCGATCAGCTCTTCACCATTCACGAACTTTCCACGGACTCCAAAATCTTCGTGGCAGGACTGGTGGACACCGGCAAGGTCGCCATCGTAGGCTATTCCATGGGAGGCTACGGAGCGTTAACCAGCGCGGGCGCGGGTCTCAGCAAGAAGAGCGGACTGATGGGTTTCGTCCCCGGCGGGTATCTGGAGGACTGGACCGCGGATAGCCCGAAATATCAGGCGCTGGACCGTTCTTCGATCAAGGCCGTTGTCGCCATTGCGCCCTGGGGTGAGCAGCCGCCTCAAAACGCATGGGACCGCCAAGGATTGGCCGGCATTCATATTCCGTCGCTCTTCATCGCCGGCGATCACGACGATGTGGCGGACTTTGAGCATGGCGTCAAGCCGGCGTTTGAACAGGCGGTAAACTCCGAACGATATATGCTGGTCTACGAAAATGCGCGGCATAACACCGGGGGCAATCCGCCGGTGCCGGGCGACGTGCTGGATTATCGCGGCATCGAGAGCCTGGATGAGCCGGTGTGGCGCAAGGAGCGCATTGTCGAGATCAACCAGCATTTCATCACCGCCTTCCTCGATTTATATCTGAAAGGCATAGAGAACCGCGGCGCTTACTTGCATGTGCCGACAGTGAAGTCGAATGACGCGAAGTGGCAAGTGACTCCCGGCCCGCATGACGACAGCGTGAAGAGTACAGGTGTCGATGCGCAGGGGAATCCCTTCTGGAAAGGGTTCCAGAGAAGATGGGCGCTGGGACTGGAGATGTATTATCTTCCCGCCGCCAAGGCTGCGCGATGAACCCTTATGCGTAGTCTTCGAGAGAGGCGAAATGGCAGATAACAAAACCAGGGCCACCGAAGTCAGTGTTACCGAGTGGATCGATGCGTTACCGGATGAGGTGAAGCGCGCCGACGCGAAGGCGCTGGTCAAGATCATGCGGCGGGCGACGGGCGAGAAGGCGAAGATGTGGGGGCCATCGATTATCGGCTTTGGCAGCCAACACTATACGTACGAGACGGGGCGCGAGGGGGATATGCCTCTGGCCGGATTTTCGCCGCGCAAGAGCGCCTTCGCGCTCTATGGCCTCACGGGGTTCGCCGATGCCGGGGCGTTGCTCGACAAGCTTGGCAAACACACCACCGGGAAGGGTTGCTTGTACATCAAGAAACTGGCGGATGTGGACCAAAAGATGTTGGAAGAGTTGGTGCTCAAAGCCGTTGCCGCCAAGCGGGCGCGATAGTTTCTTTTTACTTATGCCTGCTCTTGAATCATCTCGATGGCTCCGCATGGACATTCCGCCGCGCAAAGTCCGCATCCCTTGCAGTATTCGTAATTGAATTTGAACCGACTGCCTGCGCCGAGCTTGATTACCGCGTTATCCGGACACACCCCGTAGCAGTTGTCGCACTCAAAGCAGTTCCCGCAGGATAAGCACCTGCGTGCCTCAAACAGAGCCGTGCTCGGATCGAGTCCCGAGGAAACTTCGTCGAAGGTGGACAGGCGGCGCGCTTCGTCGAGAACGGGCTGCACGGACTTCGGCGCGTCGGAATAATACCAGGTGTTGAGCCGGTCGAAGGACGCGAGCGGATGCCTGGCCGGCGGCGCCCACGCCTTGCCCCTCAGCCAGCCATCTATATGACGCGCGGCCTTTTTCCCGTGTCCGATCGATGTGGTTGCCGAGCGTTCGGAAGGGACCATGTCGCCGCCGGCGAACACGCCGGGCGAGCCGGTCATCATCTGCGAATCCACTACAACGCTGCCCTTCTCGATTCCCAAACCCTCGATGTCCTTCAGGAACTCCAGGTCCACGTTCTGCCCGAGCGCGAGCACCAGCGCGTCGGCGTCGATGGTTTCCAATTCGCCAGTGGGCTGCGGGAAGCCCTTCTCGTCGAGCTTCATTTTCTCCACGGTGAAGGTTGTTCCTTCTTCTTTTTTGATCGTGGAGAGCCAGCGGAACTGAACGCCTTCGTCCTCCGCTTCGCGCACTTCCGAATCGTGCGCAGGCATCACTTCGCGCGTGCGCCGGTAGACCACAATGGCCTCAGTGGCGCCCAACCGCTTCGCCGTTCGCGCCGCATCGAGGGCCGTGTTTCCCCCGCCGTATACCAGCACGCGACGTCCCAACCGGGGCGGCTCATCCCCCTCCATGGCGCGCAGCAAAGAGAGCGCATCCAGAATCCGTTTGGCGTCGCCCGCCGGAATATAAGCCCGTTGCGCGAGCTGCGCGCCCACTGCCAGGTAGACCGCATCGCAGCCCGATTGTTTCATCTCCGAGACGGGATCGTCGATGCGCGTGTTCAAGCGGATGTGGACGCCCATAGCCACAATGCGATCGATTTCGGCATCCAGGATATTGCGCGGAAGCCGGTATTTCGGAATAGCATAACGCATCATGCCACCCAGCGCCGGCTGTGCCTCGCAGAGTGTCACGCGATGGCCCAATCGCCGTAAATGGTACGCCGCCGATAAGCCGGAAGGGCCCGAGCCGATAATCAAAACATGCTCGCCGTTTGATGGTGCTGCTTCAAAGGCCCAGCCCTGGCGAATGGCTTCGTCTCCCAGAAAGCGCTCAACCGCGTGGATATTGACCGCCGTATCGAGCTGCCCTCGATTGCACGAGGATTCGCAAGGGTGATAGCAGATGCGGCCCATAATGGCGGGCATGGGATTCTCAACCACCAGAGTGCCCCACGCGCGGCGATAGTCTCCGCCTTCGGCGTCATAGAGCCACCCTTGGATATTTTCCCCGGCGGCGCAGGCGTTGTTGCAGGGCGGCAAGCGGTCCACGTAGACCGGCCGTTCGGTGCGCCATGTGCCGGTGTGGTTGGTCAGGCTCGACCCTGGGTCGAGGGTGGTGGCAAAGGGCTTTTGCATAAAAGAGAGCTCCTCAGTTCAAAAGGTCGAAACGCTCGATGTTGTGGTCCGCAATTGCCTGGATGTGAGCAATTCTCGCAACATCGACGACGGGTCGGAAAAGGTGCGCGAAGCGCTTTTGCAGGCGTAGATAGTCTTCCACGGGCACGCGGCGGCGGATTGCGGTGTGGCCGGAGAGCGCGCCGAACTCCGCTTCAAATAAGGGGAACAATCCGGTTTCGACGGCTAGCCGGGCCACCTTGATGGTGTCGCTCGGTTCCGAGCCCCAGCCGAGCGGACACGGTACATGAACATGCACATAGCGCGCGCCACGCATCAGCGTCGCGCGCTCAATTTTGTCTTCGAGATCGCGCAAATTGGCCACGGAGGCGGTGGCGACGAAGGGAATCTGGTGCGCCATCGCAATCAGCGGAATGCTCTTGCCTTGCCCAAAACGATTGCCCGGCTCGACGCCCATGGCGGGAGTGGTGGCTGTGCGCGCGGCGGGGGGCGTGGCGCTTGAACGCTGCACCCCGGTGTTCATGTAGCCTTCGTTGTCGTAGCAAACATACAGCACATCGTCGTTGCGCTCGAACATTCCAGAGAGGCAGGCGAACCCGATATCGGTGGTGCCGCCATCGCCACCCTGCGCGAGTACGCGCACGTCGTTCCTGCCTTTTACTTTCATCGCGGCCGCTATACCGGTGGCCACCGCGGCGGCATTTCCAAACAGCGAATGCATCCAGGCGATTTGCCAGGAACTCTCCGGGTAGGGAGTCGAGAAGACCTCCAAACAACCGGTCGCATTAGCCACCACCAGTTGCCCCTTCGAAGCGCGTATCGCCGCGTCGATGGCGTAGCGCGCGCCCAGCGCCTCGCCACATCCCTGGCACGCGCGATGACCGCAGTTGAGCGAGTTAGCGCGGTTCGCGGCGGATTGTCCGGCGCGGTCCTCTTCGCCCAGCAGCCGGTTGCCGATGGTGAACGTCCCCGTCTGATAAAACTTGAGCTCTGTTACGGGCATACGGGACTCCTTAAATCGCGTAGGATGTTCTCGGCCGGCGGACCGGAGTGACGCCGGTCCCGCTGACGCTCCAGTTCACGGGAGACGACATTTTCATTCAAACCGAGGAACGTCAACGGCTGCAGTTGTCCAAACTGTGCGCGCTGAAAGACGGCGCGCAATGCTTTTTGGGTAATTGCCCGTCCACCCAGGCCGGCCACAACGGTCGACACGGTAAGGGGAAGCCCACTTAACGCATTTCGTATCTCCATCGAGAGAATGCCGCCCATGCCGACGGCAACGCACTTTTCCACCACGACGATCTCACTCGCGCAGCCGAGCGCCCTGCGCAGCGCCTCGGCCGGAAACGGACGGTAGGAGCAGAGGCTGACCGATCCGATCTTCATGCCCTCGGCGCGGAGCTGGTCGACGGTTTCCTGTATGGTTCCGTTCACTGAACCCATCGCAACCACCAGGGTGTCTGCATCGGTGGCGCGATAGCCGCGCAGCAGTCCACCGGAATCGCGCCCGAACGCATCGCGAAATTCCCGGCTCAGTTCCGGAATGAGCTCGAGCGCCTGACTTTGCTTCTGGTGGTCCAGGTAGCGCACTTCCATGAAAGCTTCCGGCCCCACCATGGCGCCGATAGAAAGCGGGGCCGCTGGATCCAGCACCTGCCTCGGCGCGAACGGAGGCAGGAAGGCGTCCACTTGCTGCTGCGTGGGAACGTCCACGCGTTCATAGGCGTGGGTGAGGATGAAGCCGTCCATGCAAACCATCACCGGCAGCGACAATTCCTCGGCCAGCTTGAACGCCTGGATGTGCAGGTCGGCGGCTTCCTGATTGGTTTCGGCGTGGAGTTGAAGCCATCCGGCATCGCGCATCGACATGGAATCCGAATGGTCGTTCCAGATGTTGATGGGTGCGCCGATGGCGCGGTTGCCGATGGTCATCACGATGGGAAGTCCGAGGCCGGAGGCGTTATAGACCGCCTCCGCCATGTAGAGAAGCCCTTGGCTGGCGGTGGCCGTATAACTGCGCGCGCCGGCGGCGGAAGAGCCGATGGCCACAGAGAGCGCGGCGAATTCCGATTCCACGTTGATGAAATCGCAGCCCTTCAGTTGACCGGATTTCACCATCTCGCCCAGGCCTTCGACGATGTGAGTTTGCGGGGTGATGGGATATGCGCAGATCACTTCCGGGCGGCAGAGCGCCACCGATTCCGCGACCGCGCGCGAGCCTTCAATTTGCCGTAGCATGGGCCTCCATTCTGGTTTCGCGCACCACTTGCCAGGCGGCTTGCGCCGCGGCGTCGTTGGCATCGCCAATTTTTCCCGGGAATTTTTCGTGAATGGCTTCGAGGATCGATTCGATATGGAGCCTGCCGGTGAGAGCGGAGAACGCCCCCAGCAGAACCGCGTTGGGCAGCGGGCGCCCGACATGTTTGAGGGCCAGTTCGGTGGCCCCGATGAAGAGGCGGTGTTCCCGCGGGCAGGCCATGGCCGCATAACCGGCGGGTTGGTGGCTGGAATTGACGAGCACGAAGCCGTCGGGATCGAGCCCGTCAAACAGACCCGGCAAGTGCAGCAGCGTGGGGTCTTGAATGATCAGGGCGTCAGGTTGCAGAACGGGCTCCCGCAGCCGGATTGGCTTGTAGTCGATGCGGCAGAAGGACATGACGGGAGCGCCGGTTCGTTCCGAGCCGAAACTGGGGAAGGCTTGCGCGTACTTCCCTTCGAGAAAGGCTGCGACGGAAAGCATCTCCGCGGCGGAGACGACACCTTGCCCTCCGCGTCCGTGAATTCTGATCTGGAACATTTGACTGGTGAGGAGCAATTGCAGAGCCGCGGATTGGGGCGAGGTAAAGGTTGCAGTATCAGTAAAGGAGTGGCCGGGGTGCGTGGATTGGCCCAAAGGTGATCGTGGTTTGACGCAGTGTTTGCTAGAATCACGATTGGCAAGCCACCCTAGCTCAGTTGGTAGAGCGACTGATTCGTAATCAGTAGGTCGCCGGTTCGATTCCGGCGGGTGGCTCCAGCGCCTAAACTAATAAATCTAAAATATTTACGAGATGGATTCCTGCGGGGAGCCAACTACACGGCCCCGTTGGCGCCATCACCGGAACGGCTGAAAAATTGCCTCGGTACCGCTAAGGACCTGAAGGATGGCCGGGAGGCTGAAAAGGGTCAGCAGCGGGAGGAGCGAGCACCGGAGAGACACTTCTGGCAAGGTGACTTGATTCGATCAAACGCTGGACGTGCGTGGACGTGCTTTTGGGTTACGCGGCAGGCTTTTTCTCGCTTTCGGCGGGCTTTTTTGGTGGTTCGGAAGGCTCGACGGAGGGCTGCTCAGAGGGGACCGAGGGGCGTGCCGGGGGATTTTCCGGAGTGTGTGGAACGAACCCAGCCGGTTCTTTTTGGGCCGCTGGTTCGGCGCCGGTCTTGAGTTTCGCTTCGTCATCTAAGCGCCG
>PLFE01000150.1 GCA_003136675.1 Bryobacterales bacterium
AGGAACATGCCCAGCTTCTCCGGGCCCCAGGCAAAAGAGCATCGCCGCCAGTGGCTGCGCAAGAACGCCTCTGCAAATTTGGCGTAAAAAAACCCCCGGCTGAGAGGTCCGAACTGCGCCAGAACCCAAACTGCGCCCGTGTACCAATAAGAGTAAGCACCTTGCCGATCTTCTCAGCGAGCCGCCCTTCGCCCGATCGGGGTTAACCTGGAACGACTGGATTCATGACTCCAGATGAACAGCGCATCGCCCCCGCCGTACCGCGCAACGAAAGACAACGACAGTTGTGGGATCTGCGTTTATCCGATGCATCGGCGGCTATGTCTTCTCATTACTTGGCAGGCGCGGTCACCCCATGAATGCGGCAAGCGGACTTGACGGCCTCGAGCCCTTAAACCATTGCCTGGACGCGGAATCCACGCGGCGTGTCGTCGCGTTCCGTGTCGATCCACCGGTACAGGCGCGAATCCCGTTTCTCGGCGAGCGGGCCAACGAAGGGGCTCTTGACGAAACTGAACGCCCCGAGTACGACGCGTTGATCAACGCGGCGGACTCTAATCGCCATCCTCAAAGCCAAGGTCCGCCCGCGGTTGGGTACGCGGACGACTCGCGCCTCGGCTCGCGCGCGTCGGTAAACGCCTGACAAGCGAGTTTGCGCTCTCAACCGATTTCGCGTACTGTAAGAGTACGGTTGTCGAAATAAAGCCCGAGGACGAGCAGATCATCGCTGAGATACTACAAAGTGGCGCGTTCGCTTCCGTCGAAGATGTCATCCATCGCGCCTTGATCTCGCTGCCGTCTCGTGAGCTATCGAGCGTACCTCAGAAGAATCTGGCCGAATTCCTAATGGATTCCCCCTTCGCTGGCGCTGGTCTGGATCTCGAACGAAGAAGGCAGTACATGCGCCCGCTGGGGCGATGACGGGCAATGACGGGCTTTTTGCTCGACACCAACGTCCTTTCTGAATTCAACAAATCAGACCGTCCAGATCCCGAGTTCGGCAGTGGCTGACCTCCGAAACAGCGAGCACCCTTTTCGTAAGCGTGATTACCTTCGCCGAAATCCGCTTCGGGATTGAGCTTCTGCCACCCGGTCGACGCCGAACAGAATTGGAATCATGGCTCGACCGGGACCTGCGCTCGTGGTTTTCAGGAGGAATTCTCGCGCTTGACGAGGCAATTTTGAATTACTGGGCTCTGCTGATGGCTCAACGGCAGATCAAAGGAAGGCCTCTCAATATCCTCGACGGGTTGCTGGCGGCCACTGCCCGACACCATCGCCTCGTTCTCGCCACTCGCAATGTGAAAGACTTCCAGGAGCTCGGCATCCAGATTCTGAACCCCTGGGAACCGTAATCCCCCCGCATGCTACCGTGAAATCAGGCCCCCATGACATTCTCAGAGTCGTTCTTCGCCGCTCGCTTCGGGATCGAGCGGCGTGACCTCGAGCGCTACCTGTCCGAAGCGCTCTCGCAAGGCGGCGATTACGCCGATCTCTACTTCGAATACCTCGCCACCTGCATGATCGGGATCGACGAAGGCATCGTCAAGTCCGCTACCCAAGGCGTCTCCCTCGGCGTCGGAGTCCGCGTCATCGCGGGGGAAAAGACCGGCTACGCTTACTCCGACGACCTCAGCCCCGAGAAAATCCTCGCCGCCGGACGCGTCGCCGCCTGCATCGCCCACGGCCCCTCGAAGATCGAGAAAACACCTCTGCAAGACGGTCCGCGCCGCAACCTCTATCCCGTCATCACCGCGCCCAACGACACCGCTTTCGCCGACCGCGTCGATCTCGTCAAACGCGCCGAACGCGCTGCCCGCGCTTACGACAGCCGCGTCTTCCAGGTGCAGGCCAGCTATGCCGATAGCCTCCGCCATGTGCTCGTCGCCACCTCCGGCGGTGTCCTCAACTTCGATCGCCAGCCCATGGCGCGCCTCAACGTCCAGGCTCTCGCCCGCCAGAATGGCGGCGCTCCCCAAACCGGATATTCCGGCGGCGGCGGCCGCATCGATCTCGATTTCTTCCTGAACGACAAAACGCCCGAGCACTTCGCCCGCGAAGCCGCCCGTCAGGCCGTCGTGCAACTCGACGCCGTCGAAGCCCCCGCCGGCGAATCCGTTGTGGTCCTCGGTCCCGGCTGGCCCGGTGTTCTGCTCCATGAAGCCGTCGGCCACGGGCTCGAAGCGGACTTCAATCGCAAAGGCACTTCCGCCTTCACCGGCCGTATCGGCCAGCAGGTCGCCAGCCCGCTCTGCACCGTCGTCGATGACGGGACCATCGGCAGCCGCCGCGGCTCCCTCAATGTCGATGATGAAGGCAACCAGACCCAGCGCAACGTCCTCATCGAAAACGGAATCCTCCGCGGCTACCTGCAAGACCAGCTCTCCAGCCGCCTCATGGGCAACGCGCCCACCGGCAACGGCCGCCGCGAAAGTTACGAACACATCCCCATGCCGCGTATGACCAACACCTTCATGCTGGCCGGCGAAAGCGATCCCGAGGAAATCATCCGCTCCGTCCCCAAAGGCCTCTATTGCGCCAACTTCGGCGGTGGCCAGGTGGATATCACCAGCGGCAATTTCGTCTTCTCCGCTTCCGAAAGCTATCTCATTGAAGACGGCAAACTCACCCGCCCCGTCAAGAACGCAACCCTCATCGGCAACGGACCCGAAGCCCTCAAGTACGTCAGCATGGTCGGTAACGACCTCAAGCTCGATGAAGGCGTCGGGGTCTGCGGAAAACAGGGTCAGAGCATTCCCGTTGGCGTCGGCATCCCGACCGTCCGCATCGATCGGATGACGGTCGGAGGAACCGCTTGAGCGAGTTACTCGACGTAGCAGCCCGGACCATCGAACTCGCCCGCAAAGCCGGAGCCACCGGCGCTGAGTGTACCTGTTCGGAAGGCGAGAATTTCTCGGTCGACGTCCGGCTCAACGAAGTCGAAACCCTCACCCAATCCGCATCGCGCGCCGCTGGCCTGCGCGTCATGGTGGGCCGCTTCACCGGCTCGTCGTACACCTCGGATCTCACCCGCCAAGGGCTCTCGAAGCTCGTCGAATCCGCCATGGAGCTGGCCGCGATCACCACCGAGGATCCGCTGGCCGGCCTTCCCGACCCGCAAGACCTGGGCAAGTTCGAAGGCGATCTCGATCTCTTCTCGGACGATATCGAGCAGCTCGCGCCGCAGCAGCGCATCGAAATGGCCCTCCGCGCGGAGCGGGCCGCGCTGGAGTATGACCCGCGCATCACCAATAGCGACGGCGCGGGCTTCACTTCCTTCCGGGGTCTGCATGCCTTCGCCAACTCACTGCAGTTCGCGGGCGAATATCGCAGCAGCTACTGCTCCATCTCTTGCGTCCCGGTAGCCAAACAGGGCGAGCAGATGGAACGCGATTACTGGTCGAGTTCCGCTCGCGGCGTAGCCGGGCTGGAATCTCCCGAGCACGTGGGGCGCACCGCCGCCGAACGCACCGTCCGCCGCCTCGGAGCCATCAAAGCCGTTACGCGGAAGGTGCCCATCATCTTCGATCCGCGCGTCGCCCGCTCCTTCGCGGGTGGTCTGTTTGAAGCCATCGAAGGCCGCGCCATCTATCGCGATTCCTCCTTTCTGAACGGCAAGCTGGGGCAGTCCATCGCGTCTTCACGCACCACCCTGGTTGACGATGGCACCATGCCGCGCCTGTTCGGATCCCAGCCCTTCGACGACGAAGGCGTTGCCACCCGCCGCACGGTGGTCATTCGCAACGGCGTCCTCGAAACCTATCTCCTCAACACATACTCGGCCCGCAAGCTGAACATGCGCACCACCGGCAACGCATCCCGCGGCATCACCGGAAACGCTGGCGTGGGCCACGGAAATTTCTATCTGCAACCCGGCAAGCGTTCTCCCGAAGATCTCCTCCGCTCCGTCTCGAATGGCTTCTATGTCACCGAGCTCATCGGTTCCGGCGTCAACGTCTCCACCGGCGACTATTCGCGCGGCGCCACCGGCCTGTGGATTGAAAATGGCCAATTGACTTACCCTGTTTCAGAGGTGACCATCGCCGGAACCTTGCAGGAAATGCTGGCCCATCTCGAGCCGGCTAATGACCTCGAGTTCCGCGGCTCGGTCGCTTCCCCGACTCTGCTTCTGGGAGAGATGACCGTTGGCGGCAAGTAAGGTTATCATCGGCGTCGCCATACTCGCCATCGCCGGGTTCCTGACCTGGCTCACAGTGAGTCCCAAACCGGCGCCGCCGCCCGCTCCCGTCCTCACTGCGGAAGCAGCCGCCTACCTGCCCAATCTGAGTCTCAGCGACGTCCAGCCCCAGACGTCGGAAAGCTACATCCAGAAATCGCTCTTCGAGGTGATGGGCAAGATCACCAATAACGGGAGCCGGACCGTCTCCGGCATTCGCGTGAAATGCGTCTTCCGCGATTACTATGGCAAGGAGTTGAAGCGCGAACTCGCTACCGTCGTGAGTCACCCTCTCGCGCCTGGAGCCACCGCGCCGTTCCGCCTGGCCTTCGACGTCGTACCCGATACCTGGAATCAGCAGATGCCCGACCTGGTCATCGCCGAGATCCGGTTCTAGTTCGTGACTACCCCAGCGCTGGCCCAGGGTCGCGTTTTCTCCTCACGAACGCTCCCGCTTCCACCCGCGTCACCATGCCAGCCGGTGCCGTGTCAATCGCGACGGCAATTGTCGGGATGTGGTTTTTGATGATCTTCCAGTTGTTCGCTGAAAGGGCCACCACCGCTATTGCTCTTCCTGACAGATTTTGTTCGTATTCCAAAGTCCGGTCACCTGTCACGAGCACATCGACGAACCCAGCATCCTCAGCAGCCCGCAGCAACGCCCTCACGGAACAAGCTGGTGCGCGTGCGCGAAAGCTAACAATTTCCGGATGGTTTCCACCGGAACCGTGGGGAAGTTCTCATGGATTTCCTCGACCGGCGATCCGAGTTCGTAGTCGGTGACAAGAGTGTCCGGCTCGATCCGGGTTCCCTTCACCACCGGCTTTCCACCCATCTCGCCGGGGACCGCCTCGATTTCCGGGCACCGCATCCAATCCATAATTCCCTCCTTATGATCACGGACCAATCTTGTTCTAGATTCTCGCGCATTTGAAGGCATTTGAAGTAAGATACTCGAGCGCTCAAGAGCAGGAAGGATGACCTCGGGTAGAGTTCTAACTACCCGCCGGTGGTATGTAGCACCAGCGTGTAGAAGACGTCTTCGGAGCCCACAATCCAGACGCTGCCCGGCGCAGTCACCACACCTCCCCACAGGATATCGTTCAGAATGCTGTTGGCCTGCGGGTTGGGGCTGGCCGCAAGGGTCCAGCTTGTGCCATCCCAGTGCATCACCAGAGTCATCTGGTTATTGCTCCCGCTGGCGGCGAAGTACGAGCCGAATGCCCAGATGTCGGTCGGCGAAACGGCCGTCAGCCCCAACAGCCGGTTCGATTGATACTGCGTGTTCGGCCCCACATTCGGGCTGGGCACAACGCTCCAACCGGTGCCATCGTAATGTACGATCAGCGTCTTGGTCGGAACTTCATACTGATTCGGCGGCGGCTTGGTCGAGGCGGTTGAATAGCCCACTGCCCACACATTGTTGGGCGCCAGCGCCAGCACCCCGTTCAGACTATTGCTCCCGCTCCCCACGTTGGGTGTCGTCACCGGAGACCAGGACGTGCCGTTGTAATGATAAGCAGCCGTCGAAAAAGCCAGTCCGCCGGGATTGTAGCCCACCACCCAGATATCGTTCGCGGCCTCCGCCGAGATCGCCTCGGGAAACCCGTGCAGGGGACCCGTAACCGCCGTCCATGCGGTTCCGTCCCAATGCTCAAACAGACTTTCAAGCCCACCGTCACTCGTGAGCATGCTTCCCGCTGTCCAGATGTCGGTGGCCGAGATGCCCGCCATCCCGTTGATCGACGGTTGATCGCCGCTAGCGAACTGGGGTCCTGGAAACACGTTCCACTCGGTACCGTTCCACCGCTCGATCACCTGGCTGGGAGTCTTATCCTCCGTATCGATGTTGATGAGCCCGCCCGCCCAGGCTTCGGTCGGTGAGATATCGACCACGCCCCGCAGCCAGCTCGTGCCCAGCCCCGGCATCCCCGGCGCGCGGTAAGCGGTCCATTGCGTGCCGTCGAAGTGAATGGTGGTTGCACCAACGGCCCAGATGTCGGAGGGCGAAGAAGCCGACGCCGCATACAGATAGTTGTTGCCCGGTACCGGCAGATTGCCTTCCGGGGTGGGCACCACCTGAAAGATGGATTGCGCCTGTGTCCCGGCAGCCATGCCGGTCAACGCCAGCAGAAATATAATCGAGAAAGTGGAGCGCATGTGCCTACCATTATGATTGGGGTTCGCGCTTTAACCCTGTAAAAAGCTTGTAAACAAACGCTTAGAAAGCGTACCGGTAGGCATTGCCGGCGACCGTCTTCAGTTCGCTCTCGCTAAATCCGAACGCCTCTCGCACGATGTCGAACTCCCGCGCAAGGCTCGTTTCGAAGATGCCCGGGTCGTCCGTGTTCAAGGTGATCGGAACACCCGCGTCGAATAAGCGGCGCACCGGATGATCTTCCAGCCGCTCCACCACCCCGGTCGCCACGTTGCTTGTGATGCAGACCTCAAGGGGTATGTTGCGGTCCCTCAGATGCCGGAGCAGCGCGGGGTCCTCCACCGCGCGAATCCCATGGCCGATTCGTTCCGCGCCAATCCGCAGGGCGTCCCAGATGGAACCCGGTCCCGCCGTTTCTCCCGCGTGAGCCGTCAGCCGTAAGCCCTTCGAACGCGCGAAGCCGTAGACGTTTTCGAACAGATTTGCCGGTCCGCGCAACTCATCCCCGCCGATCCCAAACGACACCACGCCCTCATCGCGAAGCTCGGCGGCCATCTCCGCCACGCGCATCGCCGGTTCGACGCCGAACTGGCGCACCGCGTCGAAGCACCACTTCACCCGCACCTCGGGACGCGCCATGCAAGCGCCGCGGATCGCCTGGTAGGTGGCATTCAGATCCTGCTTCTTCCAGAGCACCACGCCCGCGGATAGCGTGATCTCCGCGTAATCGATGCCTTCGTCCAGGAAACGGCGGAGCAGCTTCGTGGTGATCTTGGCGTAATCCTCCGGCGTTTCCAGGCGCTCCGAAATGGCTTTGAAGAGCTGCAGGAACCCCCCGAAATCGCCCATCCGCACATGACCCAACCCGACATCGGACGGCGCCACCGAGCCTTCGAGATGGATGTGCAGTTCGGCAGCCATATAATGAGGTTCTCATGACGGGCGCAGATATCGATGCCATCGTGCGGGGACGCCACGGCGATCCTTTCCGCATCCTTGGCCCGCACAGCATTCCCAATGAACTGAAATCCGACGCGCCCCCGCGCTGGCGTGTCTGCGCGCTTTTGCCGGGCGCGGAGTCGGCCTCGCTGCTGGTCGGTGGCGACCGTCTGCCGATGGAGAACGACGCTCACGCGGACTTCTTCGCCATCGAGCTTCCCCACGATCCCGGTCACTATCACATCGCTTTCCGGAACCAGGCTGGCGAAGAAGTTGAGATCGAAGACCCCTACCGCTTCCCTCCGTTACTCAGCGAGTTCGATCTGCATCTGCACGCCGAAGGCAATAACTTCGAGACCTGGCGCATGCTGGGCGCGCACGGGGTAACGGTCGAAGGCGTCTCAGGATATCGCTTCGCCGTGTGGGCGCCGAACGCNNCAGACGGTCACCGTGACCGGCGATTTCAATGCCTGGAACCCGCGCCAATATCCTATGCGCCGCCGCGACGCCGGTGTCTGGGAGATCTTCATGCCGCACATTTCGAACGGCGTCCGCTATAAGTACAACGTGGTATCGAGCATCACCGGCGCCGAACAGTTGAAGGCCGATCCGGTGGCGTTCGCCGCCGAGGTTCCTCCCAACACCGCGTCACTTACGGCCGACATCACCGGCTACGCATGGCAGGACGCCGGCTGGATGGAAGCTCGCGCGAAATATCGCTGGCAGCAGGAGCCCATCTCCATCTACGAAGTCCAACTGGAGAGCTGGATGCGCGACGGGAACGGGAACTCGCTCACCTATCGCGAACTGGCGCATCGTCTGGTGGATTACGCTGTCAGCCTGGGCTTCACGCATCTCGAGTTGCTGCCCATCATGGAGTATCCTTACGGCGGCTCGTGGGGTTATCAGGTCACCGGGTTCTTCGCGCCCACTTCGCGCTTCGGGCCGCCCGAAGACTTCATGCACTTCGTCGACGTCTGCCACCAGCGCGGCATCGGCGTGATCGTCGATTGGGTACCCGGCCACTTTCCGAAGGATGCTTTCGGCCTGGCGCGCTTCGACGGCACGGCGCTTTACGAACACGCCGATCCGCGCAAAGGCGAGCAGCCGGATTGGGGCACGCTCATTTTCAATTACGGCCGCAATGAAGTACGCGGCTTCCTGATCAGTAACGCGCTGTTCTGGCTGAAGGAATACCACATCGACGGATTGCGCGTGGACGCCGTGGCATCCATGCTTTATCTCGACTACTCGCGCGAAGGGGGGGACTGGATTCCGAATCAGCATGGCGGCCGTGAGAATTTGGAAGCCATCTACTTTCTGCGTCGCTTCAACGAACTGGCGCATGAGGTCCCCGGCGCAATGACCATCGCGGAGGAATCCACCTCATTCGCCGGCGTCTCCCGCCCCGTCTATCTCAATGGCCTCGGCTTCACGATGAAGTGGAACATGGGCTGGATGCACGACATGCTGCATTACTTCGGCCAGGACCCGATCCACCGCAAGTACAACCAGAACGACATCACTTTCAGCCTGCTCTATGCGTTCAGCGAAAACTTCGTGCTCCCCATTTCCCACGACGAGGTGGTGCACGGCAAAGGTTCGCTGATCGGAAAGATGCCCGGAGATGAGTGGCGCCGCTTCGCCAATGCGCGCGCATTCCTCGGTTACATGTGGAGTCATCCGGGCAAGAAGCTGCTCTTCATGGGCTGTGAGATCGGCCAATATGAGGAGTGGAACTACCACAGCAGCGTCCGTTGGGATCTGCTTCAGTACAAGTTCCATCATGGCCTGCAGGAGTGCGTGCGGCAATTGAACGCTTTGTATCGCGCGGAACCCGCGCTGCATCAAGTGGAGTTCCACTACAGCGGCTTCGAGTGGGTCGACTTCCGGGATGTGCAGAACTCAACGATCTCGTTCATCCGGCGCGCGGAAGATCCGAACGACTTCCTGTTATTCTGCTGTAACTTCACCCCGCTGGTGCGCTACGACTATGAGATCGGCGTGCCGGACCAGGGGAGCTATCGGGAGATCTTCAATTCCGACCGGGTGGAGTTTGGCGGAAGTGGAGTATTGAACGGGAGCGACTCGCATTCGATTGAAGGGAACCGGCACGGACGGCCCTTTCACATCAAAGTCACTTTGCCCCCGCTGGGCGTGATCGCGTTCCGGCTTTTGCGGCAGTAAGCTCGCGCAGCGCATCCCGGGCGATCCAGCGCGCCGCCGGGGTTCCGCGCTGCAGGATTCGTTCGGCCGCGTCAATGGCTTCCTGACGGAGTAAGGGATTGCGTTTGCCGACCTCTCGCAGCGCCCAGTTCACGGCCTTCCGCACGAAGTTCCGGTTGTCGTCCGATCGCTTCTCAATGATGCGGAGCAGCGGCAGGAACTGTTGGTCGGGTGCGGACTTATCGTGCCTCGCGAGCGCGGCGATCATGGCAAAGCCGGCACGCCTGGTGAATTCCAAATCGGAGCGGCTCCATGCAACGGCCTTCTTCCACGCGAAAGGCGTCTTGTCGAATAGGTTTCCGCAGCATTGGTCGCAGAGATCCCAGGAGTCAAAGTCAGCGACCCACCTGTCCATCTGACCGGGAGTGACGAGGGCGGGATCGTCAATTACGCTCGCGAGAATGCGGCACTCATGCCAGCCGCTCTCCCAAAGCTCCTGAGCGAGTCGGTGATTGCCTTTGTAACGTTTGGCGATCTTGCGGATGTTCGTCACCGAGACCCCGAAGGCGTTTCCCACGTTGATGCCGAACCGCGCCATGCCGTCGCGGTTGGCTTCGCAGCCGAGGGCGCTGAATTCCCGAATGATTTCTTCGACGCTCATCGCACTCTACCTCTTCCAGTCGATGGTGCGCCACTGCATATGGAACGTGCGGTCGAGCAGGAAGCGATCGCCATTGATGCGCAGTATTCCCACGCCCGGCATCGCCTCGGCGCCTAAGTTGGATATCAGGCGGACGTCACTGCCATGTATTGGATCGATGTGTTCCAGGGTCCCCGCGATCTCCCCTATCTTGCTGTCGAAATCAATGGCGGTGAGTTCCACCCCGAAAACCCAATGCGGGTGCGGCTGATCGAACTTCTCCATGCGGCGAATCCGCCCCGTGACCAATGCGCCGCGCGGGATAAGAACACCGTCATCGGTTCGCACGTCCCGTTCCAACTTCGCCCGAACCAGGTCTCCCTGCGCCGCGGTAGCCGAGTCGATCGGATTGTCGAGTTGTAGAAGCAGCAACAGCTTTGAGGGAACGGCCATGTTCTGGAGCGTTCGGGATCTGGCCTCCGCGTTCTTCGATTCCGTATCGAAAGAGATCGACGATTGCACGTGATACTCGCGGCACCCGGTGAAGTCGACGTGATTCAGGAAACGGGTTCCGTTCGTGTCGTCGAGGACGGTCTCGGCCGATTGCGGAATCGAAACATCCGCCCCGCCGACGCGCACCTTGGCGTAGTCGACGCTTACATGGACGGCGCCAATCGCCAAGCCCGCCGGGATGCCCTGCGCGTCCAGTTCCAACCGCAACAGATCGAGCCGATCGGCGTCGATCCAGAACGATCCACGAGAACCAACGCCGCCCGTGACCGCGGAGGACCGGAGGATCCACGCACTGGAGAGCGAGGGAATGATGAAGTCGTATCTGGCGGCCTTGCGCCCCAGCACGACTTCGTCTCGCGCGAACGTAATCTGAGCGCCGTCGCGCGTAAAGATGTTGCCGGTATGCAGCGCAAAATCGCCGTCGGAGACCATGCCGTTGCCGACTAACTCGGCCAGCCGCTTTTCTTCGAAGCTCCCGGCTCCGGGCCAGGAATAGACTTCCTTGTTGTCGATGTAGGCAATATCTACCCGAAGGCGATCCATGGAAGTCGCGTGACCGGACGCTGACTTCTCCACCGAGCGATCAATGGTTTCGACGCAAGTATAGTCGGGCACCCGCGCCAAAAACGCGGCCATCTTCTGCTTCACCGCCGCAAGCCGGACCGCTTCGGGCGGCAAGTCCGCCTGCCCGAGACCCAGGGAGGAAGTCAACAGGAGGAGCGCGGCGGCAATCGGCACGAACCCAGTATGCATCAAATCCGATGGAACGACTTGCTAAACGGCGATCTATGAAGTACTCTATATTGCAAAGTACATGACGATCTTCGACCTGCTCTTCATCCTCGCTTTTCTCTCCGCGGTAGTCGCCCTGGCGATTGCCGCCTACCAGGCCATTCGCGGGCGTTTTTCGCGCGCCGGCAGTGTTCTGACGCGCGTGGCCTTATCGGCCGCCGTTTATTTGGCGACGATCTCGCTGGTCTCGATTTTCTCGCCGCGCCGCGTGCTGAAGCCCGGTGATGAGCGGTGCTTTGACGATTGGTGTTTCCAGGTGGCGGACGTTTCTCGAACCCCGTCGGCGGAGCGTGTCTCCTACCGCATCGGAATCCGTCTGTTCAGCCGGGCGAAGGGCCGTGCGCAGCGGGCCAACGACGTTGTTGTGTACCTTGTGGACGGGCTCGGCGATCGTTTCGAGCCCGAGCCGGACCAGTCCGCCGTGCCGTTCAACATCCTTCTGCAACCGGGCGAATCGGTGACAGCGACGCGCGTGTTCTCAATCCCCGCGGGGGCGCGCGATGTCGGCCTGGTGCTGGAACATGGCGGGTCCGGCCCCGGCCTGTTCATCATCGGAGACGATCTAAGCCTGCTGCACAAGAGGACCGTCGTGCGGCTGGATTGACAGCCACTCGCCGAGCCGCTGCATGGCGGGTTCAAGCACCTCGCGCCCCGAGGCATAGCAGATCCGCACGCTCCCTTCGCCACCTGCTCCAAACGCCATTCCCGGCGCGATTCCGACGCGCGTGTCCTCCAAAAGCCGCTTGCAAAACCCGAATGAATCGCGAAGGCCCGCGACGCGCGGGAACAGGTAAAACGCGCCATCCGGTTCCGGCAATGTGAGGCGCGGCATGGCGCGCAGCTTGGCCGCGCAGAAATCGCGATTGTCAAGTAGCATCCGCAGCATGCGCGTCAGTTCCTCTTCGCCTTCGTTGAGCGCCGTCTCGGCAGCCTTCTGCACAAACCCGGCCGCGCAAGACACCATGAATTCATTGAGCTGGGCGCATTTGCGCGCCAGGTCGCGCCGCGCGATCATCCATCCCAGACGCCAGCCCGTCATGCAGTAGCTCTTCGAAAAGGAATGTACGACCAGAACGGCGTCGTCGCGCGTGGCCAGTTGCAGAATCGAAGGCACGGGCTCACCGAGCCGCGCGCCCGCGTAGTAGAGGCGATCGTAGACCTCGTCGGCCATCAGCCACAGGCCTTGCCTGCGGCTGAAATCCAACAGGCGTTCCTGCTGGCGGCGGGTGGCGACCCAGCCGAGCGGGTTTGAGGGAGACGTATAAATCAGCAGGCGTGTACGCGGGGTGACGGCGCGTTCGATGGCGTCGAAGTCGATGGTGTAAACGTCGCCTTCGAGAGGCTGCGCGATTTCAATGGCGCGCGCATTGGCGAGCGAGACAATGGCGGAAGCGTTGGGCCACGCGGGCGTCAAAACGATGGCTTCGTCTCCGGGATCGAGCACCGCGCGAATGGAAAGCGCGATGGCCTGCACGCCGGACGCGGTGACCACGATTTCGCTGGAGGGATCGAGCGCTACGTTTTGCTGCCGCTGGTAGTAAGCGGCAATGGCTTGCCGCAGGGAAGGCAAGCCGGCGTTCTCGGTGTAGAAGGTGAAGCCGTCGCGCACGGCGCGGTCGAGCGCGACCTTCAGGTATTCCGGCGTCGGCAGGTTGGATTCACCAAAGTAAAGCCGCAGCACGCGGGGCATGCCCATGGCGATTTCCGCCAGCTCACGGATTTTTGAGTGCGGAACGCGGGCGACCGAATCCGCTAACGAAGCAGAAGTGAGAGTTTCCAAGCCTTGATTATGACTGGCGGGAGACAGTTGTGTCGAACAGGATTCGCTTCGGGCGGAGCCTCTTACTCAAACAGAACGACTTACGCGGTGGCCGGATGTTTGCAACGCCTGCTGTTATGTCGCGTAGCGCTCAAGCCGTTTCTACAGCTCTTCACGTATTGTTCATCGTTTTCCTGCTCATGTGGTCGATCAATCCGGACGTGGTGCCGAAGCCGTCCGAAATTGTTCGAATCTTCGCACCAAGGCGGCTGGCCGCGCCCTCAGGCGGAAGCGGAATGCGGCAGCCGGAGCCGCCCCGCAAAGGCACGCCGCCACAGAAAGCTTCTCGCGTATTCGTTACTCCGCTGATACAGCGGACCGATAACGTGCCGAAGCTGATGCTTCCGGCAGCCATCGATGCGCCGCCCGAAATGAATCCTGCGACTGTGTCGATTGGGCTGCCGGACGGGATGGGAAATCTCTCTGCGGGCCCGGGCGGGCCCTTCGGGATCGGCCGCGGCAACGGAGGCGCACCGGGGAATGGTTCGGGCGACCACCGCGGGGATGGCGACGAAGACGGAGTGTATGCGGCCGGTGTTCATGGCGTTTCGCTTCCGGTACCACTGCACACGGTGGAACCGGAATATTCGGAGGCAGGCCGAAAGGCGCGGCTCTCGGGCAGCGTATTGGTGGTGGCGGAGATCGATACGGGTGGACGCCCTCGCAACGTAAGAATCCTTCGCGGGATGGGATTGGGCCTGGATGAGAAGGCGCTGGACGCCGTGGCGCAGTGGCTGTTCAAACCGGGCACGAAAGATGGAAAGCCGGTGCCCGTGCGGGCGACCTTCGAGATCAATTTCCGGCTACTGTAGGGGCGTCACCGTTTCTCCGGGCAATGATGCAGCTACTATCTGGACCACATCCATGAGCTTCACCGGTTTATCGGTAACCTGCGCCAAGGCGTCGCGGAACATGGTTTGGCAGAAGGGACACGCCGTGCCCACGGTCCCGGCGCCGGTTTTCACTAATTCCTCCGCCCGCGTGACGTTGACACGACGGCCTTCCTCTTCGCCCAGAAACATCTGGCCTCCGCCTGCGCCGCAACAGAATGAGCGCTCGCGATGCCGAGGCGCCTCCACCAGTTCCGCAAATCGCTCGATAGTGCCGCGAGGTTCCTGGTAAACGCCCTGATAGCGGCCGAGATAACACGGGTCATGATACACCACCGTTTCCCGATTTCCGTTCCCTTCGGGCAGTAAGTGGCGGATGCGGGCCAGCAACTCTGTATGGTGCTCGACTTTGAACGTCTTACCGGCTTCCTTCCAGTCCGTCGACATCGTACGAACACAGTGCGGGCAGATGGAGAGTAGCTTGGCCGGCGCCGCGGAGTTGAGGGTTTCGATGTTCTGCTCAGCTAACTGGGTGAACAGGAGATCGTTGCCCAGACGCCGGGCGGGATCGCCGTTACAACGCTCCTTGCGGAGTACGCCGAACGTAATGCCCGCATAGCGCAGAACCTGGGCTAACGATTCGATAATGGCGCGCCCCTGCGGATCGTACGCGCCCATGCAGCCTAACCACAGGCAATACTCCTGAGTGCCGTCGTAAAGAGGGAGTCCGGCCTTGTCGATGAACTTCTGGCGCTCGTTTGAAGCGAAACCCAGGGAGTTACCGTTGCGTTCCATGTTCAGGAACAGCTTGGTGCCATATTCGTCCTCCCACTTACCGGTGTTCACTGCGCCGCGGCGCAATCCGATGATGATCGGGAGATGCTGTATGCCTACCGGGCATTGATACTCGCAAGCGCCGCAGGTGGTGCATTGGAAGGCGGCCTTTTCGGAGATATGTGGACCGAGTAACGGCACGTCGGAACCTATGCCGGCTTCGGGATCTTTGATGTAAGCGCGCAGCCCCAGGACGATTTCCTTGGGATTCAAAATCTTACCCGTGTTCGCCGCCGGACAATGCTCGGTGCAGCGGCCACACTCTACGCAGGAGAATGCCTGCAGAGTATCCAGCCGGGTGACATCCTTGCCGGTATCCAGACCAAAATCCTCATCGCCCGCGAGGCTGGGGATGTCACTGAAACCCGGCCGCTTCGCAAAAATGGCGAACGGGCTGAGAACCAAATGCATGTGCTTGGTCTTCGGGATGAGGGGCAGAAACACCAGGAGCGATGCGGTATGCACCCACCAGTTGGCTTTGCCGGCCACCGTACCGGGCGCGATAGAGAAGCTGGCGATATAAGTGACCATCAGAACGAAAATGAGGACCGCGATGAATCCAGATTCGTACGAAACCTTACCCAGCCAGGGCGGGCGCACCAGGAAGCGGCGGACGAACAACCCCGCGATAGAGACCGCCACGACGGCGGCGAAGAGATAGACGAACACAAAGTAAGCCGCGCCGAGCCAGGAATCGCGCGAAACGACGTCGAAGCCAAAGCCCTCCCCTATGTGATTCAGCGTGATCAATCCGAATGCGATGAAGCCCCAGAATACAAAGGCGTGCGCGAGGCCGGGCAGCGGGCGTTCCCGGATAACCAGGCCCTGGCAGAGCACCTCCCAGAAAAAACCCCGGACGCGCGGCCAAACCGGCTGGAGCGAATAGCCAGGATCTTTCTTAGCCTCACGGAACGCTGTTACGAAGACGGCAAACCGCCTCCAGAACAATGTGAGGGAGACCAAAATGCTGGCGGCAAGCAGAATGGTTTCAACTAGATGAGGGCGACCCATAAGTCCTATAAAAATGTAGCATTTGTCATTCGGACGTTAGCAACGTAAAATCGAGTTTACGGCATTATCGTGAGAGGAGATTGGATTGAGGGTACTTGTATCGGGAGCGGCGGGTTTTGTTGGGTCACACATGTGCGACCGGCTGTTGAAAGAAGGACACACGGTGGTGGCGCTCGACAACTTCCTGACCGGTCTTCCCCAGAACGTGGCGCATCTGGCCCGGAACAAACGCTTCACTTTCCGTGAACAGGATGTTACGGAACGATTTGAAGTCGATGGACCTTTCGACGCCGTGATGCACATGGCCTCACCCGCCAGCCCTCGGGATTACCTGGAGTGCCCCATTGAAACGCTGGATGTAGGGTCGATGGGGACTAAGCACATGATCGAGGCGGCACTAACAAACGAAGCGGTGTTTCTGTTGACTTCGACGTCGGAATGTTATGGCGACCCGCACGTGCATCCGCAAGTAGAAACTTACTGGGGCAATGTAAACCCGGTAGGTCCGCGTTCCTGTTACGACGAGAGTAAGCGCTTCGCCGAGGCTTACACGATGGCTTACCACCGTAAGTACGGGTTGCGAACGCGCATTGCCCGTATCTTTAATACTTACGGTCCGCGAATGAAGCTGAATGACGGAAGGGTGGTTCCCGCTTTTCTGGATCAGGCGCTACGCGGCGAGCCGATTACGGTATTCGGGGATGGATCGCAGACGCGTAGTTTCTGCTATGTAAGTGACTTAGTGGATGGTCTTTACCGACTGCTGCATTCGGATGAAGTGTACCCGGTGAATCTGGGAAACCCGACGGAGATGACCATACGCCAGTTCGCGGAAGCGATTCGGGACCGGATCGGCTCGAAGAGCGCGATCATCTACGAGCCGCTTCCGGAGGACGATCCAAAGCAGAGAAAACCCGATATCACCAAGGCGCGAACGTTGCTGGGTTGGGAGCCCAAGGTGACGCTGGAAGACGGGATTGAGAAGACGATCGAGTATTTCCGGGGAGCGGTTCCGATAACGGCGTAGATGGGCGCGGCGGTATAATGTTGGAGCTTTATCGCCCGTCACGCCCGGGTGGCGAAATCGGCAGACGCAAAGGACTTAAAATCCTTTTTCGCGGAAGCGGAGTGTGGGTTCAAGTCCCACCCCGGGCACTATAACAGTGATTCTCTGAGCGGGCCCTACTTGGCCCATCAACGCGGCGGCGAATCCGGCTCCACTGCCGCTCGTTGGCCCAGATTGCCGTCTTGGCGACCCTCAAAGCTGCGCTTCCGAAAGACGTCTTCAATCTCAGCAGGTAGCGTGGACTTCGGGTCGGCCGATCTCTGAACGGCCTGTTCAAGGGTCACACGGATCTTCTCCCGAATCGAATCACCCAGTTGCTCACGGGAATGCAGCAGCTCCCCGAGCGAGCCGTCGGAATCGATCTTTACCACGTGCGCGGCCGGTCCGATTTGGCCCCTTTCGGACGAAGGGGTCAGATTGAGTTCCACCACACCGTTGCCGCCCACCAGCCGTTTCACGATCTCCTTGCCCAGTGCTTTCACGCAGGCATAGCGCTCGTAATGCACGTAGGCGTCAGGTCGGCCAGAGGAGCCGCCGGAACCAGCACGGCGCGATCCACCGACAGCCGGTTGCCGCACTTCTCGGACTGGTTCAGTTGCGCACGCAGCACCGGCGTCAAATTCTGCTGAAGGCCGGCAAGATCCGCCGTCAGAGCAATTTGGAACATTCCGGCCGCCGGGTTTCGCGACGAAACGGCACCCCAGAGCGCGACGTCAACGGCCTGTCCATCGAGATTGACCGAGGTCTTGACAACGGGGATCTCCAGTTTCAAAGGGCCGGTCTGCGCGTAAGTCAAACCGAACCCGAGGAATAGGATCATCGGGAAACGCATGACCTATGCCGGGGCCAGATAGGCGCGAAGCGGATCCCAATAGTTGGCGACCCACCCTTGATTCAAGTGCTCCCACAACGCTTCGCTAAACCCTGCGTGATCTAAGCTCACCCGGGTGAGAGACTCGCGCTGAGACAGTTCAAATCTCACGATCGAATAAACCCCCGCCGGCCAGGACGCGGGACGCCAGGCCTGTACGATCCGTTGATTGGGAACCAGTTCCACGTTGCGGCCTTCCACGCGCGCGCCGAAGAGTTTGAAAGCCGCGCCTTCGGTGGGCTCAACCTCCGCAGGCTGCTTTGAGAAGGCGCTAAACAGCGAGGCGGTGAGGAGCAATTGATAGACCCTTTCGGGCGACGCCGGAAGATCGACGTCCTGGTGGAGGCTGGTGGCCGCTTTGCCAGGTTCGGCGCGCGCGGAAGCGGCAGCCAGACCGCCGAAAATCAAACCGACGTTGCGTCGCGTGAGTTGTTTCATGGTAAGCGCCCTGCCTCCTATGATTGCACTCTCATTCCCTCCGGAAATGGGAACCTCGGACGCTGGCGCGGTGTCTGACCGAATGAGTGTCTCCGCTTCTCATTCTGGCGGCCGTCATCGCACAAGTCCCGACGTCGCAATACAACAACGCCCGAACCGGCGCGAATCTTAGCGAAACAATTCTGACTCCAGAGAGCGTGAACGCCGCCCGTTTCGGCAAGACCGGAGTGCTGAGGGTGGATGGCGACGTCTACGCGCAGCCGCTTTATCTGGGAGCCGTCAACATCCCCGGCAAGGGCCAACGCAACCTGGTGCTGGTCGCGACCGAGCATGACAGCGTCTACGCATTCGATGCCGATTTGCGCGAGTCCGCCCCTCTCTGGCACGTCAGCTTTCTCGGCGGTACAGCGGGCGCCACAACCTTATCCGCGCGAGATGTGGAGTGCCCGTTCATCGTGCCGGAAATCGGAATCACGTCCACTCCGGTGATCGATCCCGCCACAGGAACCCTCTACGTTCTGGCCCGCACAAAGGAGAGCGGCAGGCTATTTGGACGCTTCGTCCAGAGGCTACACGCGCTCGCGGTGACAACCGGTCAGGAGAAATTCGGCGGACCGGTGGAGATCAAAGCTTCCGTCGCCGGACGCGCTCGCGAGGGCAGCCATGGGGTGGTGGTCTTCGACCCGTTGCATGAGAATCCGCGCGCCGCGCTGCTGCTTTCGAACAATACGGTCTACATGGCGTGGGCTTCTTCCTGCGATAACCTGCCTTACCACGGATGGGTGATGGCTTACGATGCCGCGACGCTTTCGCAGAAGGCGGTCTTCAACGTCTCCCGCGACGGTTCAGAAGGTGGCATCTGGCTGGGAGATACGGGCCCGGCAGCCGACTCCCTGGGAAACGTCTACCTGCCCACCGGCAACGGCGTGTTCGATGCATCGAAGGGCGGCCGCGACTATGGGGATTCACTGCTGAAGCTTTCGCCGACGCTTGCTTTGAAGGATTTCTTCACGCCGTTCAACGAAGTGGATCTGAAGGAGCGGGATAACGACCTTGGTTCCGGCGGCCCGCTTCTGCTTCCCGATCAACCGGGCGCGCATCCCCATCTATTAGTGGTCGCGGGTAAAGGCGGCACGATTTACCTTCTCGACCGGGATGGTTTAGGCCGTTTTCATACCGGCGGCGATGCGGTTGTGCAAGCTTTGCCGATCGCGGGGGAAGGCGCTTTCAGCGCGCCCGCTTATTGGAGTGATCACCTGTTCTATCTCTGTAGCCATGACTTTTTGAAAGACTTCGCAGTCAGGCATGGAAGGTTGTCCGGAGAGCCAGTCAGGCATGGGTCGCGCGAATTCATCGACCCCGGCGCAACGCCCACCGTCAGCGCCAACGGATCGCGGAGCGGCATCGTTTGGGTGATTGCCTCAAAAGGCTGGCGCTCACCCGACCAACCAGCGATCCTCTACGCTTACGATGCCAGTGACGTCACGAGGGAGCTTTATTCCAGCAGCCAGATGGGACGACGCGATGAGGCCGGCAAGTCTCTGCGCTTCACGATTCCGACCGTAATCAACGGCCGCGTCTATGTTGGAACGAAAGGCGAGGTGGATGTTTATGGTTTGCTGCGGGCACATTGAAGCTTAAAAGAATACGTACCAAAGACCGAGGCCCAACGAGGCGGCGACCACGGACCCGATCAGAATGGGCACAACGCGCGCCGGGTTGATTTTTTCAATCCACGGCGATTTCATGAAGACCAAACCCAAGCCGAAGAAAACGACTAAGTCAACCAAACCGTGCGTGGTCCAATGATGGCCGGTCAGCGCCTTCATGAAGCTGTTGAGGGGCGCATAGGAGTCCTTGGCCCACGCCAGCGCGGTGTTGAGCAATATCGTAAGCGCCGCCGCCAGAGAGAAACCCATGGTTGCAGAATTCACAATCAGTTCCCCTTCCCAGGACCACGAAGCAGCGCCACCTTCACGCCATGATCGATCACTGCGCCGGCGCCCTCTAGCGCCAAGCCGGTGATCACAACCATGGCGGAGACGGATAGGACCAGTTTGCGGGCAATCGCGTTCGCATACAGCTCTTCCCGGCATGCGATCGGGAGAAGAAATGCGAGTATCGCCGTGGCGAAGAAGAGATGCTCCTTCGTCTCCATGAACAGATTATGCGCAAAGGGCCACGGGCCTTTCAAGATCATGGCTTTCTCCGGGGAATAGTAATGGACGTACCAATACCCGCCCAGCACCCACGCGGCCGCCATGGAGAGAGCCGCGAACAGCGCCGCACGGCGAATCCTTGCCGCATTCCGTGGGCTTGCGTTGAGCACTTCCACGAACACCCAGGTGGCCGCCACGCAACCCAGAACTCCGCAGCTCGCGTGGGCCAAAAGGATGACGTCACTGGCCGTTATATTCATAAAGTTTGCTTGCCATAAATCCGGTGGTTTCACCGGGAGGAGCATCGCCTGCCGCTTTTTTTCCCCAAGTCCAATACAGTCCAAGATAAGCGTAGTGTTCCGGCTCACCGGCTACGGAATGTCCATAGCAAAACAGCAACTGATAGCTCTCGTCGCCATGAAATTTGTAATAGCCGCCCAGATCGAGCAGCGTGGCTTCGCGATAACCCTGGGCCGGCGCGTTCAGGATTTGGCCGTGAAAGAACATCTCTCCACCGACGGTCCACTTCTTGCCGAAATCCCGCTGAAGAAGCCCTCCGGCAAACGGATAATTCCGATAACCGGGCGCTGGAACCACCGTCTCGCCGCCACCCCCATAGGTAGTCCAGGATCCCCAGCTTTTTTGCGCCCATAAGGGTAGCTTGTACCAAGTCTTCCCTACGCCCAGACCCCGCGCGGCGTCTCCAGAAGGAATTTCAAACATCACGAAGGCGCCGATCTGCGGCCGGGATTTGGTTTCCTGAACGAAGCGATATTTAATCCCCAATTCGATATCGCCAATGCCCACTGCGCGCGCGCCATTGTCAGGAAAGTAGGACGCGACCGGAATGATCATGTGCAGGTGAACATTCGGCAGCGCACCCCAATTGAACTCGATCGCAGGACCTTCGGCGTCCACTTCACCTGGCAGCGTACTCACTGTTGCAAACGTGTAAAACTCGTAATTCTTGTAGTCGATCGGCTCCGGATCGTCCGTCTGAAAGGGAGGACCGGCGAAGGCCATCGACGAGGCGGAAACCATCACGAACAGAGTCCAGGAAAATGGCTTCATCAAATGTTCTTGTGGTGAATCGACAATAGAATAGATCGGGAGACCCTGTCAAGTTTTGTGGATTGTTGGGCTAGAAACTCGAACAGGCCGAAGTCCGTGCCACCTTGGTAGCATGGAGTTCAGCCTGCGCTGGGGTACGAGTGAGACGTGGTCAGAAGGTGTAATTGGTCATGGCGAAGGGGTAGCTGTAATCCTTGCCTTTGGTGGTCTTGTTCAGAAACTCGGCGGTGAACAGGTGCCCGTATCCTGCGCCGACCTGCAGGGCCTTGTTGATCTGATAAAAACCCTGAGCGTCAAGTTCCTCGCCAATATGGGTGCCCGCCGTACCGGCCAGGGATTTTGCGACGACCGCGCCGGTGGATGCGTAGAGTGCGTCGCGCGCATCGGCCAGCCAGAAGTCATGGAACGTTGCGCTGATCGTTAGCTTCCGGAGCGGTTTGGCCTCCGCGCCCGTTCGCAGGTCTTTGATGTTTCTCCATCCCACCTGATCCGCCAGGCCGAACTTATCGTGCCCCGATGGATAGAGCTGATCGAAAGTTCCAACCGAGTTGCCGGTGGGATTCGCAGTCCCGGACGCGTAGTTGTATTCGAGAAAGATCCGCGGCTTCCATGCCACGTCGAAAGTCCGGCCCGTTACCCAATGCCCTGCCCAAGCCCCGATCGAACGGGTACCCAGCGTGCCGTCCTGTCGAGCCATTTCTGTCCCGTAGTCAAAGGACGCCGGAAGCTTGCCGACAATCCGCACGCCGAACGTCCCTTCATCGAGATGCCCACTTGCGCCATTCGCATACGTCGCCGCGTAACCCACCGGTGCAAGACGCCAGAGGAAGTACGGGTCGATGGATGCCTGGGGGATCAGCTTGCTGAACGAGGCGTAACTCCCGTAGAAGGGGTTACCCTGCTTATGATGGTCCATCTGATCGTCGACGGAATTCACGACCGACGAAGCGAACGTGTCCACGCGAACGCCTGTGAAGCGAAAAGTAGCCAAGGCCGCGTCAAAAACGCGAGGCGCGTTCAACCACGGGGAGATACCCACCAGGCGCTGGTCGCCGAAAGCGAGTTCCTGCCGACCTACCCGCACAGCCACCGGAGACTTTTCCGGATCGCCCACTTGAACCCAAGCCTGGTGGACGTCCCAAATGTTCTGGTAAGGTGGCGCGGTCGCATCCACACCGTTGAGGAAAATCCGAGAGTCTTGCGCCTGTCCAAAGAAACTCAGCCACCACACCGGCCGAATCGTGGTACCGATCCAGAGCCGGTTTAAGACATGGAAGTCCGAATGGTTGGGCTTGAATCCGATATCTTCCTGGTCTTCGGTCCGGACGCGGTCCGTGCCGCTGAACTGAATCCAATGCGGCAGAACCTGATTCAATTCGCCGGCTGGTTGAAAAAACTGGTCATCTTGTACCGGGGCAGTCTGCGCCCGTAAACAGATGCTCGCGCATGACAGCGCAGATAGTGCAAAAATACGATGGAAAGTCACTCTGTATCCCCTTAAAGTCGAAACCGATTACATGCAGCGTAATCTAGTCATCGGCTTTTGGAAATCATCTCTTTCTACTAGAAATACCTGAAGTTGCGATTGGTGAAACCTGCTTGCTGTTGCCGCTTGGATTTGGCGCTTGCCGGGTCAAGGCTAAGAGGGTAGACTTACTACCGGCATGCGCATACTGAAGAGATTCTTACTCACGGCAACTGTTTTGATTGTGACCACCGCCGCTTTGGCTGTCTACTTAGTGCGCGGCGGATTTCGCCGATTTGAGATCACGCCGTATCCGATTCCTTCCGCCGCCGTCACAACCTGGAACGATGTGCTGGGGCATCCCCGCGAGATTTCTTTCACTACTCTTCAGACCGGCGTGGTCCACATGGACGCGTGCCTCAACCTCGACCCGGCAAGCCCCAGGCAAGCCGACTGCGACCATGCCCCGCGCGATCTTGCCGTGCTTGTTCACTGGGTACACCATCCCCGCTTCGGCGACTTCCTGATCGACACGGGCTTCGACGCCTCCTTCGCGAAACATCCACCCTACGGCAGTTACACCGAGGCGATGAAGTTGTTCAACTGGGCCAACGGCGTGACCAACCGGCAGGAACCGGGCACGGATTTGGCGGCGCAGCTCGCCCGCTTGAACGTTCACCCGAAGGCGGTGTTCTTCACACATCTCCACCCCGACCACACCGGCGGCGTTTCCGCACTCGGGCCCCAGACCGAGTTTGTTTTTGGCAAGGCCGAAGCCAGCTTTTTGGCGCGCGCCGCCGTCGCGAACCACTTTCCAGCCAACGCGAAGTTTTTCAGCATCGATTTTCCGGCCGCGCCTTCAATGCCTCCCCTTGGGCATTGTGTGGATCTGCTTGGTGATGGATCCTTTTGGGCCATCTCCGCGCCCGGGCATACCGACGACGACATGGCGTTTCTGATCAACGGCGCATCGCCAGTTCTACTGACCGGCGATGCAAGCCACTTCGCGTGGGCTTTCCAGACCGGCGTCGGACCCCGTGGCTGGAATGACGCCGGAACCGCTCGCGGCCGCGTCAGCCTGGAACGACTGCGTGCCTTCGCGAGAGCTTATCCGAGTGTAAGACTGATCTACGGACACGAAGCGGAACGTTTCTAACTGTTCTTCGACCGACTTCTCGCGGA
>PLFE01000191.1 GCA_003136675.1 Bryobacterales bacterium
GAGAGGTCGGCCGAAAGGCGCTCGGCGACGGCCATTCCGTAAGGCGTGGGGCGGCGCGTGCCGACCACCGCGAACAGGGTACGTTGCAAAATCCCGATCTGCCCTCGCGCGTAAAGCACCACCGGCGGATCGTAGACTTCGCGCAGCAGCGGAGGGTATTCCGCACTGTTGATGGTGACCAGACATGCGCCGGCCGCGCGCATCTTGCCCTGCTGCTCCAGCGCTTCTTCAAACGCGCAGCCGCTCGAAATGGATTGGGCGACCGAACCCGGCAAACCGGCGCCTTCCAATTCCGACCGGGATGCCCGGAAGATGGCTTCGGGCGAGCGAAACGTCTCGATGAGCTGCCCAGCCCGGCGCGTGCCCAGACCGGCCACCATCTTCAGCGCGAGCCAGTGGAGTTCCTCTTCCGCCGGAATGGCGGTGGTCGTTGCGGATGTCATCGTTGTTGGGGGAGTGCCGGAACGGGATGAGAAATCTCATTCCTGTGATGGAATAGAGCGAGATGCGACGGGAACCCGAATTCTTCGACGATGCCGAGCCGAAGCTGATTTACATCGCCAAGAAGCTGAACGAATCGCTGAAATTGGAAGGCTTGCTGACCGAAGCGGGTCTCGATTATGGCGTGGAAGCTGACAAGTATCGCGGCGGAATGATTTTTCAGACGGAGCGCGTGGGGGCATTTTTTTACGTAAGGCCGGAGAGCGAGGCCATGGCGAGGGAGTTTTTGGTGGGTAAGGGATTTAGTCCGACGGAAGAGAAACAGGAGAAAGTGTCGTCATGACCGAAGACGAAGTGGCGCGGGAGGCGGCTATGGTCGAACCTCCAAAGCCTGTTGGCGGGATGATCTCGGAAGTGATTGCGGATCTGAAGGCTCGCGGATCGGATGCCGGGATTGATGATGAGTTCGCCCACGATATTGAGGAAGGAATTCAGGCGCAGAGCCACCCGTGGAATCCTCCCTCCTGAGAGTAGTTCTGGATTCCAACGATCCTTTGTAGACTCGGATCATTTCGTGGCGCTGTGTCCAGAGCTCGATGTAGCCAGCCAGGGCGAGTCGATTGAAGAGGCACGGGCCAATCTGATCGAAGCCTTAACGTTGTTTTTCGAGACGGCGTCGCCCGCGGAACTGGCCCGGCGCGCTCGTCATGAAGTCTTCGTAACTCAAGTCGAGGTCCCGGTTGGGTAAGTTCCGGGTCCTTTCGGGCTCGGAGGTTTGCCCAATTCTTGAGCGCAATGGATTCGCCGCTGTTCGACAACTTGGCAGTCACCAGATAATGCAAAAGCAGGTGCCGGGGAGCACCATAACCATTCCGGTTCGTCCTCACGATCAGCTGCGTCGCGGCACTCTAGGGAGCGTCATCCGGCAATCGGGACTTCCACGTTCGCTCTTTGAGAACCGAGTATGGATTCCCGAGCTTGCCGGCGCGGTTGACAAGGTTCCTCCCCACCGCACGGAGCTCGTCGCGACGGGTCGGAGATGTGCCGGGCGGGCCCGGCGGCGGTTCTGCTGTTGTCATGCGGAAAATGAGCGAACAGGGTTACCCCCGCCGAACCGAAGCCCGAGAAACCGTCATAAAACATAACTCCCCCTCGCTGGATCAAAAACGTGCGGATGCCGGTTCTCCTGAAATAAGTCGAGTATTGCATCGAACCCATCCACCAGTTTCAAATTGCATTCCGGCGTGGTGAGAGGAACCACCCAGAGGAAATGAACGGGCTCTCCATCGAGAATCAGTTCTGCCGGCAGTGAACTATCCGGTCGCACAATGGTCGGCATAAAAAGGAGCGTGTTCAGAACGGAACTGCCCCAAAGAGGCTCGGGCGGATTTCCATTCGGCATGGTGTGGCCATACCCGATCCAGGTCTGATTGTCATGCGGGAAATGAGCCATCCGCCGCAGGGTATCGATGTATTCCGCGCGCGGCTCGAAACAATAGAAAATCAGCTCAACGCGGCGCGGCGCACCCCTGGCGAGTGCGGGAAGAGTCATCTGGAGATCGCTCATCCCGCCGGTCACGAGAGTGTGGAACGAACGCCCTTTTTGTCCACCTGGAAAGGCGTAGACGTCAACATGCGGAGTCAGCGGAACGAGTTCATGGGAGACGCTTGCCGCCTCGCCGAACATTTTGTTGTAGGCAGCTTCGCGGACTGCGCCGAACCGTAAGCTGGATTCAGTGGGGAACCCAACCGGCGTCTTCGAGAATGCCTCCCTGCCATAGCGCAGGACAATCGACATCAGGCACGCTCCAGAAAAAACTGCGCACGGACCGCATCTACAAACCGCATTCCCCGATTATCCGCACGGACCATGGCAGCGAGCCGTCCCGCCATACAAATACTTTGTAATTTAGAGAGAAGTGCTGCCGCGGGAATCGGGTGGTTTCCTTAATTTCGCGGCGTCCCACCCCCCACCGGTACTGTTTGATTTCCGTCGAATCGGATAATGAAGCAAGCGCATGCACCAGACTCTCGAATTCGTCCTCAAGCACGGATACCTCGTTATTTTCCTGAACGTGCTGCTGGAGCAGCTCGGGCTTCCGATTCCCGCAACCCCCGTCCTGCTGGCCTTTGGAGCACTTTCCGGTGAAGGGAAGATGGTTTATCTCCCTGGCCTGGCGCTCGCAACCATAGCCGCATTGATTTCGGATCTGGTCTGGTACACGCTCGGCCGGAAGCGCGGGGCGGTCATCCTGCGGCTGCTCTGTAAGATCTCCCTGGAACCGGATTCCTGCGTGCGCCGCACGGAAAACGTGTTCCTGCGTTATGGGGCGCGAGGCCTGCTGTTTGTGAAGTTCGTTCCAGGCCTCAGCACCGCGTTTCCGCCTTTGGCCGGAAACTTTCGCATGCCCCTTTGGAAGTTCTGTCTGTTTGATGGGCTGGGCGCAATGGCCTGGGCCGGGGCTTACAGCATGGCCGGGCTTGTGTTCCACGATCAGATCGACCGCGTCCTGATGATCCTGCTGCAAATGGGTTCCCGGGTTCTGCCTCTCGCCGCCGGTTTACTGGCAATCTACATCCTGGTGAAGTACATCCAGCGGCGCCGCTTTTACCACAAGCTGCGGGTTGCCCGCATCCACTCGTTTGAGGTGAAGGAGATGATGGACCGCGGCGAAGAGCTGTTCATTATCGATCTCCGCAATTCCCTGGAGCGCGAAGATCATCCGATGAAATTGCCCGGTGCGATGGCGCTTGCATTTGAAGATATCGAGGCGGGTCTGGCGGATATCCCCCGCGATAGAGATGTGGTGCTCTATTGCACTTGACCAAACGAAGCCTCGAGTGCCCGTGCGGCGCTCAAACTTCATAAGCAGGGGATCATCCGCGTGCGGCCGCTGGCGGGCGGCTTTGCGGCGTGGGTGGCGGCCGGGTATCCGCTGGAGCCGATTGTCGCCGCGGAGCAAACCGCTCCCTAGCGCGTTTGTCTCACAATCTACCCATTTTGCGACGGAACGCAAAACGGGATAAAACTGTTGACTAATGGACAACCTTACCTGCCCAAAAAAGCTGAAGGGCATACGCGGCGTGCTATCACCGATCCCGCTGCGAGACGGGTCTTCATGGGAAGCGCGCCGTATACGATTGAAACCGTAGTGCCGCCGGATCGCATTCCAGAAGAGACTGACCCTCACACGTTTAACGCGTTGATAAGCGCCAGTAAATTCCTCGTACGGTTCGATGAATGTGTGCTGATCGATGGCAGCAATACGCGATTGCTGAGTGGTTCGCTTATTGTCTTCTCTCCTGAAGGCGAACGGGCTTTAGCTGCCGTGCTGAGCAGTTAGCAACAACCAGCCGGGCCGGGAAGGGCGACACTTTACCCTTTTCGCCGACGCTTTCACCTGGTCGCACCGGAAAGCCCACGCTCCGCATCTGTTGCAATCACTTCGTCATGGCTCCACGAAGCGATATGGTAGGTCTGAGGTTCGGTTTGGATACTTCCAAATTGGGTGTAGCCTTGCGTCTCTGTACAAGCGTTCGCATCCCTCGGGCCGCCATCGGCGTAATCGCAGGTCAGTTTCACGGCGTTTGCATCTGAGACGGGCTGCTGCCTCGGCTCAGAGCTTACAGGCATCCAATAGCCCTCCGCAGACAGATGATGATTACTGCCGTAGTCCATCTGATGCACATGCAATGAGTTTTCACTGTGATACCACTTCGGAGGCGCGACAAAACCATACGTGAGATCGCTCACGATGTAATTCATGGCTCCGGCGTCTTTAGGGTCTGAAATCACCTCGACCTGAACACAGGTTGTAGGATGGCCAGCTCAATTGCGCGCACCGCCAGTTCAACCTTGTCACCCTTCTTTTTACGCGATGCCGCCATATCGGACGTGGTTAAACCAGTTCCAGCTTTTTCAGCTTCATCCGGTCGCGGCGCACTTGCGCAAGGTCGTACTGTGCCTGTTGCACAAGCCAGCCTTCTTCGGTGCCGCCGAAAACCTTGGACAGCCTGACGGCCATTTCAGGCGATATGCCGCGCTTTCCGTTGACGAGTTCCGAAAGCGTGTTGCGCGTCACGCCAAGGGCGGCGGCTGCGTCCGTGATGGTCAAGCCCAAAGGCTCAACGCACTGCCGCAAAACGACGCCTCCGGGGTGCGGTGGGTTTTTCATAGTCATGGGTTGTTCTCCTTTTCTAGTGGTAATCGACATAATCAACGTCCGTCGCGCCATCATCAAAACGGAAAATTACTCGCCAGTTTGCCCGAACGGTCACGGCCCACAAGCCTTTCATCTGGCCCTTGAGCGGATGCAACCGGAACCCCGGTAAATCCATGTGAGCAACCGTAGGGGCCGCATGAAGCGTAGCGAGAATATCCCGCAACTTGTCGGCATGTTCCCGGTTTACGCCGCTTGGGTCGTCCTGTTCAAACAGTCGTTTCAGTCCCTTGTGGCGGATTGTCTTTATCATCCCGAACCGTAACCCGCCACGTGGCGCATGTCAAGAATAATGGTAGCAAGATTGTTGCTTTCTTTTGTGGGGCCGGTTGGTTTCGTTTGCTGGCGTCCGTGCGGCTCGGCTGCACGGGTGGCCCGCGCCATCCATGGCGCATCATTGGCCACGCACACAAATCGGCGCTCGCGCCGATTCCGAAAATGGAAATGCCGGAAATCCGCGCTAGCGGATCCCCGGCGCTGGCAGGGAAGGGAAGCGCGGCGCTAAAATCGCGGGATATGCGGACTAGCACGGTGCGTGCTATCGTTACGCTGAAAGGAAGGGCATGCAAGCGGGAACAGTCCTGGTGGTCGATGATGATCCGTCGATGGTAAAACTGGTGAGGCTTGCGCTGGAAAGCGCCGGTTTTCGAGTCTACGGAGCCCTGGGTTTCAACGACGCGCTGGCAGTACTCTCCTCGACCTCTTTCGAGATCGGAGTCGCCGTAATCGACTATGAGCTGCCTGGCTCACGGCTGGACGATCTGCTCCGTGAAGTCCGGTCCCAGCCTCACCCGATCCGGGCGATTGTCACTTCTGGATATTCACTGGACATGCTGGAAGTGGCCGGGGGGACGCTTCCCGCAGGGGTGGACTTTCTGAAGAAACCGTTCCTGCCGCGCGATCTCGTGGCCTCTGTTCAAAGGGCTTTTACCAAAGCTTCCGGAAGTGGAAGCTAGCGCGCGATCACTTTGTAATCCGCGTAATCGATCCGAAGCTGGCAGGTTCCCAACAGGAACGAATTCGCCACCGAATCACGCATGGTGGCGAACCAGAAGTCGCCGAACTTGCCGAACTCCTGCACCACGCTCGGCCGGCCCACCATGAACGACACACTGCTGTTGGGCCGCCCTTCCACCCGCACCACGGCGTTCTCGCGCGCGTCCACCCAAACTCTACCGGTGAACAAACGCTTGTCGGCCTGCAGCGGATCGAGTTCCAGCACGTAACAGTTCTTGCCGTTCACCGTCTCCATTCCGATCATGCGGAAGTTGTAGTGACTGTTCGTAAATAAAGTGGTTTCGCGTTCGGAGTCCGAGGCCGAATCGATTTCCATGCGCAGCAGCTTATCGAATACGCGCGTTTGCACGCTGGCCGAACCGCTGCGGCTGAGCGTGACGTAATCCTTGCCATGACCCCGGTCATAATGCATGCGTACCACCATCTCGGCGCTCTCATCGAAGCGGCTGCTTCTGGCCCAGTAGTGCTGAATGCGCGTGTATTCTTTCACGTGCGAATCCCGTTCCGCCTCGCTGAGGGCGATACCCTGCAGAATGCGCGCGAGCGTTTCAGGATCTTGCGGAGTAGCCGGCTGCGCGGCGAATTGGAATGGGAGCAAAACGAGAACGATCCCCAATCCCGCGAGAATGTGAGGCACCTTGTTTAAGCCTAAGCACGAACGTGGCCGAAGTAAAGTCTATTTTTGATGACGGCCGATGAATCGCTCCACAGTGGATTCCCGGCTGGGCGCGAACTGCTCCGCCGCGGCATGCAGGTACGGCCGGAACGCCCGCTCCCAGTACTCCCCGACACCGGAGCGCGTCATCTGGTCGGCTGCATTCACATAGTGCATTAATAATTCTTCACCGATCACTTCGCCCGTGCGGCGAACGGCCACATGCGACGCGCGCGAAAGCCACACCACGCGCGAGGGCAACCCGGTCAGCGCCGACACCGCCATCACGGAGCACACTGTGAACAGGGAACGCTTCTGATGCCTCGAAACCTCCACCAGCTTGCTCCACACTTCCTGAAGCTGCTCGGCCGTAGGCAAACTGGTCTGCGGAACGGACGGCAGTTCCTCCCGAAAACGCGTCCATTCCCGCCGCAGTTCGGCCGGTTCCACCGGCGGCAGATTGATGGTCTCTGCCAGGTGACCGCTCATCTTCTCGAGCCCGTCCAGCAACTGGTCCATGGTTTCAAAATGCGCGCCCGTATGTAACAGGCCCTCTTCCTGCAACGCGCCGCTAATCTGCTGGATCAGCGAGCGGCCGGCGCCGGTGGCATCCGCCAGTGCCGCTAAAACCCAAATGGGTGACACATGAATGGTCAGCAGGCCGATAAGTTCCATCCCGTGGCTGGCGCCGCGCCGCAGCAGAAAATTCCCCGCGATCTGTTTTTCGGAAGGGTAAACGCCTTCCACCTGTCCCACTTGCGCGATGAGGAATCGAAGCGTCACTTCCACAATCAGCCGGTAGAGAGTCGTGCGGCGCAGGCTGGCGGGAACCGCAACCACGCCGATCTCGCGAAGAAGGCCGCCGCTAAGCGCCGCCAGCGAGCGGACTAATCGTTCCGGCAGCGAGAGAGCGAAGCGGGTATGGCGAGTGAGCCTCAACCCGCAGTATCGCGCAATGCATCAGAAACCTTTGGCGATATACTCGGACGCATGTTCTTTGGTCGCCTCATCTGCCTTTCTGCCGCAATAGCCTTCGCCATGCCTCTGCTCGCTCTCGAAAACGGTCTGGCTCGTACACCTCCCATGGGGTGGAACAGTTGGAATAAGTTCGGGTGCAACGTGTCGGAGACCCTGATTCGCGGAGTCGCCGATCAAATGATCTCTTCCGGAATGAAAGACGCAGGCTATCAGTACGTGGTGATTGACGACTGCTGGCAGGTGGGGCGCGACGCGCAAGGCAACATTCAGATCGATACCGCTAATTTTCCAACCGGGATGAAGGCCCTGGCCGACTACATTCACTCGAAAGGCCTGAAGTTCGGGCTGTATTCAGACGCGGGGACCAAGACCTGCCAGGGACGGCCGGGCGGCCGCGGCTACGAGTATCAGGACGCGCGCCAATATGCCGCGTGGGGCGTCGACTATCTCAAATACGATTGGTGCAGCCACAGCACGCAGAACTCGGAGGCCTCTTACGCCACCATGTCCGACGCGCTGAAGGTCAGTGGGCGGCCCATTGTCTTCGCCCTTTGCGAATGGGGCAGCACCAAGCCCTGGCTGTGGGCGCGCGACACCGGCAATCTCTGGAGATCGACCGGCGATATCGGCGACCGTTGGGATTCCAATAAGCCGCATGAAAGCCTGGGAGTGGTGCAGATTATCGATCAGCAGGTGGGCCTCGAAAGCTATGCCGGGCCCGGCCACTGGAACGACCCGGACATGCTGGAAGTAGGCAATGGCGGCATGACCAACACCGAGTACCGCGCGCACTTCAGTATGTGGTGCCTGCTGGCCGCGCCTCTGCTGGCGGGTAACGACCTGCGTTCCATGAGCGCGGAAACGAAAGAAATCCTGACCAACAAAGAGGTGATCGCAGTCGACCAGGACGCGCTCGGAATCGAAGGCCGCCGCGTTCGCAAGATCGGCGATACCGAAGTCTGGTCGCGGCAGCTTGCGGACGGATCTCGCGCCGTCGTCCTGTTGAATCGCGGCGCCGCGGAACAGCCGGTTCAGGCGATGTGGACGGACCTGGGATACCCGGAGCATGCATCCGCCATGGTGAGGGATCTGTGGGCGCACCGCGATCTGGGGAAATCCACGGGGAGTTTCTCAACCACGGTACCGTCGCATGGTGTTGTGATGGTGCGCGTAAGTCCTTAGAGCAGGAACACGCTCGCACGAATTTTCACAGAATCAACAACTTAGGTGGGGCAGGCCCTTGGCCTGCCCTTGGCCCGGAGGGGCCGTGTAGTTGAGT
>PLFE01000169.1 GCA_003136675.1 Bryobacterales bacterium
ATGGCGCGCGGCATCGACACGGCCTCCCACAAAGGCGCGTTATCGGTGAACTGCCCTACGATTGCCGTGCTCGGATGCGGGGTCGATATCGTCTATCCTTCGGAAAACCGCAGGCTTTCCGAACAGATCGCCGAAAAAGGCGTCGTGCTTTCGGAATTCCCNNGCGTGCGTCGGGTTGCTCGTCATCGAAGGCGCACAGTATTCGGGCTCAGCGATCACTGCCCGTCTGGCGCTCGATCAGGGCCGCGAAGTGTTTGCGGTCCCCGGCAACATCACTTCCAAAATGAGCTGGGGTCCGAATCTGCTCATCAAGCAAGGCGCGAAGCTGGTGCAGGATTGGAATGATGTCGTCGTCGATCTTCCACCCGCGGTTCGCCGCAGGTTGATTGACGATGGCAAGCAGCGCATTCTCGATCTTGGAGAGGAACCTGGCGACGCTCCCTCGCCGAATGGGGAGCGCGCCGACCTGGCCGGTCCGGAGAGCGAAACCAGCCGCCGGATCCTTCAAAAATTAGCGGTGGATACGCCCCTGCACCTCGACGAATTGATCGAAACGATGGACCGCTGCTCCACCTCGGAAGTGATCGCGGCGCTGTTCGAACTGGAAATGCTGGGACTGGCGAAACAGTTGCCGGGGCGGCAATACGTCCGAAAATTCTAACGTGAAGCAAATGTACAAAGTATTTGGATTCAATTGCTTACAATGCCGGACGAATCTTTCCCCGCAAGGCCAGCATCTGTTTCAACTGTCAAACGCTTAGCCAAGTGTGGTAGCCCTATAGAGGTCAACCATTCTCGGACGAGCATTCTCAGAATCACCCGTTACACGATAAGAAGCGAACATGGCAAAATCGTTGGTCATCGTCGAGTCGCCTGCCAAGGCGAAGACGATCAATAAGTATCTCGGCGCCAATTTCATCGTCAAGGCATCTCTGGGGCATGTCAAGGATCTGCCCAAGAAGGATCTCGCCGTCGACGTTGAGCATGGGTTCCAGCCGCGCTACGAAGTCATTGAAGGCAAGAAAAAGCTGATCGCCGAGCTGAAAGCCGCCGCGAAGAAGGTGGAGAACGTTTACCTGGCGGCTGACCCGGATCGCGAAGGGGAAGCCATCTGTTTCCACCTGCAGGAGGAACTGGACGGACGCGCCAACGGCCCCAAATTCTACCGGGTGATGTTCAATGAAATCACCAAGAGCGCCATCCAGAAGGCCTTTGAAAAGCCGTTGATGGTGAACGAGCATAAAGTGGAAGCGCAGCAGGCGCGGCGCGTGCTCGACCGGCTGGTGGGTTACAAAATCTCCCCGCTGCTTTGGGATAAGGTGCGCCGCGGGCTTTCCGCGGGCCGCGTCCAAACTGTGGCCGTCCGCGTGATTGTGGAGCGCGAGCGTGAAATCCGCGCCTTTATTAAGGATGAGTATTGGTCCCTCGATGCGGGCCTTTCAGCGAAGAAAAAGCCTGATTTTGACGCGCATCTTCTGAAGCGCGACGGCGAGAACCTGGCCATTAAATCGGAATCCGAATCGAGCGCCATCGTGGCGGATCTCGATGGGGTCGAATACGTGGTGCGCTCGGTCGGCACCAAGGAAAAACGGCGTAATCCGGTGGCTCCGTTCATCACTTCCACTTTGCAGCAGGACGCCGCGCGCAAACTTCGTTTCAGCGTAAAGCGGACCATGATGCTGGCGCAGCGCTTGTATGAAGGCGTGGAACTTGGCAAAGAAGGCGCGGTGGGTCTCATCACTTATATGCGCACGGATTCGACACGCGTTTCGAATGACGCGTTGACGGAAGCGCGCGATTGGGTTCGTGAGAAATATGGTCCGGCTTACATCCCGGATTCCCCCAACGTTTACAAGACCAAGAAAGACGCGCAGGACGCGCACGAGGCCATCCGCCCGACATCCGTGATGCTTGCTCCCGAAGAGGTTGAGAAGCATCTGGCGGAAGACGAGTTGAAACTGTACCGGTTGATCTGGATGCGCTTCGTGGCTTCCCAGATGATGCCCGCCGTGTTCGATCAGACCACCATCGACATCAACGCGAAAGGCAACGCGGGCGCCGAATATCTGTTCCGCGCCACCGGCTCGGTTCCGAAATTCGATGGCTTCCTCCGGGTCTATGAGGAAGGCAAAGACCAGAAGGACGAGGAAGACGACGAGCTGAAGCACAAGCTGCCGGCCGTTACCGAAGGCGAGACGCTGCGCCTGCGCGGGTTGAAGCCGGAGCAGCACTTCACGGAACCGCCTCCACGCTATACGGAAGCCACGCTGGTCAAGAAGCTGGAAGCGGATGGAGTGGGCCGCCCCTCCACTTATGCGAACATTCTTTCCACCATTCAGGATCGCGGCTACGTCACCAAGGAAGGCGGTAAGTTCACGCCTGCCGAGCTCGGGATGGTGGTGACCGATCTGCTGCTCGAAAGCTTCAGCGATATCTTCGATGTGAGCTATACGGCGCGCATGGAAGAAGAGTTGGACGATATCGAAGAGGGCAAGCTCGATTGGCGCGAAGCGATGTCGGAGTTCTACGATCGCTTCACGAAAGATCTGACTCACGCCGAAGAGCACATGACGAACATCAAGCGGATGGAGCGTCCCACGGACCTTATCTGTGAGAAGTGCGGCAAGCCGCTGGTCATCAAGTGGGGCAAGCACGGCAGCTTCATCGCCTGCACCGGCTATCCCGAGTGCACCTTTACGCGGGAACTGACGGTGGATCTTCCGGATGTGGAAGGCGCGGATCTAACCGAACAGGACGCCGAAGAGTATTGTGAAAACTGCGGCCGTACGATGGTGCTGAAGAAAGGCCGCTTCGGGACGTTCTTCGCGTGTACCGGTTATCCCGATTGCAAGACCACCAAACCCATTGGCGGCACGCAGAAGAAGACCGACCAGCCGCTGGACGAAAAATGTCCGCAGTGCGGCAACAACCTGGTGATGAAGTATGGCCGGTTCGGAGAATTCACGGCGTGCGGCAATTACCCCGCCTGTAAGTACGTCAAGCAGAAGACCATCGGAGTGAAGTGCCCGGAGTGCAGTGAAGGGGACATCTCAGAGCGGCGGTCGAAGCGCGGGAAGACTTTCTATGGATGCACGCGTTATCCGGAATGTAACTTCGTCGCGTGGGCGAAGCCTGTGGACGAGAAGTGCCCCCAGTGCAACAGCCCCTATATGGTGGAGAAGTATCTGAAAGCCGGCGCGTTCCTGCAATGTCCCAACGGCGAGTGCAAGTTCAAGCGCGAGGTGGAACCGATGCCGGTGTCAGCCTGAGCATTTTGGACCCCGATCATTTTAGACTTGGTTTGCTGGTTTCCAACTTCTTCAGCCACGCGCGGAAATCCGCCGCCATTCCAGCGCCCGCGCTGGTTTGCAGCCGCTCGATCGCCTGCGACGGCACCGCGCCCATGAAGAACTGATAGCGCAATCCGGAGCGCGCCACCATTTCGTCGAGTTCCTTGCCGTCCTCACGGTCGCGGGCCATCATACGGTCGAGGATTTTCATCAACTCCTCCTGCCCCATCTGGTTGTGAGCCAATTTGTCGAGCGCCGGGATCAGTTCCTTCAGATCTTCATAGGAACGCTCGCGTCCGCTCAGTAGCATGGAAACGACGTCCTCATTGCCTTCGGTATAACCGTCGGCGTAGATGGCCGCTGAGAATCCGGTTGACGTGGCGGCCGCGCCGGGGGGCAGGGAATAGCCCATGTTGTGATCGCCGGGTTGCACTTCAATGCCCCCGCCATCGAGATGGCCGAGCGCGTCCCCGCCAAACGCCGTCCGCTGCTCCCGGCCGGCTCCGCTGTCAAAATAGGCCTCGGCGACGTATGCGGTCGCGGCCGCGGCGTGATGGTTGCGGATCGTGGCTGTAAAGGAGCCGTTGGGGCTACGTTTATATTCGAGAACCATGTCCTTGACATTTGTGGACGCGGCCTGGATGAGCCCGCAGATCGAAAACATTGCCGTGGCAACTCGTAACATGTTCTTACTGAAGAGGGACAACGGCTTTTCCCGCCGGCCCGTCATAAATGAGTTCAACCGAATGGATGCCTTTCTCCTTGCCATTATGCTGAAAAAAGATTAGTCCCGCCTCGGGCAGCGGCCGGTCTCCTCCAGGCAACGACGCCTTTTGCACCTTCAGCTCCATCGCCCGCTCCACTTCAATCGGCACGTGAATAACCGGGGGCGGATCGTTTGGATTGGGTTTGTCATTGCCGCCCCCGCCACCGCCGGAATCGAGGCTGGTCTTTGATTTCTTTTCGGGGGCCGGCGGCGCCCATTCGGGATCTTTGAGCGATCGGAACACGACTGCGTACGGCTGCGCCGGCAGCGTCTTCTTGCCATTGATGCGGAGCGAAAAGTCCTCGTAAGAGAGTTTGGTGTGTGCCTGGGCCGGGCCGAACAACGCCACTTCGACCACCACATAATCTTCGGTGGAATAAACCGAATCCGGGGTGGTCACGGAGTGTCCGGTGAAATCGGCGGCCACCGTAACGTCGCCGGCCTTACCCTGCGCCTGGTAGTCGGCTGGCGACGCGCGCGGGGGTATCCCTTTGGTCTCTTGACCGGCCACGCCTTGCCCGGTTACACCTTGCCCGGTTACACCTTGCCCGGTTACAATCTGGCACAGCGCGGCGATGGCGACAGCCGATTTTAATAGAAAGGTAGACTTCATTCTCATTCGCAATCTAACATGCCGGTATACTCTGATTCCATGCAACTCAAATGCATCGCCTTCGCGACCGCCCTCTCCTCCATTGCGATCGGCCAGACCACCCCGCATCAACGGATCGTGCAACTGGTGGACCGGCACGCGGCGCACTTCTCAGCTACATCGAAGACCATCTGGGGGTACGCGGAACTGGGCTATCACGAAGAGAAGAGTTCGGCGCTGTTGCAGCAGGAGCTAAAGGCGGAGGGCTTCCGCGTGGAATCCCCGGTAGCGAACGAACCCACCGCGTTCGTCGCGACCTACGGGACGGGTAAGCCGGTCATCGGAATCATGGGTGAATTCGACGCGCTGCCCGGTCTGTCGCAGGCCGCCGTGCCTGACCGGAGTCCTGTCGTGTCGGGCGGCGCCGGCCATGGTTGCGGACACAATCTGCTGGGCTCCGGCGCGGCCCTCGCCGCCGTGGCCCTGAAGGACTACATGGAGCAGAATCACGTCGCCGGTACGCTGCGCTACTACGGCACGCCCGCCGAGGAAGGCGGCGACGGGAAAGTTTACATGATCCGCGCGGGACTGTTTCGAGACACCGATGTGGTCCTGCACTGGCACCCTTCCAATGAGAATTTGATCCAAAACGGCGGCATGCTTTCTCTGAATGGCGCCCGGTTCCTGTTCCACGGCGTGGCGGCCCACGCGGCGATGGCGCCGGAGCGCGGTCGTTCGGCCCTGGATGCGGTGATGCTGATGGGCAACGGGATCGAGTTCCTGCGCGAACATGTTCCCAGCAACACCCGCATCCACTACATCATCACCAACGGCGGCGCGGCCCCCAACATCGTTCCGGATATGGCCGAACTTTATTTGTACGCGCGCAATCCTCAACTGCCGGTGCTGGGCGAGATTTGGAATCGCATCCTCAAAATTGGCCAGGGCGCAGCGTTGATGACGGAAACCACTCTTGAGGTGAAGGATATCGGCGGTGATGCCAACCTGCTTCCCAACGATGCCCTGGCCAAAGTCGCGCAGCGCAATCTCGAAGAGGTGGGCGGATTCCACTACACGGCCGAAGAGAAACACTTCGCGGAGGAGCTGCAGAAGAGCCTGCCCGCGGGCGGCGCCGGCGACCTGGATTCCACGGCGTCCATTGTGCCTCCGCGGCGTCCCGACCCCAACGCGCCCGCCGCATCCACCGACGCGGGCGACGTGAGCTGGAACGTGCCCACCATCGGGTTCGGCACGGCGACATTCGTTCCGGGAGTGGTGGCCCACACCTGGCAGGCGGCGGCGTGCGCCGGCATGAGTATCGGGCAGCGCGGCATGGTGATGGCGGCGAAGGCCCTGGCCGTCACTGGCGCGGATCTGTTTTCGAACCCGCAATTAGTGGCCGATGCCAAGGCTGACTTCCAGCGCGAGCTGGAGGGGAAAAGCTACCAGTCGGTGATTCCGGAGGGGCAGAGGCCGCCGCTGGAGTATCGGAAGCAATAGTGGTAAACCAAGTCAAGGAGACTTAGTTTATGACAATTAATATCCACGAGGCCAAGACCCAACTCTCCCGGCTGGTTGAGCAAGCGGCGAAGGGTGACTCCTTCGTCATTGCCAAAGCAGGAAAGCCGATGGTGAAAGTCACGGCGCTCGATGCCCCGGAGGCAGGGCAGATGCAACGCTTCGGATTCATGGCGGGGCAGATTCAGGTTCCGGACGATTTCGATCGCATGGGAGAGGGTGAGATCGAGAAGATGTTCGGCATTGAGGAATGAAGCTTCTGCTGGACACGCACGTGCTTTTATGGGCGGCGGGCGGGTCTGAGAAATTGCCCGCCGCGGCGCGACAGTTGATCGGCGACCCTGCGAATGAACTGATGTTTAGTCCCGCCAGCCTCTGGGAGGTCGCCTTCAAGAGCGGGCTGGCGCGGAAGGACTTCCATGTGGATGCGCGGTTGCTGCGGCGTGGGTTGCTCGATAACGGCTTCGTCGAGTTGTCGATCACCAGCGAGCACGCGGTTTCCATCGAAAGCCTGCCTCCCATCCACAAAGACCCGTTCGACCGCCTTTTGATCTCCCAATCGATGGTGGAAGGAATCACTCTGCTCACCGCCGACGCTCTCATGGCGCGGTATCCCGCGCCCGTTCAGTGTGTGTGAGCGTGCTTTCCTACTTTCCTCCCCTACCGCGTGCTATCCTTCCAGAGGATTTCTCCCGAACATGCAACCCGCCAGCCAAATTATCGGCCGGATCTCGACCACCACCAAACCCGCCACTAAACAAAGCTCCCCCCTCGATCCCGTGCTCGATGCGGAGCAGTTGGCGTGCGCCGCATGGGCGCGCGCCGTGGGTGCCCGGCTTGCCAAACATACGCGTGCGGCGAAGCTGGTGCGTGGCCGTCTGGTGGTGGAAGTGGAAGACGAAACCTGGAAGCGGAATCTATTCTCGCTGGGCCGCCACATCATGGGAAATCTTGAACGAGCCATCGGCCCGGGGATTGTCACCGACATTGAGTTCCGCGTGCTGCCGCGCCGCCGGGAACCGCAGCGCGCGCTTACGCTCGACCTCAGCTTACCCGTTGCTCAAGTAGATGAAGCGGATGGAATCGAGGACCCGGTTCTGCGACGCCTCTACAAGACTTCACGGAGCAAACTCGCTTGAAGCTGACGGAAAAAGAAGTCCGCTACGTGGCGGACCTGGCCAACCTGAATCTCACGGAAACAGAAATTCAGAACATGGTGAAGGATCTCGGGGCCATTCTGGATCACATGGACCGGCTCTCTGGAATCGACACGGCGGGGGTGCAGCCGATGCGGCAAGTGCTGTTTCCCGCCCCGGAAACGGCCACGCTGCGCGCCGACCAGCCCGGGGCTTGCCTCAGCAATGAAGAAGCACTGGCGAACGCGGTGCACGCCGCCCACGGCTACTTCCGTGTTCCGCTTGTGATTGAACGGTAAATGGACATTCGAACTTTCACGGTAGATTCCATTCGCACCGGACTCCGGAAACGCGAATTCTCGGCCGTCGAGCTCACCACGGAAGCGCTGCGATTCGCGGAAACGGAGAATCCGAAGACTAACGCCTATCTCCGTCTCTCATCCGAACGCGCGCTGGCGCAGGCGGCCCGCGTAGACGCGCTTTCCGCCAGGGGTGAGGATGCCGGCGCGCTGGCGGGCGTCCCGGTGGCGGTGAAGGACGTGATTGTCACCAAAGGCCTGGTCACCACGTGCGGTTCGAAGATGCTCGAAACGTACATGCCGCCCTATGACGCGACCGCGGTCGAGCGGATCGAGGCCGCGGGAGGAATCATTCTCGGCAAAACCAACTGCGACGAGTTCGCCATGGGTTCGTCGAACGAGAACAGCGCGTACGGGCCGGTGCGCAATCCTGTTGCGCTGGATCGCGTTCCCGGCGGGTCCAGCGGTGGATCGGCGGCGGTAGTCGCGCAAGGCACGGCGGTGCTGTCGATTGGTTCGGACACCGGCGGTTCCGTTCGTCAGCCCGCTTCCTTCTGTGGAGTGGTGGGCGTTTGTCCCACTTACGGCCGCGTTTCGCGCTATGGATTAGTGGCGTTCGCGAGTTCCCTCGACCACATCGGCCCGTTCGCGCGCAACGTTTCGGACGCCGCCACTTTACTACGCGTTATGGCCGGGCGCGACGAGCGCGATGCCACTTCCGCCGCGGCTCCCGTGCCGGATTACACGGCCCTTCTCGACGGCAATGTACGCGGCATGAAGCTGGGCGTGCCGCGCGAATATATGCAGGGCGTCACAAGCGAGACGCTGTCGCAAATTGAAAAGGCCGTCGAGCGTTTCCGCGCTCTCGGCTGTGAAGTGCGGGAGATCTCGCTGCCTTCCACCGGCTATGCCATCGACGTTTATTACGTGATCGCCACGGCGGAGGCCAGCTCAAACCTGGCGCGTTACGACGGCGTGCGTTACGGCATGCGCGCCGAGGTAAAGGGCGGCTCGCTCATCGACATGTATCGCGCCACCCGCGGCCAGGGGTTTGGAGCGGAAGTGAAGCGCCGCATTATGCTGGGAACCTACGTTTTGAGCCACGGCTATTACGACGCATACTATTTGAAAGCGCAAAAGGTGCGCGCCATGATCGCACAGGACTTCACCAGGGCTTTCGAACAAGTGGATGCGATTCTGGCCCCGGTCTCGCCGTTTCCCGCTTTCAAGCTGGGCGAAAAGGTAGACGACCCCATGCAGATGTACCTTTCCGATATCTTCACCATTACCGGAAGCCTGGCCGGCATCCCCTGCATGAGTGTTCCCTGCGGCGTCACCCGCGAAGGTTTGCCGGTGGGGTTGCAGATCATGTGCAAGCATTTTGACGAAGCGCCGATGTTCCGAATCGCACATGCGTTTGAAGCGGCGCGTGCGTTTTAAACATCGGTAGGATAGAACTGTAAGTACTGGAGAAAACATGCCGTTTGAACTGCCGCCGCTGCCTTACCCGCCCGATGCTCTGGAACCAACCATCGACAAGATGACGATGGAGATCCACCACGGAAAGCACCATGCGGCCTACGTAACGAATCTGAATAAGGCTCTGGAGAGCCATCCCGATCTGCAAGGGAAGAAGGTTGAGGAACTGCTTGCGAACAATTGCGCGGCAGTGCCGGAAGGAATCCGCACCGCGGTTCGTAACAACGGCGGCGGTCACATGAACCACTCGATGTTCTGGCTGACCATGGCTCCCGACGCCGGCGGGAAGCCTTCTGGCGCTTTGGCCGACGCCATCACCGCCAGCTTCGGTTCGTTTGAGGATTTCAAAGTGAAATTCCAAGCCGCGGGCGCCGCGCGATTCGGCTCCGGCTGGGCCTGGCTCATCAAGAATGGTTCGGCGCTTGAAATCACCTCGACAGCCAATCAGGACAACCCGATCATGGAAGGCAAGCACGCCGTGATGGGCCTGGATGTGTGGGAGCACGCTTACTATCTGAAGTATCAGAACCGCCGGCCCGACTATATGGGCGCCTGGTGGAATGTAGTGAACTGGCCGGAAATCGAAAAGCGCTACGCGGCTTTATAAGTCTCATCCCGCTGTAACGTTGAAATGTTGCGTTTCGGGCGAGTCTGGAGGCGCGTGGATTTAGCGCCTCTAAGGCGCCGAATAAATAGACAAGTAGCCGCCCGTGAAGGAATAGCAGGGCGGCGTCAATTCTACCGGGGAAGCGGAATTAATGCAGAATGCGCCTGGCGGCGCGGTAGCCGTAATGGAATAGACTCCGGAAATTGAGCCCGCCACCGGCTGGAGCCCAAAGTACGCGGTGGAGTGCGATGCGGACGAATTGACGGCTCCGGTCGGCACGCTTGCCGCGGCGCCCATCCCATTCACGAACAGGGTGACCATCGAATTCGCGGGCGCCGGATTCGCGCANNGCATATTGACCCGGGCACTCGCCCGGGCTCAACGGGATCTCGAAATAGCTGGGTGCAATCGGGGCGATCGACGCGTATGTCTCGGGCGGGGCCGGAGCGTCGAAGGGGGCAGGCTCAGTGGGTTCAACTTCGATATCTATATAAGGGCTGAAGGAAGCATAATCGGCAACCTCGGCAGGAACCTGCACGTTGATCTGCTCCGGAGAAACATAGAGGACCGGAGCCGCGGCGCCGTTGAACGTGATGGACACTCCAGCAGCCGAGGTTGGGTAAAAGCCGTTCACAGGCTGCGTCGCCTCTGTAGAGGGCGCCAGATTCGTGCCCAGTATGGAAAGTAGTTCCCCAGGGACAATCTCGTCCGTGATGACCATGTCGGCGGAGTGCGCGAGACAGGCAACCGCGGGCGGGCTGTCGAAGTTCTCCGCGTAGAACGAAGGGCCCACCAGCACATACGCGTTTCCATCGTAATCACCTGCGTCTACGCGATTGAAAGCCAAGGCGGCGGTTCCCACGGGTTGTGCGGTCACCGGCCACGGAGCCAGTACTTGCGCTGGGATCACGGTTGACCCATCCAGCGTAATGCCCGCGGTGAACAGGGCGGGCACGCATCGTGAAGTGGCGGCGGGCAACCCCGGCAAGTCCGGGGATTGCGCGTATCCCGAAATGATCAGGCGCTGCCTGCCCGGATCGATCGCAAGGGCCGTGATCGTATCTGTAACCGAGCCTCCGAAGTAGGTGGAGAAAGTGAGCGCCGTTCCGGAAGCATTGAGCCCGGAGACATAGCCCGTCACTTTTTGAGGCGCGTTCACGGGGTAGGTGGGGAGTGTGTTGATGGGGAAATCACCGGCTACGGTGGCGTTGAATTGTGGGTCGACCGCCCCGGCCGTCACGGGATAGTCGGTTGAGTCGGTAGTTCCCGCCACGTAAACATTGCTGTTCTGGTCCACCACGATGCCGGCTGGAACCTGCGACCCTGAGCCACCCAGGAATGTGGCGTAGATCAAATTCCCATTCGGATCAACCGCCGCTACATCGGCCTTGTAACAGATATTCGCGACGGGTGGGGGATAGCCGGCGCTCACCACCGCCTGGCAATTCGGGGGCGCGGGCAGGTTCGGCTGAAACGCACCCGCCGTTCCCTGTGCGAAGTTATTAGCGCCCACCGTATAGGCATTGCCTTTTAGGTCGATGGCGATGTGGCTGCCCCCGTACCCTTGCACCAGGTACAACCGGGCGAAGCTCGCATTGAACTTCGCGATCCTCCATTGATTGGTGTCGATGTCGAATCCGGTGACGTATAGATTACNNGCCACTCCGGGGAAATCGAGATTGGCCTGCTGGGTCACCGCGAGGCCGGCGTTGTAGACGGTTAAGCTCGACCCGAACACGTAGATTGACCCATTGGGCGCTAGAGCGAACGCGGAGACCGGGGCGATGCTCGTGTTGAGGGTGGTCAAAGCGCTGAGACTGCCTCCGTTGGTCTCCGACGCCAGCAGCGCTTGCTCCTGGTTTGTCGCCAGGATGTAAGCCGTGGAACCATTGAACCTGATCTGGGCGCTGGAGCCGGGGCCCCACGACGGAATAGAATAGGCAGGCTGCTGCGCCCAAACTGCAAGCGGCAGGACGGTCAAAGTGAGGAGTAACTGAGGAGTCACGCGAAAAGTCTACCACTCACTGGGCCTATAGGACCGGTAAGGAATTGTAAGTTAAACTTCCGCGCTTAGCGCGGCGAGATACGCTTTGCCGCGGGCGATGTCGCGCAAGCGCGTACCAGGGTCTTCCGCCTCGCGTTCGATGAACAGCGGACCCTCATAACCAAACTTATGGAGGATAGCGAGGAATGCCGGGAAATCCACTTTGCCTTCGCCTAAAGCCACTTCGCGGCCCAGCGAGCCGGGCGCGTCTGAATCCGGCCAGATCCCGTCTTTCGCATGCACGGTGATCAGATGCGGCCCTACCACTTCCAGCGCTTCGATGGGGTCGCCGGTTCCGTAGAGAATCATGTTGGCGGGGTCGAAGTTGACGCCCACGTTATCGCGCTCCACGGCAACAAGGAACGCCAGCAGCGATTCCGCGGTCTCCTGACCGGTCTCCAGGGCGAATGTGATGCCATGCTTTGCGGCGTGGTCCGCAATGCGCCGCACCATCGCGAGCACGGCCTGGTAATCCGCGCTCCCGGCATCTTCCGGCACGAACCCGATGTGGGTCGCGAAGCCGGGGACGCCCATTTCCGCGGCCAAGTCGACGATGGCGATGGAGCGCGCTTCCCTCTCTTGACGCGTGGCCGGCGGAATGAATCCTACCGTTTGTTGCACGGCAGGGATATCGGCGTAGCTTTCGCCGTTGTAGACGCCGAAAAGGGTGTGCAGGGTGAAGCCTGCGTTGTCGAGGGCGCGACGCCAGTCGGCGCCGTCGAGAGAGAGACCGCCGGGAACGGCCATCTGCCCGTGCGCGATGCCCATTCCGGTGAGGTCGCGAAGGGTATGGGCAAGGTCGTCTGATGCGGTGAACATCACTCCAATGGGATGGGGCATTGTTATTACTCTAGTGCATCGACACAACTAACGGGCGGCGTCCTTCGTAATAGTGAGCAACTCAGGAGGTTCAGCTGCTTACAGGGCCGCGACTGAAAGAAGCGGTTACTGCCGAGGGATGCTCTAGGCGTACTTGAGAATGGTGCTCCATAGGATTCCCCAGAGTCCGACCCGGCGGATGGGAAGGACGCGGGCTTGGTAACGGATGGGCAGGCGAAACCGCCTACCCCACCACCCGGGCCGTCCAATCTTAGAGCAGCTCGTGCCGCCCTTTAGATTCCAGTTGCTTCACGATCTCGCCCACCTGCTGCGCCCGCTTGCGATCGGCCACTAACAGCGCATCCGGCGTGTCCACAATAATCAAGTCGCGCACGCCCAGCAGAGCCACCAGCTTCTTGCCGGCCTCCACAAAGTTTCCAGTCGAATCGTGCACCAGCAGCTCGGAGCCGGAGTTCTGAAATTCATCGCGCGCCAGCAGTTCATAAACGGCGTCCCAACTGCCGACGTCATTCCACCCGAAATCGGCGCAGGGAACGCCAACCACGTTTTTCGCTTTTTCCAGAACCGCGTAATCGATGGAGATGTTTTCGCACAGCGGGAAGATCTTTTTCAACGCCGGGGCAAAGCGCTTGTCATGAAACGCGGGCAGCCCGGCCAGCAGCGTCGCGGTCTTCGGCAGATGCAGCCGCAAATTATCGAGCAGGACGGCGGCGCGCCAGAAGAACATGCCTGCGTTCCAGAAGAATCGTCCCGCGGCCACATACTTTTTCGCGGTCCGGGCGTCGGGCTTTTCGCGGAAACTGCGCACTTCGTGAGCGTGCAGATCGGCCTCGACACCGCGCTCAAACTCGATATAGCCGTAGCCCGTTTCCGCCCAGCGCGGCGCAACGCCCAGAACCGCGATTTTGCCGGCCTCGGCTGCCTGGAACGCGGGCTTCAGCGAACGCAGGTAACGCTTGGGATTCGCAATCACGTGATCTGAGGGGAACACGCCGAAGACCGCATCCGGATTGATGGAGTGCAGAATGTGCGCCGCGAGTCCGATGGCCGGCGCGGTATTGCGCTGCTCCGGCTCGGATAAAATCTGCGCTTTCGGGATCGCCGGAAGCTGCCTGACGATCTCACTTCGCACGTGATCGTTGGTGAGGATCCAGAGATTCTCCGGAGGAATCAGCGGGCTCAGCCGCTGAGCCGTCGCCTGAATCAACGAGAGATGACCCACCACGTTCAGAACTTGTTTGGGGGTTCGCCGGCGGCTGCGAGGCCAGAAACGCGTGCCTCTTCCGCCCGCCAGGATGAGGCCGTAGTAACTGGGCTTGGGCATCCCGCTATTGTAAGTTGTATTCGTGATAGCCGCGGATCAGACGGAACGTCCGGTTCCAACGCGTCTTTGAAAAGAAGTGCAGCGCCAGATCCTTCATGTGGGGCAGGCCGATGGTGGGGTCGGAAAGCTCTTCCGTGGACGCATCGTACGACCAATAAATAATCAGGGGCTTTCCGATAATGTTGTCCCTGGGCACGAAGCCCCAGAAGCGGCTATCGAGCGACAAATCGCGGTTATCGCCCATCGCGAAAATGCTGCCTGCCGGAACCACCACGTCGCCGTTTTTCACATCGTCCGCCAGCATGGTTTGCGCGGGCGGGTAGATCATGGTGTTCGGCTCACTGGGGAAGTTGTCGCGGTAAGAGTCGATGTAGTTGCTTTTATGCACGACGTAAGGCTCTACGAGGGGCTTGCCGTTCAGGTAAACCTGCTTGTTCACCAGGCGCAGGTGGTCGCCCGGCAGGCCGATGGCGCGCTTGACGAAGGTCTGCGTGATGTCGATGGGGTAGCGGAATACGATAATATCGCCGCGGCGCACGTCGCTGTAGGGCAGGATATATTTCGAAACCGCTCCCGCGGGCGAGTAAGCCAGTTTGTCGACCAGCAGGTGATCGCCGATGAGCAACGTGTCTTCCATGGAACCCGTGGGAATCACGAACGCCTGCACCAGCGTGGTGGTTCCAAACAGAAGCAGGATGATGGTGACGGTCCACTCCGCAATCACTCCGCGGGCGACGTCGTTTGAAGGCTTCTTGGTGCTGGCCGCACCGGCGGACTTCTCGCCAGGTGCTGGTTTTATGTCGGGTTTCGTGGATTTTTCTTCCACCACGGGCTTTGAGCGGCTCACAGACTCTTATTGTAGCTGGAAGACGTCTGCGCCGAAAAAAACTCACGCAGCCTGCTCCACGTCACCGGCAATTCCTCGGGCAGGATTCTGGTTTCCCCGATCGTGCTCAGGAAGTTGGCGTCCCCCATCCAGCGGGGAAGAACATGCATGTGGATGTGGTCCGCGATGCCGGCTCCCGCCGCTGCGCCGATATTCATTCCGAGGTTGATTCCCGGCGGGTGGTACAAGCCTTCCAGGGCTGTCTCCGCGAGACGAACAAGCCGCATCATCTCCGACGTGGTTTCTTCGTCCGCCGCTCCCAGCTTCGAAACGTGCGCGTAAGGCACCACCATCATGTGGCCGCAGGTATAGGGGTAAAGGTTCAGAATCACGAAGTTCTTGGCCGCCCGGTGAACCACAAAGTTCGACTCGTCGTTGGCGGTATCCTCAGCCAGGCGGCAGAACACGCAGCCGCCTTTGGGGGAGCCCTCGGTGATGAAGCGGTAGCGCCACGGACTCCAGATGTGGTCCATGCCGGCCCCTAATTCTCTGGAATGACTGGCGTTGGAGTGATTGGAGTGGGCTCGGGGGCCGGCGTGGCGTCATGGTCCGAGTTGTTGACCACGTCTTTCAGTTCCTTGCTGGGTTTGAAGTACGGAATCTTCTTGGCGGGCACTTCGACGCGCGTTCCCGTCTTGGGATTGCGCCCCACCCTGGGCTGCCGCTGGCGTGTCCGGAAACTCCCGAAACCGCGGATTTCAATCTTGTCGCCCGTCCGGAGGGACTTCACAATGCTGTCGAAAATCGCCTCCACGATGACTTCCGATTCTTTCCGGGTCATCTCGACCACTCGCGAAACTTCCTCGATCAGATCCGCTTTGGTCACAACGCGCTCCCTTGCTTCAGTCTAAATGATGCCATCTCAATCGATTAGCGATTCCACAGTATCTCGTGAATCGCCTTCGTTTGCAACGTCTGGAGGCGTACACCCGCTATTTCTCGCCGTCACCGCCCGCCGTCATGTAATCTTCGATGCCGGAAGTGGCCGCGGCCGCCTTGCGCTGGTAGTCGCCGAAGCGCGCCCGTTCCTCATCGGCGGCTAAAGCCTTTAGACTCAATCCGATCTTGCGCTCGCCTTCGTTCATCCGGATGATCTTGAAGTCGGATTCCACGCCCACCGTGAGCGGGGCCGGATCGCCCTTACGCCCTGTGTATCCAGCAACTTCCGAGAAGTGGCACAAACCTTCCACACCTTCGGCAAGTTCCACGAATCCGCCAAATCCGGCCAGCCGGCAGACGCGTCCGTGCACGATGTCGTTCACATTGTGTCCCTGGAAATAAGTCTCCCAGGCGTCCGGCTGCAATTGTTTAATTCCCAGGGAAAGCCGCTTGCTTTTGGCGTCAATTCCCAGAATCGCCGCCTGCACCACCTGCCCGCGCCGCAAAACCTCGGAGGGATGCTTAATTCGTTTGGTCCAGGAGATGTCGGAAACGTGGACCAGGCCGTCGATCCCTTCTTCGATCTCCACAAACGCACCGAAGTCCGTCATGTTGCGGACGCGCCCTTCCACCACCGAGCCGATGCTATAGCGGTGCTCAATGGTGGACCACGGATTCGCTTCCAACTGCTTGAATCCAAGCGAAATACGCCGCTCTTTCGGATGGACGTCCAGGACTATCGCCTCCACCTGATCCCCCGGTTTCACCACCTTCGAGGGATGCTTCATCCGCCGCGACCAGCTCATTTCACTTACATGGATCAAGCCCTCGACCCCGGCCTCCAGTTCGACGAACGCTCCGTAATCGGCCACGTTCACCACCCGGCCGCCCACGCGCGCGCCCTTGGGGTAACGCGCTTCGACGCCATCCCAGGGGTCCGGCGCCAGTTGCTTCATGCCCAGCGAGATCCGCTCCCGCCCCGGGTCATATTTCAAAATCGTTACAGTGATGGAATCTCCAGGGTTCAGAATTTCAGACGGATGGCCCACGCGTCCGAACGTCATGTCGGTGATGTGAAGCAGCCCGTCGATGCCGCCCAGATCCACAAATGCGCCGTATTCGGTCAGGTTTTTCACCACCCCTGTCACCACCGCGCCTTCCTGCAGGTGCTCCAGGGTTTGCTGCTTCACCGATTTCGTCTGCTCTTCCACGGCTAACTTGCGGGAGACCACCAGATTTCCGCGCCGGCGGTTTAATTTGACGATTTTTACGGGAATATCCTGACCCAGGAAAATGTCGAGATTCCGCACCGGCCGCGCGTCCGCCTGTGAGCCCGGCATGAACGCCGGTACTCCGATATCGACCGAAAGGCCGCCCTTCACGCGCTCCAGCACGCGGCCGCTGATCACCAGTTGCTCGGCCGCCGCACGTTCCAGGTCCGCCCAAATGCGCAAACGCGCCGCCTTCTCGTGAGAAAGCAGCACATAACCTTCCACGCGTTCCCCGGTGTGATCGACCATGACGTCGATCACGTCACCCGTTTTCACGCGTATCTCGCCGGAAGCGGAAGTAAATTGTTCGATGGGTACAAGTCCCTCGGACTTGTAATTGAAATCGACGATAACTTCTTTTGGTGTGACCTTTAGAACACGGCCCTGCAAGACCTCATTTTCCGCGGGCGGCGCGAAATGGCTGAAGTCATCCAGCAAATGCTCGTAGTCTTCTACTGCTACCGCATCCGCCATTCCCGTGGCAGCCGCGGCCCCTGGATTATCGTTCCCGGTCATTACTCAAAAAACTCCCGGGGTTACTGACAAAGCAACCTGAAAAACAGAACCCCACCAATACAACTGTACGTTACGCGAATATACCGTGCCTTAGTACTTAGTGTCAACGCGCCATCGTGTATTACGGGGTGGCGCGGCACAGAGACGTCACGCTCCGTCACCGGATCGAAACGCTAAACTATTGTTGTGCAGAAAGGGCAACGCGTCGCTCTCACCGGTGTCGTCATCAGCGCGCTGCTCGCTGTCTCTAAGATTTTAACCGGAGCCTTTTCCGGATCGAGCGCGCTGCTGGCCGACGGGTTCGAATCCGCCGGCGATGTGCTCGCCTCGGGGCTGGTGTCGCTGGGGCTCACCTACGCCGCGAAACCCGCCGATGACAACCACCCCTACGGGCATGGCCGCGCTGAAACCATTAGCGGCCTCGTGGTTGGTCTTCTGCTTCTGTGCGGCGGCCTCGCCATCGCCATCGAAGCATTCGTCGATGTCGGCCCGGGCAATGCCGTTCCCGCCGTCTATGCGGTTTGGCCGCTGGTCATTTCTATCGCCGTCAAGCTGTGGATGATGCGGCTGAAGTATACGACGGCGCGGAGCATCGGCAGCGCCGCTCTGCTGGCCGACGCGTTGAACGACACGGTGGACACTTTCTCGGGCTTTGTCGCTTTGGCCGCCCTCGCGCTCACGCTCTACGACCCCGCCCACTTCCTGCATTTCGATCACTATGGCGCATGCGCGGTGGGCGTCATCATGGTTCTCGCCGGCATCCGCGCCACCTTCCGCACCGGGCAGGACCTGATGGACACCCAGCCGGAGAACGATTTATTGAAGGACCTTCGAGATATCGCGCTCGGTGTTCCGGGGGTTGACGGGGTGGAGAAAGTGTTCGCCAGAAAAACCGGCCTGCGCCACCACGTCGACCTTCATCTGGAGGTGAACCCGGCCATGACCGTGCGCCAATCACACCTGTTGGGCCACATGGTGGAGTCCACAATTTTGGCGCGCATGAGCACCATTGCGAAGGTGCTGGTGCATATCGAGCCTTCCGTTCGCGCCGACGCCGAAACCCCGATGCGCGAATTGACCGGCGTTACGTTGAATCTCGCCGATCTGAAGACGGCTCGGGAATCGTTTGGCGAAGTCCGCATGTATTTTGAAGGGCGTACGGATCAACTGAAATCGATGACGGCGGGCAGCATTTTGCTCCTGCCGGGAATGAGTCCGCATCCTCCACACCTGCACGAGGAGGAGGAATTCATGCTGGTGGCTGAAGGCGCCGGCGAGATCGTCTGCGGCGAGGAAACCACACCAGTGGGACCCGGGTCCATGATGTACTGCGCCGGAGACAAAATGCACGGCATCACCAATACCGGCGCGACGCCGATGCTCTTCTATTTCTACAAATGGCTCGCTTGAACCGGGTGGCATTGGTTGCGGCGCTTTCAATCAGCTTGCTGGACGTTCTTGAGAACTTACAGAACGATCTGAGCAGCGCGCTCGTGCGCGGCCATCTGACTAATGACGATCGATCGCGCCTTCTGGATATCAATGGCGTGCTCGCGGTGAATCTGGGGCGCCAGCGCAATAAGAAACCGGTGGACGAAAAGGAGCTCAAGTCGACCATGAAAGACATTGAGAAGTTAGTGAGAAGGCCGGCATTCGAACGCGAGGACGCCGTGAAGCTGGATACGGATCTTGATGAGTTGCGAACCGGCCTGGCGGGCCATTGAATTATTGCCCGAAGGGAACCCAACGGAGTGTATTCGTGCCCGCCTCTCGAAACACCAGGTCGTTGCCATCGGCGCCAAGAAGCTCTCCACTGGGAGCATCCGCGACCCTTCGCCAGGTCTTCGCGGAGCGGTCGAACAGCGAAAGGCCACCGCCCGTTCGATAGAGCGCCCCGCTACGTGTGAACGCTCGTGGTGCGTAAGTTCCGCCCATCTCCCACCGTCCCAATTCCTTGCCCTTCAAGTCGAGTTCCACCCACAGCATCGGCGGCAGTTGCTGTCCCGGCTGCAGGATGGACGATTCATAAAAGAGCGCACCGATCCGTTCGCCCGTCACGCGCAGTTGCCACGCGCCGGTCATGGGGCCAACCGGTTCTGGATCATGCTCAAAGGAAGATCGCGGAAGAAACGCCCCAAGCTCCTCTCCGTTCTGAGAATAGTTCCGCAGAATGAAGTAATCCTCGTGGCTGGCTTTCCCGTGCCGCCATCCCAAAGTCCAGATCGTGTGATCGTCCGCGAACGAGACTTGCGTGGGCAGATACTTGCCCGTGTCGAAGAATTGTAACTGCTTACCGGAATTGTCGAACACCGCGATACCGCCGCCGCGGTCGTCTCCCTTTCGGTACTCGATGGCCGCCGCCAACGTTCCATCCACATCCGCCCCGGCGTTCTGAATGCGCGGGAATATGCGTGCGGGATCCGCTTCCGGCGCGATGCTGCACAAGGGAGACCCATCGGCCGCATACACGTGGACCCTCGGATAGTCATAGACCAACAGATAGCCTTTTTCAAAGGTCGGCGTGATGTTGTTGGGCGTGAGCGGACCCTGGTAGGTAACTTCGCGCTGTTGCGCGCCGCAACACACGCCGCAAGAAAGGGCGAGCGCGAAGAAGAAAGCAGGCAGGCGCATAAGAGCTCCTTTGTTCTATTTTGACGCACAATGTGCGCCGAGCGTTGAGTCCGCCTGCCGGAAAAGTTCCATGGAAACATCGGAACGCGCGTAGGGGGAAGTTACGCGGCGCTCGGCTGGAACATGCCGAAATCCAACCGACTCATAGAGACGAATGGCCGTGATCAACTGGTGGTTTGTTTCCAGGTACAGACGGGTTGCGCCCAGGGCGAAGCCTTCCTCGATCGCTCTCTCCAGCAGCCGGCGGCCAATTCCACGGCCCTGCGACGATTCCGTTACCGCCATCTTCACGAGTTCAAACTCGCCAGGGCCCATAGCCTGTAGGGCGCAGCACCCAACCGGCCGCCCATCCTCGACAGCCAGAAAGATTCTGCCGCCGCCTACCAGAATGGTCTTTTGCGGGTCGTCGAACGCCGCCCGGTCCTTGGCTTCAAGAACAAAATAGCGCCCGATCCACTCTTCATTCAGCGTGCGAAAGGCCGCTTCGTCGCCCGGCAGGAACTCGCGAATCACGTGATCATTCCTCACTTCACAACTACGTTACGGCAAGAACGATAAAGATGTCCAATAGTTCAAAGGTGCGCATTTATATGATGATCGTATGAATGATGAGATTGAGCTACGGCATCTCCGCTACTTTATGGCCGTGGCCGAGACGCTGCATTTCAGCCGGGCTGCCGAACGGCTGGGGATGGCCCAGCCGCCGCTGAGCCAGCAGATCAAGCGGCTCGAACAGATCGTCGGCCACAGGCTCTTTGACCGGACCACGCGGGGCGTGAAGGTGACCCCTGCCGGCCAACTGCTGGCCGAGCGCGCTCGCAGCACGCTCGAAAAAGTTCAGGACGACCTGGCGCAGGTCCGACGGCTGGGACGCGGCGAAGAAGGCACGCTGACCATCGGTTTCAGCGGCTCCGTCATGCTGACCAAACTTCCCGCCGCAATTCAAAGCTACCGGAGCCGTTACCCGAAGGTGGAGCTTCGGTTACTCGACTTAGTGACTTCGGCGCAGATTGCCGCGCTGCTTGACGGGATTCTTGATCTGGCCTTCCTGCGCGATGGAGACCCCACGGAAGGAATCCTGTTAGAGACCTTACTCAGCGAACCGTTCCTCGCGGTGGTTCCGGAATCGCACCGGCTTGCGCGTAAGAGGACGTTCCGTCTGAACGATCTGCAGGCCGAGCCGTTCGTGCTCTTTCCCCGCCGCATGGGTCCGCTCGCCTTCGACAGGACCATCGCCTGCTGCGAGAGGAATGGCTTCCGGCCCCACATTGTTCAGGAAGCGCACCAATGGCCGACTCTGGTTCGTCTTGTGGCCGCCGGGCTCGGCGTGTCGCTCGCCCCGGCCTGCGTGGGAAGCGTGTCGATCCCGGGCGCGGTTTACCGCAAGGTTGATGCGAGTTGCGTGACCACGGTCGATCTCGGTATCAAATCCGGCCCGGTGAAGATGCTGGCGGCGAACTTTATTGCGATTGCGCGCGAGCATTTGGGAAGCTAAAGAATGCTGCGCCTTTGGATCGTTGTTTTGTTTTGCGTCCTCGCTCAGGCCCTGGCAACTGCGGAGACCGCGAAGTTCTCAGGGCGCGTCCTGCAAGGCCAGGATTTCGGCCGCCGGCTCAGCAGCGGCCTCTGGTTTTGCCTTCAATACGAACCCGGCGCCAACGAAAACGGATGGGTCATCGGCATCCAGGAATCGTGCGCGGAGGGCGCGCACAACTTCGCCACCATCGTGACTCCTCCACTCCACGGTCCCAATGACACGGACGTTCAGAGCTGGGAGTTCGCGCCGACAACCAATGCCTCAAAATTCGTACGGCGCTTTTCGTTCGTATTATCGGAGGAAGACTGGCAGCGGGCTATCAATACCCTCAACGATTCTTACGCGCCTGCTGCCAATACATCCAAAGAGGTTGACGCCCGCTGCGGACACGGGACCTTGACGATTACCAGGATGCGGCATCATGAATCGCCAGACGGCGGATTGTTACTTGACACACTCGATTTCCGGGTGACCCTGACATGGCCTGGTAACTAATGACTTACTTCAGCGCCGCTTCCAACTCCTCAAACCTTCGCTTCAACTCCGCAAACTCGTTTTTCAGCGCCACCACCTCCGCCTCAAGCTGCGCCACTCTTCCGCCGCCGCTCACCACCGGAGCGTCCATCTCCACTTCCAGCAAAGGCTCGCCGCTCAGCACCTGCGCATAGCGTTGTTCCTTCTGCCCCGGCTGCCGTGGCAGTTTCCGCGCCAGCGCGCCCAAAGGGAACTCGGCCATCTTCTCCAGCACGCGCTCGGTTTCTTCCAGATCCGCGAAGTTATAGATGCGCTCGCTGCGATCCTTCACCTCGCCCAGCGTTTGCGCCCCACGCAGCAGCAGGGTGCAAAGCGCGGCCAACTCCCTGCGCCCCAGGTTCAAGGTCTCCGAAAGCCTTTGCGCATACTTACTCACGCGCCCGCTGCCGACAATCACCGCCGCATACCGTTTATGCCGCAAACGGGCCAGCGCTTCGCTCACCGTTTCTTCGTCATAATCCACCACGGGATGCCGGTTGGATTTCTGGTTACAGGCGTTGATCAGGGCGTTTAAGGAAAGCGGATAATACTCGGGCGTGGTGGCTTCTTTCTCAATGAGCGCTCCCAGCACGCGCGCTTCGATGGAATCAATCAGGTCCATAAGTTAGTGGAGGAACTGAGCAACCGCGGCACTCAGCCGGGCGCTTTCACACCCGGTCGCCAGATGCCCGCAATCGCTATCGAGCACCAGCGTTTCCGCATGGGCCTGTTTCGCAAAGGCAAGCGCCGAGGTGGGGTTCACCATATGGTCCTGCGCCGAAACCACCACCAGCAGCTTCGCCTTGACGGCGCTGGCCGGTCCCGCATCCTGCGCGATCATGGCTTCCAGTTGCCGCAGCCAGTCATTGGCGTCGAAGCCCTTCACCATAGCGGCTTCGCTGTTTGTTAGAAATTGGTCGAAGCCCGCCGCCGGCGTCTGTTTCACGCGCCCCGCCGGTGTGGTCAACGCGAACTCGTGGATATCCTCCACCGCGCGCATCGTCTCTACCGGAGGCGTCTGGTAGTTGCCATGCTTCCAATCCGCCCCGGCTTCGATGGCGTGCTTCTCGGCGTTCCACAGCAGCAGATCGATGGAAGACAGTTTCGGACTGCCCACAATGGGAATCGCCTTATCCATGAAATCGGGATATGCGGTTACCCAGGCGAAGGTCTGCATCCCGCCCATCGAAATGCCCATCACGGCGCGCAGATGCGGAATGCCCAGCTTCTGAGTGAGTAACCGGTGCTGTGATTCCACCATGTCGCGAATGGTGAATTGCGGAAAGTTCATCCGCGGCTGCAGCTTACTGTTGGACGGGGAGGAGGACACGCCGTCACCCAGCGCATCCACCAGAATCACGAAAAGGCCCGCAGGATTCACCACGCCGTTTGAACCCACGAGGCCCTTCAGGCTTTCGCTGCGGCCGCCAAACCAGGTGGGAAACAGAATCGCATTCGACTTGCCGGTGTTGAGCGTGCCGTAAGTCCGGTAGCCGATCAGACAATCGCGAATCACCTGGCCGCTTTCGAGCTTCAGGTCGCCGATCCGCGCTTTTTGCAAATCGCCATCCGCCGCGAAGGCGGCCACCGCGAACAAGAATGAAATCCAAGCGCGCACGTTTTAGTGGGCGCCCGATGGCGGCGCGGGCGCAATCACAACCGGCTTGGCGCCCGCGGGCATCGGCGCCAGCAGGTCTTCCTTGCGATAGATCAGTGTGGACGTGTTGTAGCTCGCCAGTTCAAACCCATGGCCATGCGTGATGGCATCGGTGGGGCACGCCTCCACGCAGAACCCGCAGAAGATGCAGCGGTTGTAATCAATATTGTAGGCCTTCGCATAGCGTTCGCCGCCGCTGATGCGCACCTGTTCTGTGTTCTCCGCCGCCTCGATATAGATGCACTGCGCGGGGCAGGCAGCCGCGCACAGGAAGCACGCCACGCACTTCTCCAGTCCGTTCTCGTCGCGCTGCAGCACGTGTTTGCCGCGGTAGCGTTCTTCGAGGGTTGGCGGCGCGTCCGGATAATCTTCGGTGATATCCGGCTGCACCATCTCTTTGATGGTGACGCTCATGCCCTTGGCCACGGCCGCGGCCGCGCTGAAGATCTCTTCGAGTTTGTTCGCCATGGTCTTTTCTATGGTATCGAACGCCGGTTTAGAATGCGTGGCCTCCGACCGGAAGCTAATTCTTCCCGTGTCAGCCGGCTTTGAGAGCGGGAACGTTTTCGTCTTCGCGAAACGTCTCGATCCCGAAGCGCCGCCCCAGCCCTTCCAGTTCGTTTTTCACGAAGCCGGTGAACGAACGCTCGATCTTGCCGTCCTGGCCAATCTCGAAGAAAGTTGGCACGTATTCGATCCCGTAGGCATTGCTGGCCGGATAGCCTTTGCCGTCCAGCAGCGTTTCCATCTGGATTCCAAAACGCCGGTTGAACTGGCGCGTGGCCTCCGCGTCATCTTGTGAAATGGCCACGAGAGGGCCGCCCGCGCGCGCTATCCGGTCGGCAATAGGAAGCGCGAACTGGCACGTGGGGCAACTGATCTTGAAAAACACCAGCACCACCGGCCCGCCCGCCAGCAGATCCGCCAGCGATTTGCGGCCGCCACGGAGCGCGGTCAGATCAAAAGGAGGCGCTTTACTTCCCGTGCCCGGCATTCACCCAAACCTCCACCCTTCTCTGCAAAACATCCAGCGGAAGGGCGCCACCACTCAACACCAAATCGTGAAACGCGCGCTCGTCAAACGCCGCGCCGAGGCGCTGCTCCGCCATGGTGCGCAGCTCCCGGATCTTTAGCTGGCCAATCTTATAAGCCAGCGCCTGGCCCGGCCATGAGATATAGCGGTCCACCTCGGCCGTGATGTTTTGTTCCGAGAGCGCCGTGTTGGCCTTCATATAATCGATGGCTTGTTGACGCGTCCAGCCCATGGCATGCATCCCCGTATCCACCACCAGACGGCACGCGCGCCACATATCGAAGCTCAACTGCCCGAAGCGCGAGTACGGATCTTTATAAAACCCCATTTCATAGCCCAGGCTTTCGGAATACAATCCCCAACCCTCCACAAAAGCCGTGGTTTCGAGGTGCTTGCGAAACTCCGGAACATTCTGCATCTCCTGCGCCAGGGCGATTTGCAAGTGGTGGCCGGGGACGGATTCATGCATCGAGAGCACTTCCATTTCAAACTTCGGCCGTGAATCCAGCTTATAGGTGTTCACGCGGTACATGCCGGGACGCCGGCCATCCACCGAACCCTCCTCATAGAATGCCGAAGTCTGTGACGGCGCGTAGTAAGCGTCCATCGGCTCCACGCCGTAAGGCTCGCGGGGCAGCTTCCCGAATAACTTCGGCAACTGTTCATCCACGCGCTTGCAAATGTCCCGGTAACCCTCCACTAAGTCATGCTCATTGGTGAAGTAGAACTTCGGGTCTGTTCGCAGCATGTTGACAAATTCGTCGAAGCTGCCTTTGAACCCGGTCTGGGCGATGGTGGCATCCATGGCCGTGCGAATCCGTTTCACCTCGGCGAGGCCGATCTCATGAATTTGCCGCGGAGTCAGATTCGTGGTCGTGCGCGTCCGGATTGCGGACTGATACCACTCCAGGCCGTTCGGCAGCGCCGAAATCCCAATCGTTTCCCGGCAGTTCGGAAGATACTCCGTGGCCAGGAAATCGCGCCACTTGCGGAACGCGGGGTACACCACCCCATCCACCGCGGCATTCGCCGCGCGGCGCAGGCGGTCCTGATCCGCCGGGCTGATTGTTGCGGGGAAATTCTGAAAGTTCTTCAGCATCACGCTCGCCGCGGGCGCGTCTTTCAGAATCTGGCCCACCTGCGCCGGCACATCCCGCATCACGATCTTCGGCTGCGTAATCCCGCGCTTGATTCCTTCGCGCAGTAAGGCGATATTTTGATCCACGAGCTCCGGCACTTTGTTTAAGCGCGTGATGGCGTCTTCATAATCCTTCACCGTGCGCGCGGGCGCTTGCTGCATCACTTGCGGGACCCAGCTATGCACGCCGCCGCCCAGCGGATCTACCGCCAGATACTCCTGCGGGAAACGGTTCCCATCCACGTCCGTCCCGACGCGCCAGCGGAACAGGTCGTAGTTCAGTTGATCGTCGGGATTCAGCCGGGCCCGCTGGATGGAATCAAGCACCTTCAAATTCGCGGCGGCGTGCTGTTTTGACTTCTCAATCGCCGCGGGAGAGAAATCCGACCAGCGATCGTTCTCGCCGGGATAGCCATAAGAGGTCGCCGCTTCCGGAGAAGTCTTCAGCATCCAGGCCTGGTCTTCATCGAAAAGTTGATGGAGGCGGGCCGAATCGTCCTGCGCGAAGGCGGGCGTGAGCAACAGGAACAAAAGGAAAGGGGCGGAGAAGCGCATCGGTGACGCTATTGTACTTCGCTAAACTAATGCTGGGCGGCTGAAACCATGAATATCCACGACATCTACCGGCCGTTCCTCAAACACTTCAGGACCAAGCGCGTCAAGAACTTTTACGCCACGTTGGGAATTGGTCCGGAAACATCCATCATCGATGTGGGCGGCAATGGATTCTTCTGGCGCACCGCGAGGGAACTCAATCTTCCTCGACCGCGCGCAGTCACCATCCTCAACATCTACGATCAGGATGAGGACCTGCCGGAGGGTATCACCTGGGTCCGCGCGGATGCCCGGGACATGCCGTTCGCGGATGGCCAGTTCGACGTCGCTTTCTCAAATTCGGTGATCGAACATTTGGAAACGTCCAAAAACCAGGCCGCGATGGCCTCCGAGATTCGCCGCGTCGCAAAAAGATACTGGATACAGACCCCGGACCCGAGATTCCCGGTGGAACCGCACTACATCACGCCATTCGTCCACTGGCTTCCCAAAACCGTGCGCCGGCGCGTCGTGCGCAATGGGACGGTTTGGGGCATCATCACGCGCCCCACTCAGGAGCAGATCGACGCCAATCTGAAGGAAATCCGCCTGATTCCTCCCAGCGAGTTTCGAGGCTTTTTCCCGGATGGGAAGATCGTGATTGAACGGTTCGCTGGAATTCCAAAATCGATGATGGCCGTTCGCATCTGACAAGTAAAAACGAGCAATAAAAAAGAGCAATAAAAAAGCCGGCTCGCCCCTCACGACGAACCGGCCGTACTACCCTCGTTCTCTCTTGTGCTTTGAGATTAGCTGTTGCCCGGTACGCCGGCAATCAGGCGAAATCCTGATTTCGCAGGGGTAAGACGCCGTAATCAAACGTCAGACTTTCCTGACGGTACTAGGGTGCACAGCCCGCCGACAAACGAAAAAGCCCCCGTTTGGCGAGGGCTTTCGTGCAATCTGAAGCAGAGAGGAGGTGTTGCTGTATGACACTTCGCTTGAAGATTGTGTGGCTACGCTACACGGTCGAGATCGTCTTCCGCCTAAAAAGGAAGGTAATCTTGGGATTGGGATGCTACCAACATCCCAATCCCTTCACGCATCATAGCGCGGATTACATCACTCCAAAGTTCTTCAGATTCCTCGGGAGAAACGAGTTCACCGTAGCACCCGAACGCGGCCGTCGATCCCGCCGGCCCCCAAAGCCTTGTGCGACGCGTGGCGCCGCGGGCTGCGTGCGGCACTGGGCGTCGGAGATTTGGCGGGGCGGATGAGGCGGGGTTGGTGGGCGTGTCGCTCGGGAACGGCGATGGCACGTTCCGGACTCCGGTGACGTATACCATTGACGCGGCTGCGACGGCACTCACGATCGGCGACTTTAACGGCGACGGAATCCCCGATCTGGCTGTGGCGGACGGGCTGGCCAACGATGTCTCCATTCTTCTGGGAACCGGGAACGGTGCCTTTGCGCTCGAGCCGATCAGTTTCGGCGTAGGCGGAGTTCCGGTGTCCATCGCGTCGGGGGATCTGAATGGCGACGGCAAGCTGGATTTGGTGGTGGGGCAGGGATCGGGCGTGGACGTGTTGATCAACATGCCGAAGTAGGGGGCAGTTCTACGCGGAACTGGCGGCTGTTCAATAACTGAAGCTATGGCTTCGCCAGGCGGATACTCCCGTTCGATGTCTCCAGATCCAGCATCGGTCCCCCTCCATGAATCGTCCCTTCCAGATGAGTCTTGGAAACCGTCCCCGATTGATCCACCTGGAAATCCGAAGTGATGCTCGAATTCGACGTGGAGGCCCGCACGCGCACCGCGCTCGATTCCGGCATCGAGACCTCGATTGAGGAATTGCTCGTCTCAGCGTGAATGTCGCTCTTGGGCGGCGCTTCGAAGGCAATATTGATCGACCCGTTGGAACTCGTCGCCTCCACCGGACCCGTCAGGTGATCCGCCTGAATGTGCCCGTTGCTGGTGGTCAAAACCGCGCGGCCCGTCAGTTCATTCAACTCGATCGCTCCATTGTTTGTGGTCGCGTCCACATTCCCCTTGATCCGCGAAAGGTGAATTCCTCCATTCGAGGTGTGTACGCGCACGCCGCCCTCCAGATCTTCGACCTTGATCTGCCCGTTCGAGCTGGTAATCCGGTCCAGCACAAAGTTCAGCGGCACCCGGATCACAAAGCGCGCGCCCATGTTGCCGCCGTGATGTTCGGAAGGCCGGATCACCCGCACCTCCACGCCATCGGGAGTGGCATGGGAATCAATCTTGATCTGGTCGCGCAGGGCTGCGGAATTCGCATACTTGGCCCCGGAGACATCCACCTTGTTCTGATCCCAGGAACGGATCTCTACGGCCCCGTTGAACGTCTCCACTTCCAGCCGTCCGCCCGGCTTCACGTCGTAGCTGTAGTGAAACGGAGATTCGACGCGCGTGCCGCCGCCCTCACCGAAATCAAAATCCATGTCGTCGCAGGCGACCGTTGCGCACGAACCCGCGAGCACGCAGAAAAATAAGATGTTTCGTGTCATGTTGCTTACCTCAAATCAATACTCTTACGGGTAATCATACGCTTCAGCATGAACCGGCGTTCGCACAAATGCAAAAATAAGGGTTGCGAAATCGGATCATGACGGCGGCCAGCCTTCTCGGGGCGGTCGGCCTGCTCTCCACGGCCGCGGTCGATCCGAATGCCACCGGCGAAATCCGGGGCTCCGTCAGGTTCCACGGCCCCAGGCCCGCGATGAAAGTGATCGACTTCTCTTCCAATCCGCAGTGCGAGCGCGAGCATCACAAAAAGCAGGTGCGCGAAGAGACCGTGATCGTCAATCCGAATGGTACGCTCCGCAATACCTTGGTCTGGCTCAAAGCCGGCGTGCCCCAGCGCCACTGGGAAACGCCCTTTTCAACCGTCACCCTCACCCAGGCCGGCTGCGTTTACCAACCCCACGTCCTGGCCCTGATGACCAATCAAGACCTTGAAATTCGCAACGAAGATCCTGTCAATCACAATGTCCACATGGAATCCACCGTCAATCTTGGCTCCAGCGAAATCGAGTTCCCGCGCGGCGAATCCCTTCACAAACGGTATCTGCGGCAGGAGGTCTGGTTCCCCGTCGGTTGCAGCGTGCATCCCTGGATGCATGCTTATGTCGCCGTGATCGCGCATCCCTTTTTCGCGGTTACGGGTCCCGATGGCTCGTTCGACCTGAAGGGCGTTCCACCGGGCGAGTACACTGTGGAAGCTGTCCATGAAAAGTACGGGCGCAAAGAACAGCATGTCACCGTGCAGCCGCACCAGGTGAAAAGCATGGAGTTTGCTTATGGCGGCTGACACCGCAATTGCGCTGAAACCCACGCCCATGATGGACTTCGTGGCCCTCACCAAGCCCCGCATCACCTGGCTCATTCTCATGAGCACGGGCATTGGATTCTTTTTCGGCCTCGAAGACCGCACTGGAACCGGTGCGTGGAACTGGGCGGAACTCCTCATCTTCGTCTATACCGTGATCGGTACGGCTCTCATCGCCTCCGGCACCGCCGCCCTCAATCAGTGGTTCGAACGCGAGGCCGACGGTAAAATGCGGCGCACGGAAGGCCGGCCGCTCCCCGCGAAAAAACTCACCCCGCGCGCCGCTCTCCTGTTCGGGATCGGTCTTGCCGCCATCGGTTTCGCGGGGCTCGCGCTCTTCGTGAACCTGCTCAGCGGCTTGCTCGGCTTATTCACCCTGTCGGCGTACCTGTTCGTCTATACGCCTCTCAAGCAGCGCACTTCGCTCTCCACGGTTGTCGGGGCGCTGCCCGGAGCGGTGCCGCCACTGATCGGCTTCGCCGCCGCCAGCGGACATCTCAACCTGCAGGCCTGGTCGCTGTTCGCCATCCTGTTCCTCTGGCAGTTTCCGCACTTCCTGGCCATCGCCTGGATGTACCGTGAAGATTACGCCAGGGCCGGCATCCTCATGCTTCCCGTCGTCGAGCCCGATGGCGAATCCACTTCTCGCCAGATTGTGGCCTACGCCTCGACTTTGATTCCAATCAGTCTGCTTCCCACGCTGCTCGGCATGACGGGTCGCGTCTATCTTGTAGGAGCGCTTCTGCTGGGCGGATGGTTTCTTTCCGCGGGCGTTCGCGTTGCCTTCAACCGCACCCTGGTGAACGCGCGTAAAGTCCTGCTGGTCTCCGTAATTTATCTTCCGTTGATGTACGGGCTGATGATTCTGGACCACGCGCGCCTGTGACCGCGCGTTTCGCCCTCATGGCCTGTCTCCTGCTCGCCGGCTGTTCCCGGGAAACGCCCCTGCCTGTCCTCGGCCAGGTTCCCGGCTTCACCCTCACGGCGCAAACCGGACAGGCCTTCAACGGTTCCTCTCTGCTTGGCCGCGTCTGGATCGCCGACTTCATCTATACCCACTGTCCCGGTCCGTGTCCCCTGATGACGCAGCGCCTCAAGCACGTCCAGCAGGCCACTCCGGCTTCCGTCCGCCTGGTTTCCTTCACGGTGGACCCGGCGCGTGACACCCCGCCCGTACTCACCGCCTATGCCGCCCGCTTCGGCGCACAGCCCGATCGATGGACCTTCCTCACCGGCGACCCGGCGACCCTCAACATGCTCGATCGCGACGCCTTCAAACTCGGCTCGCTGGACGCCACCTTCGACCACAGCACTCGTTTCGTCCTCATAGACCAACAGGGCCGGATTCGCGCGTACTATAGTCTCGCCCTCGAAAACATGGTCGACCGCATCGGCCACGACGCGCATCAATTAGAAAAGGAGACAACTTGATTACCGTTCGGGATTTACCGCTTGTGAATGCGACCCTCAATGGCCTCGCCGGCATTCTATTGATCTGGGGCTATATCCTGATTCGCCGGCGCAAGATCGCTGCGCACCGCCGGGTGATGATCTCCGCGTTCATCACATCCATGGTTTTCCTTGCCTGTTATCTCACTTATCACTACAAGGTTCACGGCTCGATTCACTACCCCAATCCCGGACCCATCCGCTACGTCTACTACACCATCCTGATCACCCACACTATGCTGGCCGTCACAGTTCCCGTGCTCGCCATCATCACCCTGAATCGCGCCCTGAAAGCCCGCTTCGACAAGCACCGCAAAATTGCCCGCTGGACATTCCCCATCTGGCTCTACGTCAGCGTCACCGGAGTCATCGTTTACCTGATGCTCTATCAGTTCGCGAATCCGATCATTCCCGGCGCGATGATACTCCGCTAAGTTTCGGGGCCGCCCCAGGGGATCACCGATTGCCGTTGGGAAATAGGAGAACTACTCGCGGTAGCGGAATAGCGACCGAAAGGGCTCCGATTCAACCAAACTCCAGGCCGGTCCGTCTGTCTCTCGCCACATAATATACTTGTAAGCGAACAGCATAATTGACTCGTAGTGGCGCGCGCAGTTGATTTCTATCCCGAAATTCGTCTGGAAAGCGCTGCCATGCGGTCACACTAAGGGGAAGCCAACCTCCCGTTTCTTTCTCTCCCCCAATCGTTTACCCTAAGCCTTATGTATCTGAAGGAGCGAAGCCTCTCTCCGCTTGTGCGCGCAATGCTGACAAGCGTCACGCTAATGCCGCTTTTCCTGCAGGCTCAGGATTTCCGGGGCAGCCTGGTGGGCGCAGTGAATGACTCCAGTTCGGCCGTGGTTTCCGGCGCCGCCATCGAGCTGCGCGCCGTCGAATCTACCGTAGAGCGGCGCGCGTCCAGCGACGCCCGCGGCCAGTTCCGCTTCGATGACCTTCAGCCTGGGACTTACTCCATCACCGTCAACTTGAAAGGCTTTGCCGAGGCGCGCGCCCAGGTCAAGATCGAAGTCAGTACCTCTCGTGAGATCGCCGTCACCATGTATCCGGCATCGGTGACCCAAGCCTTGACGGTCGCCGGTCAGGCTTCCTCCATCGCTACCCAGCCCATGAACACCACCAGCGCCGTACACGGGGGCACTGTCACTTCGCAGGATTTGGAATCCATTCCGCTGGCCATGCGTAGCTTCGCCAACATTGCCTACCTCATCCCCGGAACGGAACCAGTCGAGCCATCCGACCCTACCAAAGCCAGAATCACCGCAATGTCCGTCGGCGGCAGCTCCGGGTTGAATAACGTCCTTTCCGTCGATGGGGGGGACAATTCCGACGACTACATCGGCGGCTTCTTACAGAACTTCTCGCCCGATGCCATTCAGGAGTTCGCCGTGCGCACGTCCCAGGAGGACGCGGATACCGGCCGCACCGTTGGCGGGTCCGTCGTGATCACCACCAAGCGCGGCAGCGACGTGTTCCATGGAGATCTCGCGTTCTATGAGCGCGCCGCCGCTCTCGACGCTCGCTATCCCATCGAGAATCCCGCGCCGCTGCCCAAGCAGCCGTTCTCCCGGCAGAATTATATCGGCACCCTGGGCGGTCCGCTCATCAGGGACAAGGTGTGGTTTTTCGCCTCCTTCGAAGCGGTGCACGAAGATGCCAGCATCGCCTACAGTCCGGCCAGCCTGACGCAGTTCAATGCACTGGCGTCCCTCGCGCAGCAAGGTCTCATCCCCGGAGTTACTTCCATCCCTGTACCGGATAACGTCGCCGTTCCTTTCCGCGACTATCTGGGAACCATGCGCCTCGATTGGGCCCAATCGCCGCGCTCCAACTGGTTCGGGCGCGCGGCGGAAGATAACTACACCACCGACAATGCCTTCGTGCAGCAGGCCACGCTCGCCTCCACCGGCGCCACCTGGCACAACAACTACCTGAATGGAGTCATCGGCAACTCGTTCATCTTCAGTCCCACCTGGGTTGGTTCATTCACGCTCGACGCCAGTTATCTGCATCTCACCGAAGCCCGCAATTCCTACCTGGGTTTCGCCCTCGCGTTCCCATTCAGTTCCACTTTCCAAACGATCTCCGGTTTTGAAACCTTCGGCGATAACCAGTTCGTGACGCCCATCACCGCATTCCCCGTTCTGCGCAATCAGGAGAAATATCAGGCGCGCTACGTGGTCACGCATTCCTCCGGAAACCATGCGCCCAGTTTCGGAATCGATTTCATTCATGAGCCTGTGCTCAGCGGCGCGCTTCCGGGCACGGCGGAAAACCTGACCGTGTTCGCGCAAGATCCTATTGACTACCTGAACAATCCCCAGCAGTTCTCGGCAGACCTCACTTGCACCCCCACCGCCGCCGTGCAGGTGACCGCGGGCACAACCTGCACAACCACGCCCGCCGGGAATGGCAGCTTCTCTCAAAATGTCCAGCGGCTCGGTTTCTACGCGCAGGATTCCTGGCGCGCCACCCCGCACCTGACCATCAACTATGGGCTGCGCTACGACACAACTTTCGGATTGTTCACCGCTTCCGGGCGCTCGCAACTCGATAACCCGGCTCTATTAACGCTCGAAGCCTTGCAAATCAATCTGTTCGCCCATCCCGGCGCGCCGCATGACTATCACAAGCAGATTGCTCCCCGTCTCGGTCTCGCCTATGCGTTTGGAAAATCCCGCAGCACCGTGCTTCGCGCCGGCGCCGGCCTCTACTACAACGACTTAGCGCAGAATGGCTGGGTGACTGCTTTCCAGGCAGTCAACCAGGCGCCGGGCGCGTGTGTTTCTCCCGGCGACGCCGGCTGCCTTCCGGGCGCGTCCAACGGTGGCATGGGCTCACTGATCGATCCCGCGTACAAGACGCCGTATGCATTGCACGCCAGCGCCGGCGTGGAGCACGCGTTCAACGCCAAATGGATGATGAGCGCGGACTGGACTCACGAAGAAGGCGTTCACGGCTACCGACGCTATCTCTATCAAGCCGGCTACACGTTAAACTCTCCGCTTTTTTCAAGCGACGTGGCCACCCAGCAGGCCAACGTTCCGGACATCAACGTATTCCGCACCGATAACCGCTCGCGTTATGACGGCATGTCCGTCCACTTACAAGGCAATGTTTCGCGCCGCCTGAATGTCATCGCCAATTACACGCTCTCGAGCGCGGAGACCTGGGGATGCGTGCTCGGCGAACTCTTCGATTACGTCAACGGAGTGTGCGATCCCCTGAACGCGTTCGCGAAGGGCGACTACGGCCCTTCAGGAGAAGATGTTTTGCATCGCTTTGTACTTGCGGCGACGGTACATGCCCCAGCCGGATTTGAAGTCACGCTGCTCGGCCAGGCGGAAAGCGGCCGTCCCATCACGCTCACGACCCCGGTGGACGTGAACGGTTTCGGAGATACTCTCGACGATCGCGCCGTGGTCAATGGAGTGCAAACCTCACTCGATGAACTTCGCGGCACGCCTTACATCCAATTCGATATGCGCGTCAGCCGGCCTTTTACGAAGGAGCGGTGGCAAGCCACTCCATTCATCGAGTTCTTCAATCTCTTCAACCGCAATAACCCGGGCGCGAACTACGTGACCAATGTCGCGGCCTTCCCAATGCCCGTCAACAACCTGGCGAACATCACCGCATTCTGCCTCAATCCTTCCTGCACCCAGCAGCAACCGATCACCAGCCTGAATCAACTGCGCGTTCCCGCCGGTGCATTAGGTGATTTCTTCGGACCCGGAACCACGGTCGGGATTCCATTCGCCGCGCAAGTAGGCGTGCGCGTCAGCTTCTGACCACAACTGGCCGAAACATGAGCCTAGACGGCCCGGGTCAATTTGCGGGACCCGTGTTGATCCTGTTTATCGGCGGCTATGTCTTCCGTCGGGTCTATCTTCCGCTCAACGAGTCAGTCACAATAGTCAAGTGAACACTCTCAGCACCCTCGGCTTTGCCATGGGTTCGGCATGGCTATCGGGAATCAACCTCTACGCCACCGTGTTCACCTTGGGCCTGCTCCAGCGCTTCCACCTCGTGCAGCTCCCCGGCGACCTCTCTCGCATCAGCGACACCTGGGTTCTCGCCATCGCCGGCGCAATGTACCTGATCCAATTCATCGCCGACAAAATCCCCGCCATCGATTCCACGTGGGACGCCATTCACACCTTCATTCGCATCCCCGCCGGCGCCATCCTGGCCGCCTCCGCCTTCGCTCACTTCGACCCCGCTATCCGCATCGCGGCCCTCCTCATCGGTGGCGGAGTTGCCCTCGGCTCGCATGGCACGAAAGCCACCGTCCGCCTCGCAGCCAACACCAGTCCGGAGCCGTTTTCGAATATTGCTCTCAGCCTCTCGGAAGACGCCCTGACCTTCGCATCCACTCTGTTGATGGCCTTCCACCCCGTCATCATCCTCGCGGTCGTCATCGTCTTCGTCACCCTGTCGGCCTGGTTCGTGCCGAAGATCGTCCGCACCCTCGCGCGCCTGTTCCGCCGAGCGCCCAACGTCAAATCCGCAACCGCATAAACTGGCCAGATGGCCACCCTCGGATTCATCGAATACCAGGACGCGAGCGCGGAAGTCCGCGCCGTCTATGACGACATCATGCGCACCCGCGACACGGATTGGATCAATAACTTCTGGAAAGCACTGGCGCACGATCCAGCCACGCTGCGCCGCACATGGGAAAGCATCCGGCAGATCATGGCGCCCGGAACTCTCGACGCGCTCACCAAAGAGATGATCTACCTGGCGGTGAGCGTCACCAACGGCTGCGGCTATTGCATCGCGTCCCACACCGCCGCTTCGCGCAAGGCCGGTATGTCGGACTCCATGTTCGCCGAGCTCATGGCCGTTGTCGGCATGGCCAATGAAACCAACCGCCTCGTGAACGGCTACCAGGTGGAAATCGACGAGCGCTTCAAACCGTCGCCGGCCCACCGGAAGGAGGAAGATTCCACCGTGAAATAACGCGCTGCTCGCGTTCATAGCCCAGAATACTCACCGTGGCCGTGCTTAACGCGAACAGCCGTCCCGCGTTTGGCGGCAGCGCCAGCCAGCAGGCCGCCAGAATGCGCAGAATGTGCCCGTGCGCGAAAAGGGCAACATCACCCGTCGCTTGCATGGCCCGGTCGATCACTTTGGCCGCCCGCGCATACACCTGCTCCACCGTCTCGCCGTTTGGAACGCCGTCCTTCCACAACTCCCACCCAGGCCGCACCTCGCGAATCTGCGGCGTGGACTTCCCTTCGTAGTCCCCATAATTCCATTCCGAGAGGTTCGCGTCCACCTGCGCCCCGTCCGCATAGCCCGCAATGCTGCAGGTCTCCCTGGCCCGTTGCATGGGACTCGTGAGTACCAGCGCGAACTGCTTTCCGGCCAGCATTTTGCCCAGAAGCGCCGCGCGCCGCTCGCCTTCCGCCGTCAGCGGCAGGTCGGTCGTGCCCGTGTGGGCCCCCGATAAGCTCCACGCCGTCTCGCCGTGCCGGATTAACCATAATTCATTGGGCATCCTACGAGCATAATTGAACCAAACCCGCCTTCGCTCCGTCTACTAGGTGGAGGAACAAATGACCCCGCAGGAAAGACAACTGCTCGAATCCCTGGCCGCCCGCATCGCCAACACGCCGCCGCCGCAGAAAGACCCGGAGGCGGATCAGATGATTCAGGAGCGGATCGGTTCCCGGCCGGATGCGCTCTACATACTGGCGCAAACGGTTCTGATTCAGGAAATGGCCCTCAACCAGGCCAACGGCCGGCTCCATGAACTCCAGCAGGCCCAGCAAAATCCGCCGCAGCATACCAGCTTCCTCGGCCGGCTCTTCGGCGCAGATCCTCAATATGCCCAGCCGCAATACGCTCCGCAATATTCACAGCCCCAATACGCTCCGCCCCAATATCCACCGCAATACCAACAAGCCCAACCCAGCTTCCTGCGCAGCGCGGCCACTACCGCAACAGGCGTAGCGGCGGGAGCGCTGGCCTTCGAAGGCATCGAATCTCTCATGCATGGATTCGGCGGCGGCGGAGGTAACTATGGAGGAAACTACGGCGGCGGCGGATACGGCGGCGGTAACGAGACCGTAGTCAATAACTACTACGACGAGCCCCGCGCCGGCGACGGCGGCGGCGATGACAACTCGCCCGACGTCAGCACGGCCGATGACTCCGGCGGCGACAGCGGGGATTCTTCGTTTGACGATTCATCCGGCGGAGACAACAACTAAACACAATGACAACTGCCGGATCTTAACGCTGCGCAAGATCCCGCGGCAGTTCCGGCCAATCTGAAATCGGATCGATATCCACCGGCACGCCCTTCACGTTCTTGATCGCCGCTGTCAACTCCGCCGGCATCGTGTCAAATTTCGCGAACCAGGCTGCCGCGCGCTTTCCATCCCCCGTGGCTTCCATTTCCAGCAGTTCTTTCGCCAGCGCGGCAATCACCACTGGCATCAACTCGTAATTAATCGCGTAGCGGCCGCTCGCGTACTCCACGGCTTTTTTCTCGTTCAAATAATTGAACTCCATCATCTCGGCGCGGCCATGCGCTTCGGCGGTCCCGTAGCGCACCGTTCGGAATACGCCCGCTACATAGGAGGCGTAATATTCCTCCTCGCGGCGGCTCGGCAGCGCGCCATGGTCGATCAGCCAGTGCAAACCGAACATGCCCACCACATCCGCCTTCGCCTCTTCCAGCGCCGCATACACCGGGCCGATGGCCGCGCGAATATCCTGCTGGTGGCCGCCCACCGTCGCATACGACGGCCCCAATCCGTGCGAGATCTCGTGAAGCACCACGGCCGCCAGATACCCCTCGCCGGAAGCCGATTGCGCCTGGTCCGCGCGCATCAACTGCTTCGCCAGAGGCAGAATCACGGAATTCACGCGAGCGTCCATGAAATTCTTGAAGAAGATCTTCTTCGTCCCCTTCTCCGCATGAATCCGGGGATCGTTCGGAAGGTTATCGGCTACCGCCTGGTAACCGTGGCGCAGGTCTCCCGCGCGGAACGGCGAATCCATCACCTCCAGAGGCGTGGCCTGCCCTGCCTTGGAAGGCTTGTCCGCCGCCGCCACCGGCAGCGCATTCTGAATGTCCGGGACGTACTTCTCATAAATCGCCAGCTTCGCGCTCTCCGCTTCATTCCGGATTAACACCGCCGCGCCCCACGATGCCTTCACCCCCAGCACATCGTCCAGATAAGTCTCGTAAGGAGCAAAAATGAGGTCGATCCGCGGATTCTTCAAATCCACCCACGCGGAATCGCTCTTATAGTAGTCATCGTCCAGCAGCGCCGCCGCGCGCAGACGCAGGAAGTTCGCAAAAGCCGCATCGTCGCTCAAATCCGCCGCCCGCCGCAGCGATCCAGCCGCCCGCCCGAGCTGCCACTGGTATTCCAGGTGATAGGGAATTGCCCGCAGCTTCTTCGGACCAGGCTCGTTCGAATCGGACCACCGCAAGACCGTCAGCGGGTTGTAGATTGCCGCTTTCTGATCCGGATGCTTCGCCACATACGCTTCAATGTCTTCGCGCGTTAGCTTGGCCGGATAAATCTGCCGCCCTGGGCGAAATGGCTCATTGCCCGCAAATTGCTTGTTCTCGTGCAGCAGGTCGAACCGGCTCCCGTTGATCATCAGCATCCGCTTCAGCTTTGCGTCTTTGGTGGTCAGCAGAATGCGCAGCCCTTCCGGATCGCTTTGTTTCCAGTAGATCAGCTCCAGATCCTGTGACGCCCGCACCAGTTCTTCCACCATCTGCCTCTGCTTCACCGTGAGCCCTGTGGAATCATAAGGCATCTTCACCGGCTGCCACTCGGCCAGCGTCGCATCCATCTCAGACGCTGTTTCCGATGCGGTGAGTACAGTGATCACGGCGAGAGCAAGCAGGAGGCGCATGCCAAGATTGTATTAGATCTTACGGGCGTATAGCGCGACCGGAAGTTGATCCGGTTCAAGAATCGGACTCGTCCACAGTCGAATTTCCCTTGCGCGCACCGCCAGAGCCGCCGCGTAATCCTCCGGCGCTGCTACATCCGTAATCAGCCACTCCAATTCCAGCCCCGGGTTTCCGCGGATCTCCAGTAACCCCGCCGGCTCGCCCGGCAACAAAGACACCCGGAAGCTTTCAAGAGGCAGGGAAAGTCCGATACCCAGCGCCTTAATATAAGCTTCCTTGCGAGCCCAACAGTGATGGAACGCTCGCGACCGCGCCTCGCCGGATAAACTCGCCAGGTCTCTTGCTTCCGCCTCGCTAAAGAACCTTCCCGCGACGCTCATCAGATCCGCCAACGGCCGCACCTTCTCAATGTCGATTCCCACTTCCAGCCCACCAACCGCGAAAAGCGCCATTTCGCCCGAATGCGCGACATTGAAGTGAATGCCCGCCTCAGCTACGAATGGCTTGCCGTGAGCCGCGTACTCGAATTCCAAACTCCGCGCCTCCACGCCCAGGTAGTGTCCCAGCAGGAATCGCAGCACTCCCCTCGAAATCGCAAACTTCTGGCGGTGCTCCTCCGCATGAAACGAAGCCGCTCGTTTGCGCTCCGTCGCCGAAAGCAGGTCGGCGAGCATCTGCGACGCGGCGCCCCGGCCGCCCAGGCGCACGCACCAAACGTCTACCTCCATTTCGTTCACCCCCACAAAGTACCACTCGTCTCACATCGGTTCGCACCCCACCCACACCTGATATGTGATATTCGCCGAAAGTTGGTATATCAATCCGTCCTACACCCCAAACCCACAAGTCTTTCATTTCTCATAGGTTACGGATTCCATTCTTGGGGCTGTAACAACGTGTAACGCGACCACTAAGTTACTGAATAGAAAAATCTTATGGGGCTTAACAGTATCAAACCCCTTGAAACTTGTGCTGCGCCTAGTGCAGATACATTATTAGACTGCACAAAGAGGTTTGTCTTGGTCCTACTCGGGAGGCCGTATGGACCCACGTACATTGCAAGGCGAAAGCCTTGCCAAAAAGGAGAACGCGAACAACATGTTCAGGTATCGTCGTTGCGCGACTATGCTGGGATTGGCCGTAATGCTCTTCGCGAGCGTTTCCGCCAGCTTTGCCCAACAAGTCTTCGGCAGCATTTATGGAACCGTTACCGATGCAAACGGGGGTGGGGTACCCAATGCAAAGGTCACAATCACGGATCAAAACAAAGGAACCGTTATCGATATCGTCACGGACGCGTCGGGTAACTACAACAGAGGCCAGCTCATCCCGGATGCCTACAAGGTAACCGTTGAGGCCCCTGGATTTTCGAAGGTGACCTCCGATGTCATCACCGTCCAGGTGGATGAAGCACAAAAGTATGACGTCGGCCTGAAGGTCGGCGCAGTCACCACCGAAGTGGAAGTCAGCGCGGAAGCGCCGCTCCTGCAAGCCGATCGAGCGGACGTCGCCCAGACGTTCACCGCGAAGGAGGTCAATGACTTGCCGAACATCGGACGCAACCTGCAGTCCATGGAGCTCCTGAATCCCGGTACCGCGAAACTCGGCTGGCAGCATGCCTCCGACGAAAACCCGCAAAACAGCGTCCAGTTGATCGCCAATGGCCAGTTGTTCGACGCCATCGGTTATGAGCTCGACGGCACCACCGACCAGGACCCAATTTTGGGCATCATCGTCATCAACCCCAACATCGACGGCGTGCAGGAAGTGAAACAGGCCGAGCAGAACTTCGACGCCGAATTCTCCTACGTCGGCGGCGGTGTGATCAGCTATTCCACTCGCTCCGGCACCAACCAGTTCCACGCCGATGGTTTTGAAACCCTGCAGCTCAACACGCCTGGTTTCACAACGTTTGCCGCGAATCCCTTCTCCGGTTTGCCCGCTGCCACGTACCGCCAGAATCAGTTTGGCGGAGCCATTGGCGGCAGAATTATCAAGAACAAGCTGTTCTTCTTCGGCGATGCGCAGCTCAACCGGCAATCCCAGGGCGCCAGCGTCGTCACCACGGTGCCGGACGCGCTCGATAGCACCGGCAATTTCAGCGAGTGGTCCGCGGTCAATAAGAATTACACGATTTTCGACCCCAACACCGGCGACCCGTCGACGGGCGTTGGCAGAACCGCGTACGCGAACAATACAATTCCCGCAAGCGAGATCAGCCCGCAAGCTCTGGCGATCATGAAGTATTTCCCCGCGCCCAACTTCCAGCAGATCGCCGGCGAGCCCTTCGTGAACAACTACGCCATCAACGGAGCGGTTGCCATCACCGGGAACGCATTTGACACCCGCGAGGATTACTACCTCAACGAGAAGAACACCATCTTTGGCCGTTACAGCTACTATGCTTACACCGAGCAGGCGCCGGGCGCATTCGGTTCCGAGGCCGGCGGTCCGGCTTTCGGAAACTACGCAGGTGACTCGCAGGCGCTGAATCAGAGCATCGCCCTCGGTTGGACCACCACCCTGAGCCCCACCCTGATCAACGAATTCCGGTTCGGCTATATGCGCTACCACGTGTTCGACGTGCCCAACGGCTACGGCACGGACCCCGCCACCGCGGCCGGAATTCCCGGCCTGAACCTCGATAAAACCTACACCTCCGGTCTGCCTTATTTCAATATCAACGTGCCGACCGGCGACGGGCTCGATCTGGGCTATGCACTGGGAGCGAATCAATGTAACTGCCCGCTCACCGAGACCGAGACGCAGTACCAGTTCGTCGACAACTTAAGCAAGACGGCTGGCAAGCACACCTTCAAGTTCGGAGCGGACCTTCGCTATGCCGAGAACCTTCGGGTCCCCAGCGATAGCCACCGCGCCGGCGAACTCACCTTCGGGGACGGCGAGACCGGCTCGGTTTCCGCAGTCGGCGCCAATGCCACGGACGGCGTTGGTCTGGCGACCTTCCTGCTCGGCGACACCACCTACTTCCAGCGTTACGTCAGCAGCAGCACCAACGCGCAGGAACACCAACGCCGCTTCCTGTGGTACGGACAGGACGAATGGCGTCCCACGCCGAAATTGACCGTTACGTTGGGTCTGCGCTGGGAAATGATCTTCCCGGAGAGCGTCAACGGCGCTGGCAACGGCGCAACTCTGAATTTGAACGACGGCTTGATGTACGTCTTCGGAGTCGGCGGGGTGCCGCTTTCCGGCATTCAGGCGGAAAACTGGAAAACCTACGCTCCTCGCGCGGGCGTCGCCTATCAGATCAACCATAAGACCGTCATTCGGGCGGGCTACGGCTGGGGATACGACCTTGGCGTGTTCGGGTCCACCTTCGGTCACAATGTCACCCAGAATCCTCCGGTTCTCAGCAACCAGCAGTTAAACGCCGTGGGTAACTTCACGGACGTGTTTAACCTCGCTCAGGGTCCCCCTGCTCCGGCGGGCTACACCGTCAGCGCCAACGGAACCTTCCCGCTTCCCAATGGCATCGATCCGAAGTTCCGCCCCGATCACCAAACGCTGCCCGTCACTTACCTGTACAACCTGTCTCTTCAGTACCAGCTCACCAACCGGATTGCGCTCACCGCCGCCTATGTCGGCAACGCGAACCGGCACGGATTCCTGGGAACTGGAAACTCCTACTCGTTGAATACGCCGGACTATGTCCCTGGAGAGAATAACAACCAGGAACGGCCTTATTACGCAAAGTATGGGTGGACGCAGGATATCAGCTATTACGGCGATGATGCCAACGAGGAATATAATTCGTTCCAGGCGCAATTCAAAGTCAACAACCTGGCTGGCTGGACCCTGCAGGGCAGCTACACCTACCAGGAACAATGGGGCGATGGATGGGGTCCGGATGCGAATTACACCTTCCTCTACGACCGCTCCTTCGGCCAGGGCTATAGCAACACTCTACCCCGGCAGCAGTGGACGCTCGCCCAGATCTACCAGATCCCCTACGGAAGGGGCCAGAAGTATGGTTCGAGCTTGAACCGTCCGCTGGATGCACTGATCGGTGGTTGGCAGATCAGCGGCGTGATGACCTACTACAGTGGGTTCCCGTTCATGCCGTCTCTTGAAAACTACGGAACCGATGCGAACGGTAACCCGGTTCTTATCCCGAACGCGGGGCCGACGGGCGTGCCCAACATCGGGAACGTCAGCCCCTACGCCGGCGCGCCGGGCAACCGCAGCGGCTGGATTACCGGCTTGAGCAGCGGTGCTTACACTCTGCCGGCTGCCGGTACGTTCGGCAACTACCCGATCAACACCTTGTTTGGTCCACAATTCATCCAGCAGGACCTTTCACTCTCGAAGACCTTTAAGGTCACAGAACGGCTCAACTTTACGTTCAAGACGGAAGCAAGAAACGCCTTTAACCACACCAATCTCGGGCTTCCGAATTCCGACATTCAAAGCTCGACGGTCGGCTTGATCACCGGTTTGGCCGGCGGCGCGAACATGCGCTCGTTGCAGTTCGACGGCGCGTTCCACTTCTAGAAAGCACCCTCCTACAAAAGGCCGGCAGAGTTCAACCTCTGCCGGCCTTTTTTCTTGTGTGCCGAGCATGTTCGACAGCTCGAAGGTGAAAGTCCTTTTGACAACCTGATGGAGGTGAAGTCATGGCGAAGCGCAANNACTTCTTCAGTCTGGAACAGCGTACGGCTCGACATCGAACGCAGTTTTTGGCTTGATCGACCCGCTCCTTCCTTAATCGCACCGCTAACGCAGAATGCTCGATACTGCGCAGTCGCCGCTCGTCATAGATTGTAACGTTCGACCCGCCCCGGCCCGGCAACGGACGGCAATCAAATTCCCAAGTGGGCTTTCGCCAACGATTCCAATAGCCGCTTAAAACACGGCCAGACTCAGGGTGCCACCCACACTCTTAGCCTTTTCCTTGGCGTGCCCCCAAGGGCGTGTCGCCACGCGCGGCGGCGATAAAATCGTGACCCTCCCATGTCAGACTCAGCGGAATGGCATGTGGCCCGTCGAAACCTACCGAGGTAACGTCGACGACTTTCATCAACCCCGGCCGCCCCAACAGCCAAACGTGGGTATCCGATCTGGTCCGTCGTATAACCCTCGGCGGCGTAGCCCTGAGGTGCGAACGCATCCGAGCGATCTTCCATCCTGAACAGAGCTGGCGGATCAAGCCCATGTCTCCCTGAATACCGCCTTACTGCTTTTCGAGTGTGCTTTGGATGGTAATCAGATGCCCATCCGGGACCACATGTTTTTCAACTGCCCTATACCCTGTCAACCGGATCTCAATAGTTCGAGGGGCATCGCCCTTCTTAAGCAACACAAATACGAATGGCGTGACGGCCGCCTTCAGACCGTCTATATACACCTCGGCCGCCGCTGGCTCTGCGATAATCACGCACTTCGAAGCCAACCCGTTTTTTACCAGCGCCTCAAGTTCCGCGGGATTAGTTTTGTGCGCCGCCTCCGCTGCGGGTGAGCTTTTCGAGGCCTCAATGTTCGTTCTAAGCTGTCGCTCTATGGGAGTGATTGCTCTTGTCGTCGTTGGCGCTGCCGACGGGGGCTGGGCGGCGCATGGGGCGCCTTCCTCGAACTTGATGCAGGTCGAGGCGTCAAAAATCTTCTTGGTGCCGTCACTCACTCTGAGTGTCGTCGCTACGGAGTAACCCGGAGAGGACTCAATGACGGCGTACCGGCGGGACTGATCGATAGGAAAGGAGATGCCCGCCCTCGGGGAAACAGTGGAGGGCAGCGCGGGGCTGGCGCAGTTTGGATGATGATCATCCTGACACATACTGACTTGAACCGGGTACTCAGACAGGTTCACGAAGTAAAACAGGAAACCAAGGTTGTTGGCGACGTTGTATGTCCACCGATGCGGCGATCCGAGAGGTGACCGTTTTGTAAGCGGAGGGCTTCGATAAACCGCGCCTTGGGGGATGCTCTCCAAAGTATTTCCCTGTATCGTCTCAACAGCCGCGGACACACTGACGCCCTTGCCCGTGGACAGCACCCGAATCCAGCCAAACTCAGGTTTGGCCGATGACAAATCCGTTCGCAC
>PLFE01000043.1 GCA_003136675.1 Bryobacterales bacterium
CCTACTGGACAGGTTTGGCAATCCGGAAGTAGATCCCCAGCGAATCAAGAGGCCGTTTTACCGGTTGGTGCTTTCAAAAGCCCGTGTGTGAATCTCCCTCCGCGGGCGTTAACTCGTTTCGTAGGACCTACCTTTCAGCGTTCTATAAACGCATGAGCGTGCGGCGAGGATCGCCGAAGGCTGTGATGGCTTTGGCGCATCACATGGTGCTGGTAATTCATCAGGTCCTGAGTCGAAAGGAGGTCTACATTGAGTTCGGTGGAGATTATTACGACAAGCGGAACAAGCCGCGCACAGTGTCGCGGCTGGTGAAGCGATTGCAGAAGTTGGGCTACCAGGTGGATCTTCGAGAGGTGGCGGAAGAGCAACCCGTTGTGATCGTGCCGGAGCCGGGGCTCGCGGGCCCAGTGATCTCCGGGCTCGATTCAAAGCTGATTTCAGCGGTGCGAAGGAGGGGCCGACCGTGCAAGTGAATCGAGCGGGGAATTATTTGTAAGCACTCTCCCTCCGCGGGCGTTAACTCGTTGATTCAGGAGGCGTCTGCGTTGGGTTAATTTTCGTAGGAATTTTGGTAGGACCGGGCCGGTTCTGAATGTTACAAGTGACACTCGGCATGCACTGCGCGAACGGCTTTTTCGAGCCCTTCGCGATGCACGACGATGGCGATGGTCAGTTCGCTCGACCCCTGGGCGATGGCGATGATGTTGACCTTCTCGCGGGAAATGGCCGTGAAGACGCGTCCGGCCAGGCCTTGCGTGCCACGCATCCCTTCACCCACCACGGCCAGCAGACCCACATTCTCATCCACGTCGATGGGCTGCACGTAGCCGTGGGCGATCTCCAAAGCCAGGGCGGCTTCGAGCGCTTCAATGGTGCGGCCCAGTTCGCCCGACCGCACCAGGAAGCAGAAGCTTTGCCGGTAGCTGGAGCCGGAGATGGCGAGGACTTCGACGTTGGTTCGCGCCAGTGCGTCGAGGGCCCGCGCCATGACCTGCACGCCGGACAGAGCGGCATTGGCGGATTCGAGCGAGACCAGCGCCACGTTGCTCATGGAGGTCACCGCGCGCGCGCCCTCGGAAGTGGAGAGACGCCCCACGATGCGCGTCCCCGGCTTCTCGGGGGCGAAGCTGTTCTTGCTCCAAACGGGGATCGCATGGTCAATTCCGGGCGCGAGCAGCGGGGCGAGCGTGCGGGGATGCAAGACCTTGGCGCCGTTGTAGGCCAGTTCGGCGGCTTCGCGGAAGCTCACCTCAGCCAGTACCTTGGCGTCGGGCACCAGACGCGGGTCGGCGGTCATGATGCCATCGACGTCGGTCCAGATCCAGAGTTCGGCGGCTCCCAGGGCGGCGGCGAGGATGGACGCGGAGAAATCCGAGCCGCCGCGGCCGAGCGTGGTGGGGCGGCCATCGAGGGTTGAGCCGTTGAATCCGGTGACGACGGGGATGATGCCCCGCCGCAGCAGCGGCTCGATGACGCGCCTCGAACGCTCGCTGGTGTGTTCCATCAGCGGGGAGGCGTTGCCGAAGACCGCGTCGGTGACGATCAATTCCGCGGCATTCAACGCGGCGGCGGGCGAGCCGGCTGCGTTCAGGCAGGCGGCAAACAGAACGCTCGACAGGCGCTCTCCGATGGCCACGGCTTCATCCACCGAGCGGGCGGGACGGTCGCCGAGCATGGCCATGCCGTTGACGAGACGCTCGAATTCGGCAATGAGCGCGTCGATCCGTGCGATCAGTTCGATGTCTCCGAGCGCCGCTTCATGGTGCCGGGCGCGCAACTGGCGGACGTTGGAATCGATGCCGGCACGGTCCCCCGCCTCGGCATGCTTCATGGTGTCGAGCAGCAGATCGGTGATGCGGGACATGGCCGAGACGACCACGACGACGGGCCGCTTCGTCCGCGCGCTTTCGACCAGCGCAGCGGCGGCGCGAATTCGCCCGGCGGAACCGACACTGGTGCCGCCGAACTTCATCACCAGGAGATTCGTCAATGGTGCTCCTTACCGTTGGCGGTGCGCGCTCGCACGAGCTTGAGGATTTCCTCTTCCACTTCTTCGAGCGACAAGTCGCTGGAATCGATGTAAACGGCGTCGGGCGCCTGGGCGAGTGGGGAATCGCCGCGCGTCTGATCGCGGCGGTCGCGGTCGGAAATGTGACTGGCGATGGAGGCGGGGTCCGCGCCGTCTTCGGCAGCGCGGCGGCGCACGCGCTCGCCGGCACTGGCGTCGAGAAAGATCTTCACGCGGGCATCGGGGAACACCACGGTTCCGATATCCCGGCCTTCCATCACGACATTCCGGGTTTCGGCAAAAGCCCGCTGTTTGGCCACCAGGGCGCTGCGGACGGCGGAGACGGCGGCGACGTGGGATGCGGCGCTGGAGACTTGGGGCGTGCGGATGGCTTCGGTAACGTCTTCGGCATTCAGGATGACGCGGTCACGGGAAGAATCCAGAACGATCTCCGCAGCCTGCGCCAACTGGTCGAGCCGGTGCATGTCCGAGAGGTCGACGGACTGGCGGAGGGCCCATAGCGCCACGGCGCGATACATGGCGCCGGTGTCGATGTAGGTATAGCCGAGGCGCGCGGCGAGGCGGCGCGCGATGGTGCTCTTGCCCGCGCCGGCCGGGCCATCAATGGCGATCACGATCGACATCAGTTGGACGTCGGGCTCGGCGCCGGCGTGGGGCTGGTGGAACCGATCGAGCCGGAGCTGCCGTTGGTGCTATTGGTGGAGTTGTTGCCCTGCGTGCTTCCAAACGGGCTTTGTGTTCCGTTCAGGGGCAGGCTGTTGCCGTTCGCTCCGGCGGCCCCGTTTACAGGCAGTCCAGAGGCTTTGGCCACGTCTTTCGAGTAGTCGTAGATGAACTCCCACTCGTTGTACTTGCTGTAATCGGCGTACTTCTTGATGCCGCGGCGCTTGACGGTGCTGGCCACTCCGGCGAAGCTTCCGGTGGCGAAGTTACCGGCTCCCGAGGTGGTTCCGGTTTGCGAAGTCAAACCAGCCGCGCCTCCCACGGATTGGCCGTTAAAGCTCGAGCCGCCAAATGCGCTTCCGCCGGCCGGGTTGGTGTTGCCGCCAAACGCGCTGCCGCCGAAAGCGGGCCCGGCGGGGGGCGAGATGACGGGCTGCGGATTCGCAGGAGAGGGAATGTTGTTGCCGTTCGCATCCACGAAGCCGTAATCGTTCATGGGCCTCCCACTGGGATTAAAGATGCCTGGCGGAGGGCCGCCGGGCCGCGGGGAGGTGAGGAGCTGCTGGATGGCAGCGGGTCCGGTGGCTGGCGGATAATAGGTGGCCATATTTCCGGCGGCGCCGCCCGTGGGGAGAGTTTGCCCGTTGGGCAGGGGCATCTCGCCACCGGGAACGTAGCCGGTGGGATTGGCGGCGGCTGAGCCGTCGCCTGGTATGGCAGTGCCAGGGAACGCGCCGCCTGGGGGAAATGCGCCGGCATTGAGGTTGGGATCGACTCCCGTGTTGGCGGCGGGATTATTCGGGTCGGGCGCGGCAGCCATGCTGTCTCCATCGCCACCGAGGGTGCCACCGCTGGCGGCGGCCTGATCACTGGGCCTGCGCCGGAGCGCGGGAGAGAGCTGATCCGCGGCATCGGTGGGGTCGGAGACCGACTTGTACTCGGCGATAAATGTGTTGACGCTCGCAGGGTCCTGCTTTTTGGTCGTGTTGTTCTTCTGCGTCAGAGAATCGGTAAACTGGCCGCCGGGACCGATGTGGATGAGACGCCACTCGTTCTTCCCGGTCATGGGATCGACGTAATGCTGCCGCAGGAAGCGAATGTTCTGCGTATTGTCGAGATCTTCCATTTTCACCGGATAGCGGCGGAACTTGCGGTAATAGAGTTGAATGGCGCGCTTATATTGCTCGCCGCGATCGACCAGAAGCTGCTCTTTGTCGCGCTGCGATTCAAAGGCCACGCGGGGCGCCACTTCGTAGAGGCTAATGGCAATGGTGGCCGCGAGCAGGAAGACCATCAGGATCGCGTAACCGGATTCGTGTCGCTTTCTGTTAACTTGTGGCATCGGGGGCCAGTGGCAGGGTTTGCTCGGTCTTGAACTGTGTATCTTCCATTGTCACAGAGTTGACGCCGATCTTCACCAGTTTGTAGCGGCGTTTGATCAGTTCGCCTTCCGAAGCCACGATAATGTCGTCGTTATCGAGGAAAAAGGCGCGCTTATGGCCGCTGGCACGGGGGTTGGCAAAGCCGTAGTATTTGAGGGCAATTGGCGGGGCGACAGGCTCGACGTTCTTGACCTCCTGCTGCGGCGCGAGCGGCTTCGGGTGATCGTATGGCAGGTGAATCTTGGGCACGGTGGGAAGCGGCTTCGCAAGATCTTCCGGGGGCGGCGCGGCGCCGAACTGGAACAGATTCCGCTGGGCGTCAGTCGCGATTTCGACGTTCTGAACCTTTGCGAGAAGATCCAGCCGGAGCGTGGGGTCGACTTTGACGGGGTCGATCACCGCTCCTTTATCGATACCGGGGCTCCATTCCGCGGAGCGATTCTGCCCTTCGCGCCGGCGCTGGATCGCCTCGGCGGGCACGGCGCTGCGCATCGCGACGGTGGGCGCGGCGGTGTGGCTACCCGACACCTTCGGGGTATCCTCATTGCCGGAACTAGAGAACACGTTGGTCCAAAGTACGTATGCGCCCACGAGCCCCAGTGCGCTGAGTATCCAAACGTTTCTCTTATTGTTGGCGCCGACTTTCATTAGAGTGCTCCCGCGCCATCGTTGCGCACAAAGGTGTTGATCTTGACCATCGTCGAAAGGGTCTTACCGTCCGGCAGAGGCGCGGCGACCAGCGACTCAATAATGAGAAACCGCTTGCTGCGATCCAGCAGATTCACGAACTTCAACAGATTCGGGTAAGGGCCCTCGAAACTGACGCTGAGGCTGACCATGCTGAGGTCGTCGGAGCCCTTCACGGGATCGGGAGGAGAAAAAGTACCCTCCTTCCACTTCATTCCGGATTTTTCGGCCGCATCCTGAATTTCAGCGTAGACCTGCGAATACGTGGTGCGGCGCGGGGTCATGTAGAGCGTAAGGAACTGATCGCCCTCGCCGCGGGCTTTTTGGACTTTACCGGTGACTTGCCGCGTGAGGACTAACCGAGAGCGAGCGGCGGTGAGCTCCTGCCGTCTGGATTGCAACTGCTGCGCGACCTCGGCGGGCGAACTGCCGAACAGGTGGAACGCAAACGCCGCAGCCACGAGGTTCAGGACCAGAAGAGCGGCGGCGATGACGCCCATGAAGCCGCGGGGTTCCCGCAGATCGACGCCGCGGACGGATTCGAGAACGGCCTGGAAATCAAAGTTTTTGCGCATAGCCCACACTCAGTCTGTAGCGGAACGAAGGGTCCGTCTGGGACGGCGGAATGACGCCGGAGAGGGTCGGGGACCCGAACAGATCCGACCCCTCGAACTTGGCCAGCAGGTCGAGAACCGGTTTGGGTGTGTCGGAGCCCACAACCATGTCCAGTTCAATGTGATCATTCACATCCACGGTGGGCCGGATGGAGAGCAGGCGGACGTTGGGCGGCATCACTTTACCGAGGTCCGCAAACATTTTGGTCCAACTGATGCCTTTGCGGTAGAGAAGAGCGTTGATGAACTGGCTGCGCTCCAGCACGTCCGCGTTGCCGGACTGGCTCAACGCGGTATCGAGCTTGCGCTGTTCGGCCCGAACGCCCGACAGGCGCGCCTCGGTTTGGTCGAGAGCGGAGAGACTTGTCTGCATGCTCTGGCGGTCGCCCACGGCGGCCATGGTCAGCAGGGTGAGCGTGACGAGAAGCACGGCAGCGGCGGCGGAGGACGCCACCAGAATCAGACGGTCACGCTGGAAGGGCTCTGTGGCGAGATTGATTTGCGCACGCATGCTAAGCCGCAACTCCCTTCAGGTAGCCGCGAATGGCCGTATCCGCTCCGCCGAGTGCGCGTACGGGCAATTGGACGATAGCCGGAAATTCACGCAGGGCTTCGGCCTGCAGACCGCCAAAGCCGGCCAGGAGGATTTCGAGAGCGGGGCCACCCAGGTTGTCTTCCACGTAAACCAGAGTCTGGTGCAAATGGCCGGCGATTTCCTCCAGCGAAGAGGCTTCCAAGGGGGAGTGTTCGAGTTCAATGGAGCGCGCCAGTTTCAACGTTTGATCCAGTTTCACAAGAATGGTGAGAACCCCACCGCTGAGGCGGCCGATGAGGGCGATGCCGCGGACGTCCACCAGGTCGAGACAGGCTAAAGGGGCGAGCGAAACCAGGCCGGGGTGTATTCCGGAAGCAATGAACGCGGATTCATAACGCTGGACGATTTCGGGCGGGGTTACGGCGACTACTACGTCGCGCTTGGGCTTGGCGCCCGTCTGGACGCCCTGGACCGATGCCTGGACCCAGAAGCTCATCGCCGCGCCATCCACATCGAACGGAACGCTGCGTTTCACACGCGCGCGAATGAGAGCGGCCTGCTCATCGGCTTTGTCCGGGAGACCCGTGAATTCGAGCACCGAGATGTAGGCGCTATGATCCGGCAGCAGAAGCGCGGCGGTTCGGCGTTTCTTGCCCCTGGCGGGAGGCACCAGACGTTTGACGGCTTCGTCCATGATTTCCGGCAAGGCGATATTGTCGTGCAGGGGCGACGGGGAAACGGCTCCGGCGGGCAGAGGCTGGGTCTGGATGTTGGACGGATCGGCTATCCGGGCCATGCGAACGGCATCCGGCGCCACTTCGAAAACGAATTCTGGCGGAGGGTCCTGAAGGAAACGGGCAAGAGCAGGGAATGGTATTGGCATTTTCTGGGCCCGTGCTAGTCGATGAACGTGACCTTGTTGATTTCTTCGAGGGTGGTGATGCCGCTGCGCAGCTTATCGACGGCGGATTCGCGAAGGAAGGTCATGCCCGTTTCCTTGGCGAGGCGCTTGATTTCGGAGGTGGGGCGGCGGTCGAGAATCATCTCGCGGATCTTGTCGCTGAGGTCCAGCAGTTCATGAATGGCGCTACGCCCCCGGAACCCGGTGCCTCCGCATTCAAAACAGCCCGCACCTTTGTAGAGCGGGACCTCCTGCCATTCCTCGGGATTGAGGCCGCTTTTCAATAGCACTTCATCCGAATAGTGCTCCCGCCGCTTGCAATGCTCGCAAGTCATGCGGACCAGCCGCTGGGCCAGGATGCAGTTGAGGGCGGAGACGAAGTTGTAGGGCTCGACTCCGATGTTCAGGAAGCGGCCCAGCACGTCGAGCACGTTGTTGGCGTGGACGGTGGTAAAGACCAGATGTCCGGTGAGGGCGGAGTTGATGGCGATGTCGGCGGTTTCCTTGTCGCGGATTTCGCCGACCATGATCTTGTCGGGGTCGTGACGCAGAATGGAACGCAGACCGCGCGCGAAGGTGAGACCCTTCTTGTCGTTGACGGGGATCTGGGTGATGCCCTTCAGTTGATACTCAACGGGATCTTCGATGGTGATGATCTTGTCTTCGTCGTTCTTAATTTCGCTGAGCGCGGCGTAGAGCGTAGTGGTTTTGCCGGAGCCAGTGGGACCCGTGACGAGCACCATCCCGTAGGGCTCACTGATGTAGCGGCGAAACTTGACCAGATCCGCATTTGAGAACCCGACCACATCGAGCGAGAGCTTGGCGAACTTCTCGCTCATGGATTCTTTATCCAGCACGCGGAGAACGGAATCTTCCCCGTGAATGGTGGGCATGATGGAAACGCGGAAATCGATGAGGCGGCCCTTGTAGCGGACGCGGAAACGGCCGTCCTGCGG
>PLFE01000070.1 GCA_003136675.1 Bryobacterales bacterium
CGCCATCGACGGAATTGGAGGTGGTCATTGCCGTCGGCAAGGTCGACTCACAGGAAATCGAAGCTCAGACGAAGCTTGGTCTGCTTCAGATGGCATCCGCGGGTTACGAAGGAGTGGACGTTGAAGCGGCAACGAAGCTCGGCGTCTGGGTGGGCTCAGCCCCGACGACGAGGACGGGCAACGGCGAGTCAGTGGCCGAAGTTGCGGTACTCCTGATGCTTGCGGCCTCTCGCCGGCTGAATGAGGAACTGGCCTTTACACATGACAGCGCGCAGAGCCGGCCGGAGAAACGGGAAGGGAATCGGGCGCTTTTCGGGAAGACCGCTTGCATCGTGGGACTGGGGGGAATCGGAGATCTGCTCATCGAAAGGCTCCGTGGATTCGGGATGGTCTTGACCGGCGTGGATAACCATCCGGAACACGCGCCCAATGGGGTCAAAGGATACGCGCACGATCAGTTAACGGTCGCGGCGGCGCAGGCGGACTACTTGATTCTGGCAATTCCGGCAACGAAGGAAAACGAAAACCTGATCGACGGGACCGTGCTGGCCGCGATGAAGAAGAATGCGGTGTTGGTGAACGTAGCTCGGGGGACCCTGGTCGATGAACCGGCTCTGCTGGCGGCGGTGAAGAGCGGGCACCTCTACGGGGCGGGGTTGGATGTGGTGAAAAATGAACCCGTGAGCGAAGGGAATCCGCTGCTGGCAGAGCCACGTATCTTTATTACGCCCCATATCGCGGGGTCTACGGACCTCATGCTCGAGGGCACGGTGAAGTACCTCGGTGAGGTTCTGGCCAGGTATCGGGATGGACTGCAATCAGAGGGGATCGTCAATGAACCGGGGAATCCGAGAGTGCCTTTGCGATCTCCTCACTGAGATCTCCAGCCACAAAGCCGTAAGAAGATTAGAGGAAAACACAATGAATAACGAACTTACCGATCTCAATCCCTTTAAACATACGCCGACCCTGGATATATCCACTTGGTACAAAGGCATTCTGAGTACTCAACTGGCGACAGACGAAAACACAGGCGGAGCTTTCGATCTCGTACTCGCCAATATGAAACGCGGGACTGAGCCTCCACCTCACGTTCACACGAAGGAACATGAATTCTTCTATGTGCTGGATGGGTCACTGGATGCATACGTTGACGACAAGGTCTTCCAGGTTGGACCAGGGGAATGTGTATTTCTCCCTGTGCGCAGGCCCCATGCATTTCTCATTCGATCGCCCGAGATCCGCATGCTGACTCTTATCACGCCTGGAGGGTTTATGAAAGTCGTTGCACCCATGGCGACGCCCGCCGAAAAAATGGAAATACCCTCGGACTCGGTTACATATGCTACTGCCAACCTGGAGGAAACGATGAAGATCTTCAACAAGCATGGTCTTCGCTTTCTTTCGCCGGAAGAGATCGCACGCCAAATGCCGGCATTTCCGACCCGCCTGGCGGCGTAGTCCTGGATAGCGCCTGAGTTTCTCGCTGAACGATCTCAAGGAGAGTACGACGGCATATCCAGTCATAAGTTGGCTCCGCACCTGCGCAGGCGTACTCTCGAACGGACCTGGGCGCTCTGAGGTTGAAGGCCAAAGAGCCACGGGCCAGATCCGGAACCTGAAACTTGCCAAAAATCGGATATTCGCCAGGTCATGAAGGCCTCGGCGGCCAAATACAAACTGGAGGGAAAAATGAAGGTCGCATTCAAAGATGATTCGTTTGCATTCGAGTTCGTTCGCAACCTGGGCTTCACCTACTACGGGGGCGCGGATTTGGGCGAAATGATGGCTACCGCCGGAAAGATCAAGGAAGGTGACTTCGAGAGCTGGTTCACGGAATGGGACAAGGTGGGGCGTCGGGTTCTTTCGCGGGCCGATGCCGGTTTGGCCGCGGGTCACCTGGAAAGCGCGCGCGAAGGATATCTGCGCGCATCCACCTACTTTCGGACGGCTGAGTTCTATCTCCATGGCAATCCCGCGGACCCGCGCATTTTGTCGGAGTCCAGGGCATCGCAGAAAGCGTATGCCGAAGCAGCCAGGCTCGCCGGCCCAACCTGGGAGCCGGTGCAAATTCCCTACGAAGGGATCACCTTGCCCGGATATTTTTACAAGGTGGACAATTCCGGTAAGCCGCGCCCCACGCTTATTTTCCACGGTGGATTTGACTCAAGCGTCGAGGAGCTTTTCTTTTTCGGTGGCGCCGCGGCAGTGCGGCGCGGCTATAACTGTCTCACCTTCGACGGCCCTGGACAAGGTGCTCCCATGCGCGAACAGAAGCTTCTCTTCCGGTATGACTGGGAGGCCGTGGTGACCCCTGCGGTGCGATTTCCCTGCAAATTACCGACAATTACTGGCGCATGCGCCGCGTCCGCCTCCTCGAAAAGCTGCACCTCACCCAGCACATCCACCAGCAAATCCACATTCTGGAGGCTCTCAACCCCGAATCTGGGTCCGTTCCGCCAACCACGGAAACGCACCCCGAACCTCCCCTGGAAGGCTCCAGTGAATCGCTTCAGACTCCCCCTGGCCCCAGCCTCGAATCCGTCGGCCGGCATCTCCGCCGCATCGAGGCCGGAACCCATAACGCATTGAAATAATTGAAAGAACTGCAGCAACAGATCGTCGCTGCCCAGCAGGCTGCGGGAAATACCGAAGACGCTCTGCGCGAGAAAATCGTGCATGAACTGCGCTGGGCACAGAACCAGCGCCGCTGCAATTCGGTGGATCCGTGGGCCACGTACTGGTTCTACGACGGAGCCCCTAGATGAAAAAATCAGCTACGAACCGCCGCCCGATCCTCCGCCGGGAACGGAGCGAAATCCACAGGTCTANNTTGAACCCTGGGTTTAACCCCGAAACCTCGTCCAACCCGCCGCTTCCTCCCACCCGGTACACCCAAGAACCCTCTCCCCTTTCATCCTGCCGGCAATTCCATTCGCGATACACTAAAGGTTTCAACCTAATGAAACAGCGTGTACGCTCTACGACTGTCCTCGTGGTACGTCGTGAGGGCAAAGTTGTCATGGCCGCCGACGGTCAAGTTACCCTCGGCAGCGAAGTCCTAAAATCCTCAGCGAAGAAGCTCAGGAGGCTTTATAACGATAAGGTCCTGGTCGGTTTCGCCGGCTCCACGGCCGACGCCTTCTCGCTCTCTTCCCGCTTTGAAGCCAAGCTGGAGCAGTTCAACGGCAACCTTCCCCGCGCCGTCGTGGAGCTCGCCAAAGACTGGCGCACCGATAAGGTGCTCCGGCATCTCGAAGCCCTGCTTCTGGTGGCCGATGCCAAAAACATCTTCATCGTCAGCGGCAATGGCGACGTCATCGAGCCGGATGAAGGCGTTTCCGCCATCGGTTCCGGGGGCACGTTCGCGCTCTCCGCGGCCACTGCGTTGATCCGGCACACCAAGCTCAGCGCTCGTCAGGTGGCCGAGCAGGCCATGGAAATCGCCGCCAAAATCTGTATCTATACCAATGATCAAATCAACTATGAAGAGATCACAACCGAGCCCGTACCTGCGCCCGCGCCCGCGAAGGGCGCAAAATAATCCATGGTGATTTATTTGCCAAAACAGTCCGTAGGCGAATCCCCGGCCCTCGATGAACTCACCCCCCGTGAGATTGTCCGCGAGTTGGATAAGTATGTGGTGGGACAACCGGAAGCCAAGCGCGCCGTCGCCATCGCCCTGCGCAACCGCATTCGCCGCCAGAAGCTGCCGCCCGAAATGGCAGATGAGGTGATGCCCAAGAACATCCTCATGATCGGGCCCACCGGCGTCGGCAAGACCGAACTTGCCCGCCGCCTCGCCAAGCTCGCCAGTTCGCCCTTCCTCAAAGTGGAAGCCAGCAAATTCACTGAAGTCGGTTATGTGGGGCGCGACGTCGAATCGATGATTCGCGATCTGGTGGACATCTCCATCGATATGGTTCGCGACGAGCGCCTCGATGAAATCGCCGAACAGGCCGAAAAGCTGGCCGCCGACAAGCTGCTCGACCTGTTGATGCCGCCTCCGCCCGAAGCCTCGGAACAGAATAACGAGCGCACGCGCGAAAAGCTGCGGGAGCGCCTGAACAGCGGTAAACTCGACGAGCGCATGGTGGAGCTCGACGTGAAAGACCGCGCGCCGCAGATCGAAGTCGCCGCCAGCGGCAACATGGAAGACTTCGGCATCAACTTCAAAGAGATGCTGCCCGCGCTGTTCGGGCCGCGCACCCGCAAACGCACCATGCGCGTGGCCGACGCCCTCGAATACCTCACCCAGGAGGAAGAGAACAAGCTCATCGATATGGAGCAGGTCACGCGCGAGGCCATTGAACGCGTCGAGACCGGCGGTATCGTCTTCCTCGACGAGATCGACAAGATCGCCGGACGCGAATCGGGCCACGGTCCGGACGTCAGCCGCGAAGGCGTGCAGCGGGACATTTTGCCCATCGTTGAAGGCACCACCGTAAATACCCGCTATGGTTTCGTCCGCACCGATCATATTCTCTTCATTGCCGCCGGTGCGTTCCACGTCTCCAAACCCAGCGATCTCATCCCCGAACTCCAGGGCCGGTTCCCGATTCGCGTGGAACTGAAATCGCTCACCGTCGAGGATTTCATCCGCATCCTCAAAGAGCCCAAGAACGCGCTTTCAAAGCAATATGTGGCGCTCATGGATACCGAGGGAATCAAGCTCACCCTCGGTGACGACGCGCTTGAGGAAGTGGCTCGTTATGCCGCCAAGGTCAACGAGACCAGCGAGAATATTGGTGCGCGCCGTCTGCATACCATCATGGAAAAGCTGCTCGAAGAAATCTCTTTCGAAGCGCCCGACATGAAGAAGAAAACGGTCAAGATCGACGCGGCGTACGTCCATAAACAGCTCGCGGAAATTGTAAAGGATCAGGACCTCAGCCGGTACATTCTGTGAAGCGCGCAGCCCTCGTCTGCGTTGCCGCCCTCTTGCTCGGGGGCTGCGCCTCCATCGCGCCGCCTTATCCGCCCGCGCTAAACCTTCCCGCTCGCGTGACCGATCTCTCGGCCCTGCAGCGCGGCGCACAAATCTACATCCAGTTCGCCATGCCCGCGCTCACCACGGAAGCTCTGCCCGTTAAAGGCGTCCCTGAGGTGGATCTCCGCATTGGCCCGTCTGCCCGGAAATTTGAGATGCGGGATTGGCTGGAGACTGCCAAGCCGCTTCCGCCGCAAGGGGACAAGACCCTCTACGTGACGCCCGCCGGTCCCTACGTGGGCAAGGATGTGGTGATCGCCGTTCGTCTCAAAAATGCCCACGGGCATGATGCTGGTTGGTCCAACTTCGTCGCCCTTTCGATTACCCCGGCCGTCGCTTCCGCGGAGAACGTGAAGATTCAGGCCACCGCCCAGGGTGTCGAGCTTTCCTGGACCGGCTCAGCGCCCGGCTATCGTATCTATCGGAAAACCGATGCGCTCGATTTCGCTCCGCTCGGCGAGACCAAACAAAGTCCATATTTGGATACTACGGCGGAATATGGAAAACACTACACCTATTTCGTGATGGGATTCCACAATGCCAGCGAAAGCGAAATCTCGGCGGAAGTTACCATCACTCCCATCGATACTTTCGCCCCCGCCGTGCCAGCCGGCCTGAACGCAATTATCGGGACCCGCAGCATCGAGCTGAACTGGACCCGCGACCCCGAGCCGGATCTGGGCGGCTACCGCGTCTACCGCGATGGCGCGCTCATCGCCGGCGCCGTGGTCTCAACCAGCTATAGCGACCGCACCGTCGCGCCCGGTGTGCACTATCGCTACTCCGTCTCCGCTTACGATCAAACCGGCAACGAAAGCGCGCAGTCCGCTCCCGTCGAAGCCGCGTTGCCGTAAATCAAGCTATACTGAGATTTCCTGAAAGGATATTTGATTTCAATGAAGTTTTTCCTGGACACAGCGAATCTCGACGAACTGAAAAAAGGCGCAGCTTGGGGAATTGTCGACGGAGTGACAACCAACCCGTCGCTGATCGCCAAGGAAGGCAATCCGATCGAAGAGCAGATCAAGAAGATCTGCGACATCGTAGACGGAGACATTAGCGCGGAAGTGATCGCTGTGACGCACCGCGAAATGGTGGAACAGGGCAAGAGCCTGGCCAAGATTCATAAGAACGTCGTGATCAAGTGCCCGCTCACAAGGGACGGCATCATCGCCACCAACGAGTTGGCGAAAAGCGGCTATCGCGTCAACGTCACGCTGTGCTTCTCCGCCGCCCAGGCGCTCATCGCCGCCAAGGCCGGAGCCTACATCATCAGCCCGTTTGTCGGCCGGCTCGACGACATCGGTCAGGATGGCATGGACCTCATCCGCCAGATCGTCACCATCTACGAGAACTACGGGTATAAGACCAAAATTCTGGCCGCCTCCCTGCGCTCCACCAATCACGTCATCGATTCCGCCATCGCGGGGGCTCACATCGGCACCATGCCGTTCAAGGTGATGGATGCCCTGTTCACGCACGTGCTGACCGACAAAGGTCTGGAGCAGTTCCTGAAAGACTACAGCAAGGTTTTCCACGACGCGCCGGTTCCGGTCGGCGTCTAGCTCATCGTTTGCCCTCAGCTTCTCACCGGCGAAATGGGTTCAGGTTTTCTTACCAACGAGGGGTTCGGATATCTTTCCGGTGGCCTCCTCGTGAGCGCCGTTGTTGTCGTACTTGTGTTTTCGCTCCGCCGCAAGCGAAAAACCCCTGAAGAACTGGAAGCGCTGCGCCGCGTGGCGCTTTCCGAGACGGGCAAGCTGGGGGGCGGCGAAATCGTCGAAGTGCTGGACGACCAGATTTCCTACCTCTACGATGTGCGGGGCATGACCTACAACACCTCTCAGGACGTTTCCGCGCTCCAGGATCGTTTGCCGGCGGACCGCTGGTCTATCGTCGGCGCAGTGGGTGTGAAATACGATCGGCGCAACCCCGCGAACTCTATTGTGATCAGCGAATCCTGGACGGGCCTTCGCCAACAAAAAGGGGCCGCCTGCCTCCCCCGAGACAAACGGCCCTAGCGACTCCAAATTGGAACAACGTTCCTGTCTAAGTAAAACCGCGCATTACGGGAAAGTTTCGCAATTTGTATTAGATTGATAAAAAATAGGCGAGCGTATGACGGCAACTCTGGTTTCTCCGAGCGAATATCTGGCCACCAGCTATCGGCCAGACCGGGTGCTGGTCGATGGACAGCTACTGGACGCAACGTAGGCGAGTGGGATCACAGCACCATGCAGATGGCGGTGGCAGGACATTTCTACGTCCGCGGGCGCGAATGGAAAATCCATGTGGTTCCGGAACACCGCGTGCAAGTCTCCGCAAGCCGCTTCCCCGACGTCTGCGTCGTTTCGCGGGATCGGGAAGTTGAGCAAATTCTCACCAGGCCGCCCCTCATTTGTATCGAAGTGCTTTCCAACGACGACACATTGCGGAGCATGCAAGACCGCGTGGACGATGATGTGGCATTCGGAGTTCCGAACATTTGGGTTTTGAACCCCGTGAAACGACGTGCGCACGTTTGCTCGTTTCGTGATTTTCGCGAACCGGAAAACGGAATCCTTGAAGTCGCGAATTCCCCGATTGGCATTTCTTTGGCTGACCTCTTCGCCGACCTTGACTAAACGAATCGCACTTCTGGCTTGCGCTCTGCTCTCGTCTGCCTGTGTCTCGAAGTTTCGTCTTACCTCCACATTATTGATCCCGCCAGGATCATCCGCTCATTCCGTTCGCGCTCCCGCCGGTCCTCACCCAGATGCGTGTACCGAAAGCGCGGGAATCGAAGTCCGGCGCCCCGGCGAGGGGAACCTCACCTTCCAGGTTTCGTCCAGGTCCGGCACTGCGGAACCTTCCGGGTGGCTGCTCAACTACGCGGGATCTCTGGAAGCGGCAGGCTGCCTGCCGGCCGGTGGTGGAGTTATGCTCGCGCAGAAAATTTCGGACGTCCTCCCGCGAAATATCAATAAAATCGGCGAACCTGCTGCTTCGGACTTCAGCGATAGCGGCGCACAGGACCTGACCGCCGGATCCACTCTCAAGGTGGTTGAACCGATCTTTCGTGCCGGTGCCGCACCCGGCGCGGAAACGCTGGAGACCGGAGAGGATGCTTCGACATTCAAAGCATCCCGTGACTTGGTCGGAATGAGAACGGCCTGGTATTCCGTCGAAGGGCGGCTCGTTTATCGCACGGAGGAGGTCAATATCTTTGCTCGTGACTCGGACGCGCGCAACCCACGAGTGCCGCCGCGGCTCACCGAGCTCTTCGCCCAAGACCTGTCTTATTTTCGACTGCTGACCATCGTCCGCGAGGCTGCGGATGCTGATCGCGGCGAAATTCTGATCGGCTCTAAAACGCTGCCCCAACTCGTTGAGTTGTCGAACTCCGTGAGGCGTCAGGGAAACTGCGGCCTCGACGAAGGCTGCCTGATGGCGCCAAAAGGCGCATTCATCTCGCCGCTGATCGCCATCGAAGTGAATAAAGTAGAGAAACTGGTCCCGCCCAACATACAATTAAGCGAAGTGCTGGTTTCCTCGTATGCAAACCTGCGCATCTGGAAGCCGTATCACGGACGCCTGCTTGCTGTGGATTTCCGCAAGGCAGGTTCCGCAATTCTGAAACTTCCGCTCACCGGCGGAGAACGAATCCACTTCACGCAAAAGCCATAATGGTTTTTTGACGAATTCACCCATCACTCCGCCCGAAAAGGATTTCGCGACCTGGTATCAAGACGTTGTCCTCGAAGGCGACATGGCCGAGCCGGCCGAGATCGTCAAAGGCTGCATGGTCATCAAACCCAACGGCTACGCGGTCTGGGAGGTGCTGCAGCGCGAACTCGATACTCGCTTCAAAGCCACCGGCCATCAGAATATCTATCTCCCGTTGTTGATCCCGCAGAGCTTTCTCACCAGGGAGGCGGAGCATGTGGAAGGCTTCGCTCCGGAACTGGCCGTGGTGACCGTCGCCGGCGGTAAGGAATTGGAAGAGCCCTATGTGATCCGGCCAACGTCCGAAACCATCGTGGGCCATTTCTTTGCCAAGTGGATACAGAGTTACCGCGACTTGCCCGTTCTGGTGAACCAGTGGGCCAACGTGGTCCGCTGGGAATTGCGAACGCGGATGTTTCTCCGCACCACCGAGTTCCTCTGGCAGGAGGGTCACACGGCCCACGCCACGCATCACGATGCGCTGGCGGAGGTGCTGCGGATTCTCGATCTCTATGCCGAGGTGGCCGAAGACATTATGGCCATGCCCGTGGTGAAGGGCGTCAAGACCGGCGCGGAGAAATTCGCCGGCGCGTTGAAATCCTATTCCATCGAAGCGATGATGCAGAACGGGCTCGCCCTGCAGGCAGGTACCAGCCACGACCTGGGGCAGAACTTCGGCAAAGCCTTCGACGTGAAATTTCAAAGCAAGGAAGGCGCCCTGGATTACGTCTGGCAGACCAGTTGGGGCGTGAGCACGCGCTTAATCGGGGCGCTGATCATGACCCATTCCGACGACAAAGGTTTGGTGCTGCCCCCGAAAGTGGCGCCTGTGAAGGCGGTCATCGTTCCCATTTACCGGAAAGACGAAGAACGCGCGCAGGTGATGGAGACGGCCACGCGGTTGGCTGCGGAACTGGGCGCGCATCTCGACACTCGCGAAGGCCATAGCCCTGGCGCGAAGTTCTTTCATTGGGAGCGCCGCGGCGTGCCTGTCGTCTTCGAACTGGGGCCCAGGGACGTGGCCGCCGGCAACATCGTGATCAAACGACGCGACACCGGGGTAAAAGAGAGCATCCCGCAAACGGAAGCGGCGTTGAAACTGCCGGCAACGCTTGACGCGATTCAGAAAGATCTCTATCGCAGGGCCCGGCAGCGGTTGAGCGACAACACGGTTCTCGCCAACTCCATCGGCGAAGTGGAATCCCTCTTAAACGACGTGACGGCCGAAAAAGGCGGCGGAAAATTCGTGATGGCGCATTTGAAGGACGATCCCGCAAACGACGCGCGCATCAAGGGATTCAAGGCCAGCGTGCGGAACATCCCCTTGACCGACGAGTATGACGGGCCCGGCAAATGCATCCTGACCGGCGAAGCGGTAGACCGCCGCGTGATTATCGCGAAGGCCTACTGAGGCGGCGGTGGAAGCGGCGGCCCAAACACAAAATCGTCGATCCCGTGAGGATCGAAACTGCCGCAAATCCACGCGTCTCCCATCCCATCCACCTTCACAACGATCCATTCCTGCACGTTCGGGAAGCGAGCCCAATAGTAACCTGCGTTCAATCAGCAACCCTCTAAACGCACGGTAGCACAATTGCCCTACCAGACCCGGCCCTACCAGACCCGGCNNCCTTGCAGGAGAATGCGCTCTCAAATTCAGGCATGTTCGAGACCACTCCGTTGATGCGGTATTGCAGCGGCGAATGCGGGTTGGTGATCGCGCTCATGCGAAGATCCTCTGGACGCTCGCTGCCGCAAGCCCATTGCGCCATGCCGATAAAGAAGCGCTGCTCGGGCGTGAACCCGTCGATGGGCTGGAGCGTTTTTCCCGCGTTGGCGGCTTTCCATGCGATGTACGCCAGCAGCGTTCCCCCGAGGTCGGCCACGTCTTCGCCCATGGTGAGCTTGCCGTTGATCTTAATGTCGTCCACCACGGTGAAGCCGGAGTATTCGTCGGAAACGCAATCCGCCCGCTTCTGGAATTCCGCGGCGTCGGTCGCGGTCCACCAGTCGTGCAGATTGCCTTTGGCATCGAACTGGCGGCCCTCATCGTCAAAGCCATGGGTAAGCTCGTGGCCGATGGTGGCGCCGGTGTTGCCATAATTCGGCGCGTCGTCCATTTTCGGATCGAACAGCGGCGGCTGAAGCACCCCGGCCGGGAAATTGATGTCGTTCATCTGCGGATCGTAATAGGCATTTACGGTGGGCGGCGACATGCCCCACTCGCTGTGATCCACCGGCTTGCCGATCTTATTCAGATCGCGATGCGCTTCAAAGGCGGCGGCGCGCTCGACATCGCCGAGGAAATCGTCCGGCTTCACAACAACGGAGCTATAGTCGCGCCACTTGTCCGGATAGCCGATTTTATTGGCAATGCCCTTCAACTTGAGGAGCGCCTGTTCCTTCGTGGCCGGGCTCATCCAGGTCAGGCCATCAATTTCCTTCCGCATCGCCGTTTCGATCTCTTTGGTCATGGCCACGGTGCGGGCTTTGGTTTCCGGCGTGAACGTCTTCTCGACGAATACCTGGCCGAGAGCTTCGCCGAGATTGTGATCCACCAGCTGCACGCAGCGCTTCCAGCGCGGCTGCATGGCGGGAGTGCCGCGCAGAGTCTTGCTGAAGAAATTAAAATCGGCTTCGACGAATGGGGGAGAAAGAAAGCGGGCCTTGGCATGGACGAGGTGCCAGCGCAGGTAGGTCTTGAGGTCGTCGAGCGAGTTCGCCTTCAAACTGGCTTCAAACTCGCGATAGAAGGCGGGCTGGGTAACGTTGACCTCATTGATCGGCGGGGCGTTCAGAGCGGCCAGGTATTCGTTCCAATGGAAGGACGGAGTGAGCGACTGCAAGTCCGCGAGCTTCATTTTGTGAAAGATCGCATAAGGGTCGCGCAACTGCACCCGCGTGAGTGAAGCGTTGGCGAGCGCGGTTTCGATGCGCATCACGGTCTTGGCGTTCGCGGCGGCGATGGCCGGAGAATCCCCGAGCAACTGAAACATCTGCGCCACATGATCGAGATACTTCTGACGGAGTTCGACGGATTTCGCATCGGTCTTCGTGTAGTAGTCGCGATCCGGGAGTCCCAGTCCTCCGGCGTCGGCAAACGCGATGACGGAGGAGGAATCCGCGAAGTCTTGGTTGGAGCCGAAGTTAAAGAGTATGCTGCTCGCATAGAGCTTCAGTTGTTGCCGGGCTAAAAGAGCGGGCAGTTGATTCAGGGATTGCAGAGCAGCGATTTGATGCAGAGCGTCATCGAGAGGCGCGGCGCCGGCTTTCTCGACGGCGGATTCATCCATGCAGGCGTGGAAGAAGTCGCCGATCTTTTGTTCATTGGCCGTGCGCGTGGCGCTCGTTTTGCCGGCTTCCTGGAGAAGTCCCCACAGGAAGAGTTCATTTTCGTAAGTCAGCTTTCCGTAGACGTCCCAGCGCGCCTGGTCGGCGGGAATGGGATTGTCCTTGATCCACGTTCCACACGAATACAGGTAGAAGTTCTGGCACGGCTGCACGGTGGTGTCCATCGCGTGCGGATCGAGGCTGGGCGTGTAGGGCAGGGAAGTGAGCGGCCGCTGGGCGAAAAGAGCGGGAAGAACGAGGAATGAGAGAGCGAGGAAACGCATGATTGTATTTAACATTGTGGCATCCGCGGCATGGTCAAAATCTGAGGTATAAGAGAGTATGCGCGCGGCCCTTGCGGTATTTCTATGAGGTTTCGTCTGCGCGTGTTGGCGTCTATCCGGCGCGCCCCCGCATAAGATCGGCGAAGAACACGCGATGGAGCGCCACCTGGCCGATGGAGAGGAGTACGGCCTCTCGGCGAACGAACTGGCAGATTGGGGACTGCGGACCTTTCGCGCGAATTGGACCGCCCAAGATGGAGCGGGGGGGCCGCTGAGCAAAGGAAACGGACAGCCACTCAGCGACCCGACTTCCCCGCTGACCGGGCTACGCGCGTTCAATCGGGTTTCCGGCCCGGATGCGAACTCCTGCGCGGGCTGTCACAATTCGCCTTGCGGTATCCCCGGCGGCAATGCCGATTTCGCGGCGAGCGTTTTTGTGCTGGGGCAGCGATTTGATTTTGCGACGTTCGACCGCGCCGATACCGTGCCGCTGCGGGGAACGGTGGATGCTCAACAGCGCCCGGTGACGCTTCAGAACGTGGGAAATCTGCGCGCGAGTCCGGGGATGTTTGGGGCGGGCTATCTGGAGATGCTGGCGCGGGAAATCACCGCTGACTTGCAGACGATTCGGAATGGGATGCGCGCCGGAGAGACGAAGGCGCTGACGTCGAAGGGCATCGACTTCGGAAAGCTCATGCGGAGGCAGGACGGGGCATGGGACGTTTCGGAGGTGACCGGGCTTCCGCGGGCGAGCATGCTGGCACCCACCCCGACCGATGACCGGCCTACGCTGGGGATCTTGCGTCGCTTCGCTCCGAGGGTGCGGAAGCAAGATTTTGGTTGACCAAATCGATCACTTCATCGGACAATCTGAACATCCAGCGTCGCTGCGCTCCGATAGTGATCGGCTAGCTTGAGATTGCTGATCGATTTCAGATGAAATCGGTGATCGATTTCGTGAAATTAGGCAGTGTACCAAGGAAACACGGCATGGTTGCTGTATACTGGCGTGCCCGACGCCGTGAATTCGATCACGCTCCAGATCCAGGGGGCCGTCGTCCCGTTAAGCGTTTGGTTGATGAGCTGGCCGGAGGACCCAACCCGCCCCTCAACGAGCAGGTAAGGCAGGCCGGTGGCAGATGTGCCTGTAGAGCCATTGTATGGGCTATCTTGCCCGCCCGCGGAAAAGTTTGGACTGAGGTATCCGTGGCAGGGTTGGGGCGTCGCCCCGACTGCGTAGACGTTCCCCACGGCAGGATTTCCGTAGTCGATGAATAGGCGGTAGTTTCCGCCCGCTTCGTAGGCGGACGGTGCTGGGCCGATATTGCTCGGTGGAGGACTGTTCGCCGAGTTTTGCAGCAGGAAGGCGTTCGCGTACGTGACGTCGGCTGACCCATTTATGTCCTCCTGGATCCCTGCCATCCACGCGAGGGCGTCAACAACGCATGATGGCCCGTAGTTCAGGTCCGTCGTGAGTTGGTCGTCCAGGATCGGCAGGGTAATGCAGGATCCGCAGATCCACGCGATCACCGTAACCTCCGTGTAGGGGACCACCGTGAAAGTGGACGTAGAGCTTCCCCCCGGCGTAACCAATTTGAGCGAATAGGTCCCTGTGGCGGCAATAGGGGATAGGTAGTACCAGATATTAATCTGCCCCGGCGTGACCGTCCAACTGTTGGTTAGCTGGAAGCCGCTAACGTTTAGGGATCCGGCGGAGCCGACTGTGGTGCAGGTCCATGCCAAAGGCGAGCCCGGGGGTGCTATGCAGATCTGCGGTGGCCCGTTGGTTCCGTTTGCTGCCAGGTTGCTCCCCCAGATGACCATGTACAGCGCCGGGCTCTGCGGCGTGCCTACGACGGGCGCGAATGGAGAGGCATACGGCTTGGTACTCGGCGTATACTTCTCGAGGTCGGTGATCTGGGGAGCCGGTGGATTGGTCGAGGAGACCGGGGCACGACTGTCTGCTTAGTCCCCCCGACGGCTCGAACGACTGCCCGTTATAGCCGCTGCACGTTACGGTCAGGGTACCGCTCGTCCACACCGCCGTCGGCGTAAAGTTGACATTGAAACTCGTGTCTGTGCAGCTGCTTGTCGTATATGTAGTGGTGGTGGGGAAGGACACCGTCGGGCAATTAGGGCTTCCAAAGCCAGTGCCCGTGATCTGAATCGTCGTCGGCGTGCCCACCGTGAACGGGGTGCTTGGAGTATTCACTTGATTGACGGGCGAAGTCTCTAATATCTGCGTGATCGTCGGTGTCGGATCAACAACGGTAATGCTCGCGCTCCCAGTGAACGTTTCGTAAATCTGAAGTTCAGCGCATATTGGGTTATATCCATAGTAATATCCGCATACGGGCAGGTTGCTGACACTCGCTGTAATTGTGACGCTGCCGGCGGTGACGCCCGTCACAATGCCGTTCGACACCGTGGCCACGCCGGAGTTGCTGGTAGACCAGGACGCCTGAAAATCGATCAACGTTCCGTCGTAGTACTCCCCCTGCGCTCCAAGGTCAACCTCGCCGAGCGGCGCGACGGAGTCTGAATCCGGATCGACAACTACGCCACAATACCCGTCGCAGTATATTTCGGAATAGGTACAGGTTCCCTTCACCACGTTAAAGAGCCCGACATTCACGTTCAATGACATCGGCTTTTGCATGCCCGCGGCGCTGTGGAATATGAGGCTGCCTTCCTGTACCCCTGCGGGCACTTTATTCCCGTTCGCATCCGGGCTTTGATCCGTTATCAATTCCATGATATCCAGATTGGCCGTGGCGTATGCGCCCAGATGCACCGCAAAGTTGTATGTGCCAGTGCCGCCCGCGGGGACGAAGGAGCTTGTGGTTGATGAGCGGTTTCGGTGGAAGGTTTGGCCGAAGTGGTCCCCGTCGCAGGTGGCCGACTGGATCGGGCCAGCGCGTCAGCCGAACTAGTAGCTCGGCAGCGGACCGAAATGCGGCCAAGCGTTAGGTCGTCCGTTTCTACTTCGTGGCCCGGGTCGCCGCATAAGCGGCGGCAAAACGCCGGGCCGCGGTTCTCGCTTGCTCGTCGTCGAAGTGCAATAGGGAGTGCTGCGAGATCCCAAAGGCGGCGTCCGTTGGGGTTCTCTCGCAGGCGGCTATTATTAGGGGGATGGATGCCTTGTCTCGGGCCTCGAGTAGCCCTTGGGCCGCGAACGCCTGCGTCATGGAATCGTGGGACAGCAGAGCTTTCCTCAGCAGCGGAATTGCCCTCCAGTCTCCAGTCATGCCGAGAAGCAGCACCTTTTCTGAAAGCCGGTGTCGCTCGCGGAGCGCTGCGTCCACCGACTGGTTATGGGCCGCAGCCCATGCGATGAACTCTGGCGACGGTCCAGGTACGAATATCCCTCGGGCGTCGAACTGCTCCTGGGAGGGCACTTCGGTGTCAGTCGCTGGGGACGCGGCGCTCACCAAATACTCCCAATACGACCCGCCCTTGTCCCCGAGCCTGACTAGTGCGCTCGCGATACTCCCTTTTCGGTTCTCGTCCTCAGTAGCCGCGAACTGCTTCTCTAGCTCTGGAATCGCCTGTACGACTCCCGCCCTGGAAATTCGTGTGATGTCGGCTAAGAAGGGGCTGCCCTGCCTTAGGCGCGCCAGCGCGTCGGCAAGGTCCCTCTTCTCGGACGCGGCTGCGTCTTCGCCGGGCTGGGCCTGGCCGATCTGTGCAACCGCTTGGTTCGTTAGCACTGCGCAGAAGAGGGCTGCGTAAAGCGCGCGCATGGCAGCGACTGTCGAATGATGACTGCCTGAGGTTCTCATTTTTCCTATGTCGCCCCGTCGGTCTGTTCCTTCCGGTCATGAGTTCGGTGGGGGAACGAGTTGGTAGGTTTGATTGTATGATGCGCTAACTAACTAATTGAGTTTCTGAAGAGCTTGCAGGTGTTGCCGCCAGGAACGAAGAGCCTCGTTGTTGATGGGCGGTTTCGGGCGAAGGCTTGGCACAAGTGGTCCCCGTCTCACAGTTGCCCGGCTGGATCTGTACTGCGCGTCAGGCGAAGCAGTAGGTCAGGGGCGCCCGTCGCAACGCCGTTGAAACGCGCCATATAGCTCAGCCTGAGGGTCAAGTTACCAAGGACGGTTTGAGCTCCGATGGCGGCGAGGGGATGCCGGTGAACTGGATCGCGGCGCTTCCGAATTGCGAACCGTGGGCGGCAAGGCTCGGCGGGATGTTCGTCAGGGCGTCATTGACGTTTACCGTAGCCACTCCGCCGGCGAGGATTTGGATCGGCGGTAGGTCGTATTCGGTCCCGTCCGCCATGTAGAGCACGGCGTTGCGGTTGTTGGGACGATCACAAGCCGGTTGCGCATTTGGATCGTCGACTGAAATCCGGAGTCGGCTCGCCAGAGGCCACAGTAGATCGAGTTGCTGCTGGACGCGGTGTTCTTTGTGGTCCTGGCTGGCTGGGCGGCTGGAGGCGCGGCGGATAATGGGCACGCGAAAAGAAGGAAAATCATGCTGCGATGCATTAACCCCCCGGACTCTTACAATTTCGCATCGGGTTTGATCGAGTATACATTGGGTCGAAGAGAATTTGGTGACAAATGTTAGGTTTTTGTTGGACAAAATTCTGGAACTCGTGTTTTGAGCCGATCACGGGGGCCTCGCTACTTGCACGATTCCGGCTCCATTCACAGGCGGACAGGTTGAAGAGGATTTCATCACCACGAATACTTGCCCTCGATCGCAGAATCGCAAGGCTGGTACCTCCAGGTGGTAAGAGCGCCTTCGAGCTCTGGTCATTTCGTACTATTTCCTAGAGAAATCCGGGAGATGTTGCGGTCTAATGAAGCGGAGAGCCACCCGGATGAGCGCCCTGCCCACACATGACCCTGTCTATCGACCGGGAAGAAACCGCCCCGCGGCGGTACACAATGGGAGAGAGACACATTCCATGCCCAACTTGCGTCCGTTCCCATCTGGCTATGCGACGGTGCAGGCGATCCAGGAACTCAACGCCCGGCTGGATGAACTGTCGGAGCGCATAGACGCCTACTTTGCCGCGCCCCTCACCGCGTCTCCGGAAGCTGACGCCCCTCCCGAGGTCCGGCCAGGCAAGGCCGCCGGGTTGCGCTGCCCGCAGTGCAATAAGCGTACGTTTCGCAAATCGCGCCGGGAGACCATCGGCGAGAAGCTCTCGGCCTTCCTGCTGATGCGGCCTTTCCGCTGCCGCTATTGCGCTCACTTTGAATTCCGGTCGATCTTCACGCGTTCGGTAAGCCCAATTGTGAGTGACTAAAATCCCGGTCCGCGAATTACTTTGCCGGGCAGTTTCCCTGTCATTTTGCCTTCCACAATGACGGGGACGCCGTTTACCAGAACGCAATCCATCCCCTGCGAGAGCTGATTGGGTTTCTCGAATGTCGCGACGTCCGTCACACGGTCCGGATCGAAGATAACGAGATCGGCCCACATGCCGGCTTTCACGAGGCCGCGATCGTTCAAACGCAGACGCCCGGCGGGCAACGCGGAGAACTTGCGGATCGCATCCTCGAGGGTGAGTTTCCCTTCCTCGCGGACATATTTGCGCAGGATGCGCGGGAAGGTTCCATAGGCGCGCGGGTGGGGATGCTCGGCGGCGAGAAGGCCCTCGGTCGATGTGCCCTGCGAGTCGTTGTCGATCGACACCCAGGGCTGCTGCAAGGCCAGGACGACATCGGGCTCGGACATGCCGAACACGGCGACCTCGGTGGCTGCGTGGTCGCGTATCAGCAGATCGCACATGGCGTCGAACGCGCTTTCGTTCCACAGGGTAGCGATCTCGCTGAGGCGTTTCCCCTCCAGCGGGAGCAGTTCCGGATTCTGCACGACGCCGATCAGAATGGCCTCCGGTCCATGGATCTCCTGCCATTCGTTGTCCCAATCCGCTTTCTTGTCTTCGAGGTCGTGGCGAATGCGTGCGCGCGTGGCTGGGTCTTTGAGGCGTTCGATCAGCTTCGCGTCACCGCCGTCGTGCGCCCAGGGTGGAATGAATGCGGAGAAAGTGTTGAACCAGGCGGTGTAGGCATAGGTGTCGGCGGCCACATCCACGCCGCTGCGGCGCGCGGCGTTGATGCGGTCCACGATCTGGGGCATGCGCCCGAAGTTCTTTACGCCGGCGGCTTTCAGGTGCCAGATTTCGACCGGGATCTGCGCTTCCCGTCCAATGCGAAACGCTTCATCGAGCGCGTCCAGAACGTGATCGCCCTCATTGCGCATGTGTGTCGCGTAGATTCCGCCGAACTGGCGAGCCTGCTGGGCAAGGGCGATGAGTTCGCTGGTTTTGGCGTAGGGCGCGGGCGCGTACTGCAGCGCTGTGGAAACGCCCAGCGCTCCGTCCTGCATCGCCTGCCGGACCAGCCCTTGCATCTGTTCGAGTTCCGCTGGCGTGGGGGCTCGATCTTCATCCCCGATGACGAATTCGCGCACCTGGGTGGCGCCGACGTAGCTTCCCAGATTAATGCCCATGCCCTGCCGCTCCAGACGGGCAAAGTATTCGCGGAAGGTGGACCAATCCTCGGTAAGTCCGTAATGGGCGAAAGCGCTGCGGCCCTCCCCACGGATGCGGTCATTCACCGGCGCGACCGTGTTGCCTTCTCCGGTGATCTCGGTCGTGATGCCCTGGAAGATCTTGGAGGGCAGGCGCGGGTCCACCAGAATCGTCATTTCGGACTGGCCCAGCATGTCGATGAAGCCCGGCGCGACCACGCGGTTGCGCGCGTCGAGCACCGTGGCCGCGGTGGCGTTCGGGAGATGGCCGATGGCGGCGATGTGACCCTTGGTAATCCCGATGTCCGCCCCGTACCAGGGCGAGCCGGTGCCGTCGATGACATGGCCGTTACGAATCAGAAGGTCGAAGTTCTGGGCATGAGCACTGTTGATGCAGATCGCGAGGGCAACGGCCGTCAAGCGGAAGCGGAGCATCTTGGGATTGTACGCCAGAGCGGCTTACAGCACCCGGAATGCGGTGTTACTCGAAAGCGTTCCCGTGGGTGTGACCACCCGGACTGTTCCGCTGGTCGCGCCCGCCGGAACCTTGGTGACGATCTCGGAACTCGAAACCACCTTGAAGGCCGCAGCGGTTCCGTTAAAGCTCACCGCGGTCGAGCCCGTCAGATTGTTTCCCAAAATGGTAACGACCGCGCCCGTTTTGCCGGAAGCCGGCAGCGTCTTCACAAATGGGCTCAGGCCTAGAGACACGCTGAACACCGTGCCATCGTTATCGGACCCTTCGCTCGGCGTGGTTCCGTAGAATTCCCCATTCGTGGAGAGCAGGAGTCCTGCTTCGGGCTGCACTCCGTCGGTGCAGTTGCGCTGCGAGCAAAAGCTGTAGAGCGTCGTCAACGCGCCGCTCGGCGTGATTGTGAAAACGGTGCCATAGGCTGCGCCGTTGACCCCGCCGCCAAAAGTGGTCCCGTAAAAGTCACCGTTCACGGCCTGCACCAGCGGTGCTTCGGGCTGGTCGCCGTCCGCGCAATTGTTCAGCGAACAAAAGCTGTAAAGCGTGGTCAGCGCGCCCGCTGTGGTGATCGAGAAGAACGTGCCTCCAAGAGCGGCGCCACCCCCGAATGTTGTTCCGTATAAGTCTCCATTGCTGCCCTGGACTAAGGCCGATTTCGGGCCCTCCCCGTCAGTGCAGTTGCTGAGCGAACAAAAGCTGTAAAGTGTGCTGAGCGCGCCGCTGGTGGAGATGGAGAAGACTGTTCCGTAGGAGCCGTGGACGCCGCCCCCGAGAGTCGTCCCATAGAGGCTGCCGCTGCTGGCCTGGATGAGTCCCGCTTCGGGGAGTTCGCCGTCCGCGCAGGCGCTTTGTGAACAGAAACTGTAGATCGTGGTGAGTGCGCCAGCGGGTGTGATTTTGAAAACCGTGCCGTAGTTCCCGTTGGCTCCCCCATAGACGGTTGTTCCGTATAAGTCCCCATTAGCGGCCTGGATCAGTCCGGCTTGCGGCTGAGCGCCGTCCTTGCATCCGCTTTCGGCGCAGAATGTGTAGAGCGTGGTAAGAGCGCCGGTTGGTGTGATTTTGAAAATTGTGCCGCAGCCCGTCGGACTTAGCACGCTGCCGCAATTGCCGGCGCCGCCACCATAAGTCGTGCCATAAAAAGCCCCATTGGTAGCCAGCAGCAGCCCGGCGTAAGGCTCGTCGCCGTCCGTGCATGTGGGAAAGGAGCCCTGGGAACAAAAGCTATACAAAGTGGTCAGCGTTCCGGTGGGCGTCATACTGAACACGGTCCCATGGCTATGTGCCCCACCCTGCGACGTCGTCCCGTAGAACGCTCCATTGGTTCCCTGCACTAATCCCGCAACCGGAAATGTACCGTCGGTTCCGTTGAATGTAAGCACGGTGTCGAAGGTCTGCGCAGATAGGGCAGTGGCCGTCATCGCGCAAAGCACGAAAACACCATGCACCGGGTTTCCCCATTTCGGCCTGCCCAATGTGTAAGTCTTTTGCTTCATCGATGCGCTCCTCGTCTTAGTCGCTGTGTAGCTGCCAGCGGAGCTAATTCTCGAAATTATAGCCTGAAACGTCAGGTTGTAATACCGGAATCTAACGGCTTAAGTTGCGAAATGAGAGCAGTATGCGTGTAAATGTCCCGGAACCGGTCAGTGAACGTGGAAAATGCGAACTGAATTAGGTCGCAAGCCATGGCGGCAAGTTACTGAGTCACGGACTTACGCGAGAACGTCGGAAGATTCATTCCTCAATCGCCTCGATTTTTCCGCATGTCGCGAGAATATCTTTCAGGAAAGACGGCTCATGCCGCATAGATGACCCGGGCATCTTCTAGAACTGCGGGGCGCACCCAAGACTTCAGACCGCGTCTTGTAACCAAGTCGACCCTGCGCCCGGCGAGAGCTTCCAATTCCTCGGCAAGCGATTCGAATTTGATCAAACCGACGCGTACTCCCGGCTCGAACTCCACCATCATGTCGATGTCGCTCTCTCGAGACGCATCTCGCCTCGGACGGCCGACCCGAAGAGCGAGAGTTCTTTGACACTGTAACGGCGGCACACCTCCACCAGCGCCGCGTTGTCGACTTGCATCTCGCCGAGCTGGGAAGTCAGGTTCATGGCTGCAACTTCATTATGCCGCAGCAAGGGTGCCAACAGGCGAGGCTTAGACCAGCTTAGCGTTCAGCGTAATCTCCACGCCGGCAAGCGCCTTCGAGACCGGGCATCCGGCCTTCGCCTGGTGCGCAATCTCCTGAAACGCCTCGGGAGTGATCCCAGCGACCTTCGCCTCGGTGTCCAAATCTATCTTGGGAATCGCAAACCCATCGGGCACCTTCTCCAGATGTACCTTCGCTGTCGTATGGATGTGTTCGGGCTTGTAGCCGGCCCGGCCAAGCGCCCCCGAGAGCGCCATGGTGAAGCAACCGGCGTGAGACGCTCCCATCAGTTCCTCCGGATTCGTGCCGGACCCATCTTCAAACCGGGCCTTGAAGCTATAGGGCCCATCGAAAGCGCCGCTCCCTAACTTAATGCGGCCGGATCCATCCACGACCCCGCCCTTCCACTCTGCTTCTGCTGTTCTAACTGGCATGTACTTTATGTCCTTGAGTTGTATTATTCCAAAACGATCTCATCCACATAACACCAGGCCCAGCTTTCTCCCGGCTGGATGGAACGCATGATCGGATGATGCGAACTATGAAAGTGCTTCGTCGCGTGCGTGTTCTTTGAAGAGTCGCAGCAACCCACATGCCCGCAACTCAGGCACATCCGCAGATGCACCCAGGTATCGCCCATTTTGAGGCATTCCTCGCACCCCTTGGTATGCGGATGAACGTCGCGAATCTGATCAGTGTGCGTGCACTGCTTCATCTGGTTGCTCCTCTCCTTCTTCTTGCTTTTGAACATACGGCAGCCTGATCCGGAAGATCGTTTCGCCGGGTTTTGAAGTCAACTGGATGATCCCGTGATGGCGCCGGATGATGCGATACACAACATCGAGCCCGAGTCCGGTTCCTTCTCCCATGGACTTCGTCGTGAAGAAAGGCTCAAACACGCGGGACTGGATTTCCGTTGGTATTCCGGGCCCATTATCCTCGATTTCCACCAGCGCGAGGGATGGTTCGCGAACGGTCCGGATCTTCAGTTCGCCTTTCCCATTCATCGCTTGAACGGAATTCTGAATCAAATTGGTCCAGACCTGATTGAGCTCGCCGCCGTTGGCCATGATGCGCGGCATGGAAGGGTCAAAAACCTTCGTGACCTGGATGCCGTGCTTCAGGAAATAGTTCAGCGTGGTCAGCGTGTTCTTGATGCCCCGGTGCAGATCGACTTCCTGGAAGCTCACCTGGTCCATGTAGGAATACTCTTTGACAGCGCGAATCATTTCCGAAATGCGATCGGTGCTTTTGTCGATTTCGCGAAGCAGGCGTTCCACGTTCAACGTCGCCGTGAGATGCCGCACCAGGCTGCCGATCGCCCGCTCATCGGAAAGCGCGAGCATGGCTTCCAACTGCGCTAACTCGACGCCGTTTTCAACCAAAACGGGGCTCATTTCCCAGCCCTCGAGAATCCCGCGGCCCTCCAGCCAGTCCGTCATTTCCTGCTCGCGATCGCTTTGCGCCAATGTATCGAGCGCCGGTGATGCGTCCATCCGCTCCAGCGCGTGGATCTCGAAATCGACCAGTTGCACACGCTGTTCTTTGGTCATGGGGCAGCCGCAGATGATGCGATTGGTGTCGGCGAGATTCCGGAGCGCGTCGCGGAGGTTTTTTGAAGCGCGGCTGGCGGCCGCCGCGGGGTTGTTGAGTTCATGCGCGAGACCAGCGGAGATCTTTCCGAGCGCGGCCAGCTTCTCCTGATTCTGATCCCTCACCGCGGTTTCGCGAATTCGGTCCGAGAGCAGCCCCACCAGCCGCTCCCCCAGTTGGGGGATCAACTGCAGCATCTCCGGGAAATGCACTTCTTCCAACCGTCCTACGCGAACGAGTCCGAAGGCCCTCACCACATTCGGGAAGACTTTCATTCGGGAGAAAGGCAGCTTGCCCGTGACCATGCCGGCCGGCGCCTGGTAGATCGTCTCGCTGCCTAAAGTCCGGATCACCGCCTGCATTTCGCCCTGGAAGATCGCCACCATAGAAGTAGCGACAGTGCCGGCCGTCACGATCACATCGCCATCCGGAAACACCTCGTTACTGAAGTGCGATTGGAGCCATTGAAGTTGTTCCTCGGCAAGGTCCGCAAAGACAGGGATGGATCTTAGATCTTCAATTGACGGATGCTCTTGTGCTTCGCTCATAAAACTAACTCTTACTTAGATATTGGTGCACAAACTGAACTGCTATAGAGCCTTCGCCCACACTCGAAGCCACGCGCTTCATGGAACCTTGCCGCACGTCGCCCACGGCGTAAATGCCGGGAACGCTCGATTCCAGCAGCGCCGGCGGCCGATCGAAGTTCTTCTGAAGCAGGTCTTTGGGAATCTGCGATCCGGTGAGAATAAATCCGCGTTCATCGCGCGCCACGGCGTCGCCCAGCCAAGAGGTTTCGGGCGCCGCGCCGATGAAGATAAAGAGCGCCGCGGCCGGAACCCGGTCCACATTCCCCGTGGTGTGGCACATTATCGAAAGCTCTTCCAGATGCTCCGCGCCGTGCGCCTCCGTTACCTCGGAGCATGTCTCCACGCGGATCTTTTCGGTCTTCGCGATCTGGTCGATGAGGTATTGAGACATGGTGGCGGCCAGCGACTTGCCGCGCACCAGCATGACGACCTGACGCGCGTAGCCCGAGAAATGCATGGCGGCCTGCCCCGCGGAATTGGCGCCGCCCACAATGAACACGTCCTCGTTCTTGCAGGTAGACGCTTCGGTGAGCCCGCCGCCGTAGTAGACGCCTGCGCCCTGCAAACGGTCCAGGCCCGGCAAATCCAGCTTGCGCCACTGCAATCCCGACGCAATGATCAGGGCTCCACACGAGATTTCCGTGCCATTGGTGAACGTCACAATCTTATAAGGAGTCTGGACGCGCAGGCTGGTCGCCTCCAGAGGAGAAAGGATTTCGGCTTCGAATTTCTTGGCCTGGGTCACGGCTCGCGCAGCTAACTCTTTGCCGCTCACGCCTCCCGGGAATCCCAGATAGTTCTCGATCCTGGAACTGGAACCGGCCTGGCCGCCGGGCGCTTCGCGTTCGATCACGACGGTGTGCAGGCCTTCCGAAGCTCCGTAAACGGCCGAGGCTAAACCCGCCGGACCGCCTCCCACAATCATCAGATCGTAGTGTTCCAACTTCGCAGCGGTGCTGCTGAGGTTCAGCTTCTCCGCGACCTGTGTGGGGGTGGGTTCTGAGATTTCTTCGCCGTCCTCGAATACGGCCAGGGGCAGGGAACGAAGCTTGTCGCCCAGTGACGCCAGAAACTTCTTCGCGTCTTCATCATGATCGGCGCCGTCCGCATCAATCCACTTATACTGCACACGGTTGCGCGCCAGGAAGTCGCGCAGTTCATAGGATTTCGGCGAATACCGGGTGCCGATCACGCGCAGACCGCGATAGGGCGGACGCCAGAACGCCAGCCACGTCTTCAGAAGGTCTTCGAGCACCGGATAGAGCTTATCCTCCGGCGGGTCCCACGGCTTCATCAGGTAATAGTCCAGCTTTACCTCGTTGATGGCTTTGATGGCGGCGTCGGTATCGGCGTAAGCGGTCAGCAGAACGCGCCGAGCGTCCGGCTCTTCCAGAATCGCTTTCTTCAGGAATTCCATGCCGTCCATGTGCGGCATGCGGTAATCCACCAGGAACATGGCCACGGATTCACCGCGCGCCTCGAATTTCGGCAATAAATCCAGCGCCGCCTCGCCGGAGGAAGCGCGCATGATCCGAAAGTTGCTGCTGAGGAACTGATTCTGCCGTAGATCGCGTTCCACGGCCCGAAGCACCTGGGGGTCGTCATCGATGGTCAGTAAAACGGGACGTATTTGCGGCATACTGGCTTCTTCAGGTGTCTAGTCTACATCGGATGCTTCATGAGTTGATTCGGGTGCATAGGCTAATCTGAAACGCGTGGCGGAACGAGCAGAAGAATACGAGCGCAGGTTGGGCGACCGGCAGATCGCCGTTTCGCAACAACAGCGGAAACTGGATCAAATCGGCACGATCCGTCTTTGGTTTGTCGTGGGAGCCATAGCCGTGATCTGGTTCGCCGTGGCGCACGGGGGAAATCTGGCGCTCTGGGGCTTGACCGCTCTCGCCATCCTGGTGGCACTGTTTGTCGCGGGAGACCGCTTTGACCGGCGTGTCAAAACGCGAACGCGAGCCGTTACATATTACGAACGTGCTCTCAATCGCACCCGCTCCCGCCGTAACGAAGCGGGCGAAACAGGCGATCGTTTTCTCGATCCGGCGCATCCGTATGCCCTGGACCTCGACCTGTTCGGCCGGCACTCGCTGTTCCAGTTTCTTTCCGTCTGCCGGACGCGGGCGGGGGAAAATCTGCTCGCCTCGTGGCTGCTCGCGCCGGCCTCACCGGAAGCGATCCGGCAGCGTCATGAGGCTATAAAGGATCTGGCCCCCCAGCTTGATCTTCGCGAAGATCTTGCCGTTTTGGGGGAGGACTTTGGCTCCGGCGGGCGTCCGGAAGCTCTCGAAAGCTGGGCCTCGGCCGACGCCATCCCGATCCCGACCACCATCCGTTACGTCGCGGCGGCATTTTCAGCCATGGGTCTCGCCGCCCTCGCCGCGTGGACCTATTCAGAGTTTCTGGACTACCGTCCGCGCATGGCGATGATCATCGTGGGACTCATTGAAGGCGCCATTTTCTTCCGCTGGCGCAACGTGGTCAATCAGATTGCCCATTCCGCCGAGGAGCCGGGGCGAAATCTGGCGTTGCTCCGCGACGTGCTGGCGCGCATCGAGCGCGAAACGTTTACGGCCCCGCGACTCGCCCAGTTGCATCAGGCGCTCACCACGCCGGCCGCGGCTTCTGAAGCGGTAGCCCAAATCACGCGGCTCGTCGAATTGCTGGAATCCCGCGATAACTGGCTGGTGCGCGTCTTCGGACCGCTGGTGTTATGGACCACACAGGTCAGCTTCCGTGCCGAGTTGTGGCGGCAGCGATACGGACTTGACGTGAAACGATGGCTTGACGCCGTGGCCGAGTTCGAAGCGCTGAGTTCGCTGGCGTGCCTGCACTACGAACAACCCGATCATGTCTTTCCGCAAGTCTCCGTGGGTGAGTCCTCCATCGAGTGTCATGCGATGCGCCACCCTTTGCTGCCGGATTGCGTGGCAAATGACGTGACACTTTCTCTCGCCCGGCGGTTGCTGATTGTGAGCGGTTCCAACATGTCCGGCAAAAGCACGTTGTTGCGCACCATCGGAACCAACGCCGTTCTTGCTCTGGCAGGGGCACCTGTCCGCGCCGCATCGATGCGGCTTTGCCCGCTGAATATTGGCGCATCCATCCGGACTTCGGATTCGCTCGATGGCGGCGTTTCGCGGTTTTATGCCGAAATCCTGCGAATCCGGCAGATCCTGGAACTCTCGCCGCCAGGCCTGTTCCTGCTCGATGAACTACTCGCCGGAACCAACTCGCACGACCGCAGGATCGGCGCAGAAGCGATTCTGCGGGGGTTGGTTGAGCGCGGATCGATGGGTCTGGCAACGACTCACGACCTGGCGCTTTCCGCCATCGGCGAAGAGCTCAGCCAGTCCGCAAATGTCCATTTCGAAGACACCGTAGCGGACGGGAAGATTCATTTTGATTATCAGATGCGGCCCGGCGTGGTGACGCGCAGCAACGCGCTGGAACTGATGCGCAGTATTGGTTTGCCTGTGTGAAATGACCCCGACGGGGTGAACTTTGGCGTATGTCGTGCATCTAACGAGAGAATGAAAGGGATCGCAATTGTAGTAGCAACCTTGGTGGCAATGAGCTCCCTGGCATTCGGACAGAACGACATGAACCCGGCGAATCGCCATCCCGACCCGAGCGCGGAGGCTTTCAACCATTTCTACAACCTCGATTACGATCTGGCCATCAAGCAATTCCGCGATTTCACCGTCGCGCATCCGCAATCCATGGAAGGTTGGAACTATCTGGCGCAGGCCATTTTTTATTCCGGCTTATTCGATTGCGGTCTCATGGGCAGTGATTTGGTGAAGAGCAACGACGCCGTCCTGCACGCCCCGAAAGTAGTGTTTCCGGCGGAGCAGGACGCGGAGCTGCAAAGCGCCATAGGGAACGCGCAAAAGATCGCGGATGCGCGGTTGAAAACGAACCCGCGCGATGCCGTGGCGCTCTACGAACTCGGCATCACCTATGGCCTGCGCGCCAACTACGAGCTGCTGGCGAAGCATGCGTGGCTGGCCGGGTTGCGGGCCGCCGATGAGAGCCGCAAGCTTCACGAACAGGTGATCAAACTGGACCCCAACAACTACGATGCGCGCCTGATTCCCGGCACCCACCAGTATCTGGTGGGCACGCTGCCCTTGTTGGCCCGAATGGTCGCGCGCGCAGCGGGCGTGAGTGGCGACCGGGTGGAAGGCCTGAAGAAGGTGGAACTCACCGCCGCGCGAGGCGACTCGGCCAGGCTGGACGCGCAAATTCTGCTTGCGGTCCTCTACAGGCGCGAACATCGCAGCGGCGATGGCATCCCAATTTTGACGAAGATGACGGAAATCTACCCGCGCAACTTCCTTTTCCGCATCGAGCTTGCGAAGCTTTACGCCGACACGGGGGACCGTATCCGCGCGACGGCGGAGCTTGAGCGGATTGATCGGCTGATCGCGCAAGGTGCTCCGGGCTACTGCGGTTCGCGGATCTCCATGATCCGACGAAACCAGGCAGAAGTGGGGGTCCAGATCGCCCAACTCCCCCAAAAGCCCGCAGTGCTGGCGTCTGCCGCGCCCCGAGCGCAGGTGCGCGCCGATTTGCTAAAGTAAAAGCTCCCATTGGGAGGTCGTCTAACGGTAAGACTGCAGCCTCTGGAGCTGCGTATCGGGGTTCGAATCCCTGCCTCCCAGCCACTCCTCGTTCTCCACCAAAGCACATGACGCTGGATCAGCGGATCGAGTTTTTGCTTGCAGTCCATTGAATCCCATGACCGCCAAGATCGGGGAGTTGAAGGACTCGATTGGGAAGCTGGCGGCGGTAACCAGTGAGGACGCTACGGCGATTTGAACGCTCGCATGCTCTGAGGCGAGTTGACATGTTTGGCACATGCAAGGTATGCTAGAAACATGCCGATGATTCAACTTCGTCACGTTCCCGACTCCTTGCACCGTAAATTGAAGTCGCGTGCAGCTCTGGAAGGGCTTTCGCTGTCGGATTATTTGTTGAAAGAGGTGGAGAAAATGTCGGAGCTCCCCACTATGGAAGAGATGAGAACTCGTCTCGCGAGTCGCGAACCCGTGCAATTGCAGGAAGACCCTACTGAAGTGATCCGGGCGGAGCGCGACAACAGGTGATTGTGGTCGACGCCTCGGTGATCGTGCATTTGATCCTTCCCAGCGTCACCAATTCGTACATTCGCGAGCGTGTTTTTGACTCCGGTAAGTCTCTGCATGCGCCGCAGCTTCTGGATATTGAGATCATTCAGGTCCTGGGCCGCTATCAGCGCAGGGCCGAGTTGACCAAGCCGCTGTTGCAGCGGGCCTTTGAGGATTTCCAGGGCCTTTCGATCTCGCGTCACGCGCACGCGGTTCTCGTGGATCGCATATGGCAGCTCCGCAACGCGCTCACCGCCTATGATGCGGCATACCTGGCATTGGCGGAGGCGCTGAACGCGACCTTACTCACCTGCGATTCCGGACTCGCCAGGATCGCGAGCTTATCCGTGAAGACCGAATTCCTCTAGTTCGCTGGCGGCGGTTTCAAAATCAGCACGTGAACATTCTGCTGATCGGCTATTTTCTGTACCTTGGGAAGATCGTTCGCCACCAGATTGTTCCAGCGCGTTTGATACCCATCCACTATCTCTTTCACTTTTGCAAAGCGATCTACCGCGGCGGCTGTCGGCGCCGCATCCGCATCGCCGCCCGTGATGATCGCGAGGTCGGCCAGATCGCCGTCCACGCCCAGCGGGAACTTGAGGGAATCTTCGTTCGCCCGCACTTTCAGGTTGATCAGCTTGTCTTGCAATGCGCCCAGTTTCTCGTCGAGCGCTTGTGTCTCCACCAGCAGAGCTTTGGCCTTCACCGGGTCCACGCGTTTTTTGATGTCGGTAAGCTGCGCCCGTAAATCGATCACCTCATTGGCCGTTTCGTAAACCCGCGTCAGTTGCTCGCGAATGTTCATGAGCATCGTAAATTGCTTTTCCAGATCTTCGCGCGGCACTTTCACGCGCGGGTCCATTTTCACCTCAAGCGGAACCGTCAGCGACTTGCCATCCACAGTGAGGCGGACCTGATAAGTCCCGGGCAGCGCCAGCGGACCCGCCGATCCCGCTTGGTATTCATACAGCCAGTAGTTCTGCACGCGCGGGGCTTCCTCGTAGCGCAAATCCCAGGTGAGCCGGTTCAACCCAGCCTTCAACGCGATCTCCTTTTTGGGCTTCTCGTCTTCCGGGTCGAGTTGCTCATCGGTATCCTTGGCCGCGCTGCTCAGATACGTTCGTACCACTTTGCCGCCGCCATCCAGAATTTCCAGCTTGGCGTCCTTCGGTTTGGCTTTCACATACGCATAGAGAATCACCCCGTCTGGCGGATTCTCCCCGGATATGGCCGATTCCTCGCCGGCTGGTTCATGCAGACGCAGAGCCGGAGCAGGTTGATAGAGCCAGAAATCCGCCTTCGTGATCTGTTCATTCGATTGCCGCAGCGGCGAGATGTCATCCAGAATCCAGAACGCCCGGCCGTGCGTTGCCAGCAGCAGGTCGTTGTCTTTTATCACCAAATCATGCACGGGGACGGTGGGCAGATTGAGTTGCAGAGAAGCCCAGGTCACGCCCGCATCCTTGGAAACAAAGACGCCGGTTTCGGTGCCGGCGAACAGCAGGCCGCGCCGCTTAGGATCTTCGCGCACCGCGCGCACGAACGAACCTTCCGGAATTCCCACCATCAGCGTCTTCCACGTCTTGCCGTAATCCGTGGTCGCGTAAATGTACGGCTTCATGTCGTCGTTGGCGTGGCGGTCCACCGCAACCCACGCCGTTCCCGCGTCATGCGGCGATGCATCGATCTGGCTGATCTTGCTCCACTCTGGGAAATCTTTCGGCGTGATGTTGGTCCAGTTCTTGCCGCCATCGCGCGTGATGTGAATCAGCCCATCGTCGGTGCCGGCCCAGATCAGTCCTTTTTCGAGAGGCGATTCCGCAACCGCAAACACCGTGTCGTAGTATTCGGTTCCGGTGTCGTCCGTCGTGATCTCGCCGCCCGAAGGCTGCTGCTTGGTCTTGTCATTCCGCGTCAGATCCGGACTGATCGCTTCCCAATGACTGCCGCCGTCACTGGTTTTGAAGATGCGTTCCCCGGCGTGGTACACCGTATCCGGATCGTTCGGCGAGATCAGCAGCGGTGCAGTCCACTGGAAGCGATGATCCAAGTCCGAAGCGCCTTTTCCGTCGCTCAGAACCGGATGCACGGTAATATTGCGAAGCTGCCCCGTGTGCTTGTCGTACCGCGTGATGTTGCCTTGATAATCGCCCGCGTAAATGATCAGGGGATCGCGCGGATCGGGCGCGATATAACCCGCTTCGCCTCCACCCACCGGATACCAATCCTGCCGGTCGATATTGCCCTCCGATCCACGGCTCGCGATCCCCACCGACGAGTTATCCTGCTGCGCGCCGTATAGATAGTAAGGAAACCGGTTATCGGCGATCACGTGATAGAACTGCGCTGTTGGCTGGTTGTTCTCCTGCGTCCAATGGTCGCCGCCATCCAGACTCACAGTTGCGCCGCCATCGTCGCTCTGGATCATGCGCTTGGTATTCAGGGGATCGATCCAAAGCCCGTGGTTATCGCCATGCGGCACCTTGATCTTGTTGAACGTGTGGCCGCCATCAGTGGAGCGGTGAAAATCCACATTCAGGATGTACACGGTGTTGGGATCTTTGGGGTCCGCCACGATGTGCATGTAATACCAGGCGCGCTGTGTGAACCGGTCGTCCGGATTGATCAGTTGCCACGTATCGCCGCCGTCATCCGAGCGGTAGAGTCCGCCTTCTTTCGCTTCAATCAGCGCATAGACTCGGCTCGAGTTGGCCGCGACCGCGATGCCGATTTTGCCCCACGGTCCGGCGGGCAGTCCATCGTCTTCCACCTCCTTCCATGTGTCCCCGCCATCCGAGGAATGATAAATTCCGCTGCCCGATCCGCCGCTGTTCAGCGTCCACGGCAATCGCCGCACCTGCCACATGGCCGCGAATAGAAGGTGCGGATTGTTGGGGTCGAACGCCACGTCAACCGCGCCCGTGTTCTCATCCACGAACAGAACCTTCTGCCAGGTCTTGCCGCCATCGAGCGTGCGGAAAACGCCGCGCTCGGTGTTGGGACCGTAAGGATGCCCGAGCGCCGCTACAAAGACAATGTCCGGATTGCGCGGGTGAATGATGATCTTCCCGATGGCTCGCGAATCATGCAGGCCGACGTTCTTCCAGTTCTTGCCCGCGTCCACCGATTTATATACGCCATCGCCCTGCGCGAGATTGCCGCGGATGCACGCCTCACCGGTGCCGGCGTAGATGACGTTGGGGTCGGAAACCGCGACGGCGAGGCTGCCGATGGAAGAGGTTTTCTCTTTATCGAAGACCGATTTCCAGGTCGTGGCGCCGTCGGTGGATTTCCAGACACCGCCGCCGGTTGAGCCGAAGTAATAGACGTTGGGATCGCCAGGCACGCCTGAGGCGGTCAGGGAGCGGCCGCCGCGGAAGGGGCCGATGGAACGGTACTTCATCCCCTCTTCTGCTTTCTTGTCTTTGTCTTTATCGGCGTCTTTCTCTTCGGTGCGCTTCTGTTCGATGACTTCGGATTTGGTCGACTGTCCGAACGATGAAGAAACAGCCAGTAAAAGGCCAACGGCGGCGAAGTTCAAAATACGCATGGGGATTACGTCATTCTAAGCCTTCACATTTGGCCATCGAAGTCCT
>PLFE01000226.1:0-2175 GCA_003136675.1 Bryobacterales bacterium
CCGGCCATACCCATTAGTCCCGGTGTCATAAGTGTAGTGATAAGTCTGCGTCGCGTTGCCGCTGTGCGTCACCGTGATCACCCGCTGATAACTATCCTAAAGTGTCGACAACAGTTCCCGTGTAAACCAGTCAGCCCGCTGGCTTCCTGCGCATGGATCACCCAGCAGAGCCGCGCATCCAGATAGCGGCCTCAGCCATCGAACTATCGAAGGTTCGTCCGGGGTCACCACGCTCCTAAACTCACTATTCACGGTCACGGCGTGTTCCCCATCGTGTTCATTGGGCTAAGCTGCGATCAAGCCATCCCAACGTTCCGGCCGAGATACCACAGTGAGAACTTTTGATCTCTCGCCTTTTCCCGGTTTCCACGTCAACGACCTCCAAGCTCTCGCCCTCGTTCCCAAATCCGCACGAAAACCCCGACTTCCTCAGCAGAAGATACTTTGAGTCCGGGGACCATATGAGGGGGCCGTGGCCGGTTGAGCCCAGACGCCGGCGCCGGGTAACGTCGCTGGCGTCAACCAGAGTTGCACTCCCGTCGAGGACGACCGCGATCCAGCGGCTGTCTGGCGACCAGCTGCTTTGTGCGCCCGTGCCCGCTCCCTTAATTAAGCGAATCGCGCCAGTTTTCATTACCTCCAGGCCGAACTGCCCTCCGTCCGGGACTACGGCTCGTCCGCCGTCCGGGGACATGACGCCTCCACTCCCGCCACAAGCGGAAGGCGAGCCGGACGGCGCAGCCCGGCTGGTCGCGGTGCGTGGGTCAATTCGGAACACCCCAGACCGATTGAGCGCCCAGGACATGCCCGACAGCGTTATAACCCCTGTGGCCCGGGAAACCGCCAGGCACCACAACTCGCCGACCCCAACTGACCCAGGCACCAGGCCCTGACGGGGCGGCCGAAACTGGACCTTGTAGATACCAGCCGCGCGGTCAAGGGAATTGATTGTCTGGAGGTAAAGGGCCTCGCCGTCGTCACTAAATTCAACACCCCGAAGGTCTCGAGGCAACCCGTCAGGCAGGGCGACGGGTGCTTTAGGCCCGTCGGGCGGGAACACCCAGAGGTGGGGCGGGTTAGACGGCTGGAAGTACGCCGGGTAGAAGCAAAAGGCACACCGGGCCGACTGCCAGGCCGACCCTCGTTCGGTGAACCCAAGCAAAGCCAGCGTTGCAGCCAAAATGAGGCGCGCCGCGCGACCCATTAGTTGAGCCCCGGCACGAGCATACCCCAGCCCGGAGCAGACGAGACGGACTGGCCAAACAGGGCGGTCAACCCAATGTCATAAAGCAGAGTGTAGGTGAAGCTGTTGCTGTTCCTACTACTCCCCCTTGGCCAAAGGGAGCACGGTACACCTGCGGTGTTACTGTAATCTACGATGGCATCCATCAGCCTTTGAACCTCGCCGCAAACATCGGCGCCGCCGACCTCGGAACCAATCGTGGGGTCGCTGTAGGGGTTCGTGGCCCCCAAGAAGTACGTGTTCGGCGCAATTGGGGTACCGGGGGGCGGCACGGGCTCCGCGTGACCAACCAGGTTGCCCCAAGGCGCGAACGGATACTTAAGGAAGTTATGAGGATACTGCGCGCCGCCTTCTAGCACGTCGTTAATTTCCAAAACGCCAGTCGCGGAGACTTCGCTCACATCAAGGTAGGTATGGATGAAAGCCCCCCCAGTATGCGCCACGGGCCGGTCTTGAAGGCTAATCGAGCACTGCGGCTGGCTGTCCCCGCTCCCCGAGCCTGTCGAATCGCAACCAGGCGTCGAGAACGGACCCGGCGAAGATTCATCGAAGCCCGCCCCCACAGAGCAGCCCGCACCACCGCCGGTTTCATCTCCGGAGCCGCCCGTGGTGCCACCGAGACCATCCGTCGCCACGTTATTTCCATCGATGCCGCAGGCGTACGACATGTTCGCGCCCAGGCAAATACCGCCAAAATCATTGAAATCATCCAGCCCGCTCGGATCACGTCGATTGACAGGATCGCCCCCAGAGTACAGGTACCGGTTTAAGCTCAGGGGGCTTCGAACCCGCGCGCTTCCCCCAAACTGGTCCACCGTCAAAAACCGCCCATACCCCGCCGGATAATACCGGTTCATCGCATACTCAAACCCCGTACTCGAATCCTTCCAATAAGTAGCGAAATCATCTCCCGGACTCGTCTGCTGCCCGCT
>PLFE01000226.1:2183-3815 GCA_003136675.1 Bryobacterales bacterium
CACCACCGTCAGCAGCTTCCCGCTCGGCCCATAGACATAAATATCATCCGACCCCGAGGAATTCCACCTCTCCACCCGCCGGTTCCCTTCGTCATTCCGCCGCCCCGCCGAGACTTACTGTTTGGACGGCATTGTCTCGATCCTGCTTCCCATCTCCGCCGCGTAAAGTGGGTCCGCATTCATGCGCAGAGTAACCTCCAGGCCCTCACCCCCCTTTACGCGAATTCTGCGGCAAGTCGGGCTGAAAGCCATCGCTGCGACGAATACGTCGTAGAAGCCCGGAGGCAGATCGACCTGAAAGGTGCCGTCCCCCTTGGTCCGGATGACAAGGTTATCCTTGATCCCGACATTCGTTGTAAGACCCACCGTGCTTCCAGCCGAGTCCCAATGGATTACAACCATAGCGGCGGATATTGGGGTCTCCGACGAGTCCGTCACCGTGCCCCTGAATGATGAATCGCCAAAAGCAATTGTCGGCGCGACCAGCAAGAATACAGTCAGTACAGTGATCTTCATTCGGGCTCCATTATTCGGATGCTAACCGTGCACATGTGAGGGTCATCGGAAACTCACCGACTGCGGAACAACGTGTTTCTACTTGGGGGCTCTGTCCCCAAAACCCCCAGCGGATTTATGGCTTTCGCGCGGAGAGGCTGACCAGACCGGTTCGTCAGCCGCACGTCAAGCTTCAGTTTGAAACCAGCCAAATCGGGATCGCCTATGTCGAAGGGCGTAACCGTCGCGAGCTCCACCTTGGCTTGGATGGGCCGGCCGGAGCCGAAGCTTGTGACCGCGCCGGCCAGAGTTGCGAGAATCAAAACGCGGCCAGAGACAAAGACTGTGGGCGCCATTAATGTAAGACCCCCTGCGCGTCCTCGCTAAAACAGTTATCCAACACAGCCTGCGAGTTCGCTCCGTTCGTCGCGCCATCGGTATCTTGGCCAAAAACCCCCATTTGATGACCCAGTTCATGGAGCAGTATGAATCCCTGGAACGTCGCCGTGTTGTCAAACGTAAACTGCGTCGGGACACCGGCGGGGTTCGGCATCCAAACAGTAAGGGTGCCGTTGGCGTTGGGTCCGACACCCGCGCGCTGCCCCCAAACGGATCCACCGTCAAAAACCGCCCATACCCCGCCGAATAATACCGATTCATCGCATACTCAAATCCACTACTCGAATCCTTCCAATANNCCCGCCGTGTTGATCTGAACGTCGGTTTGATCGACCGTCTGAGCCCCAACGGCGGCCGGAAGTTGCAGCAGCCTGTACAGCGTGTTCTCAAGCACGCTGGCAACTGTCTGAGAGGGGTCCTCGTCACCTCCAGCGTAGAGTTGCGCACACTTGTCGCTATCCGTGTGAATGAGGGCGTTATTCAGTCCGTCCGTTAGTGCCTGCATTTGTGCGGCGGCGTAGTTATTTCCGCCCGGCACCTTGGGCAGCACCCAAATGAAACCGCCGCCTCCGCCCCTCCCGCCCCTGCCCTCGCCCGGGCCACCAGACCCATCGTCGTCGTAAATCGTGTAGCACACCCAGCCGTCCTCGTCGTCGGGGTCGCATCCACTGCCAACGACCTCGGGGGAGAGCCCGGTGGGGTCGTAGAGATTAAGAGGGTCGCCCAAGGCGTACGAGT
>PLFE01000144.1 GCA_003136675.1 Bryobacterales bacterium
CCAGTCGCCCCGGCAGGCCCAGTAGGGCCGGATGACCCGGTTGGCCCACTCGGACCCTGGGCGCCCGTCGCCCCGGCCGCCGCCACTTGTACCCAGATGGATCCGTTACTCCCCGGTGTTACATTGTTGTTCGACGCGACAGCCCACCAGGATCCGCCCTGATAGGTCACCACGTTCAGCGGAGTGTAGGCCTGGCTGGAGTTCCAGGCGCCCATCATCGTCGGCGTGACTCCATTCGCGCCCGTGATACCGCTGCTCACATGCCACGTGCCGCCTAAACACGAAAACATCGTCCCGGACGCGAGTGATAAAACCACGTTCGCCTTTCCCACCTGGCCGCTGCAGGTTCCGGAAGGATCATTCGTCACAGCCGGAGGAAAAAAGGCCGTCGAGCCGCTCAAATCGAACTGTCCCAGCACAGTGCGATCGCCATTAATCGTAGTCTGTCCCCAGGCGTGTGCCGCCAGCAGAAACAGTGCAAGTTTCTTCATCAGGAGAAGTCCTTTAGTTTTAATAATTTAGGAAGAGGGTAGCTGGGAGGGTCCGGCGAAAATCCGCCAGGACACACTACGCCCCTACTTGTCTGTGCCGCCACTCCGGGAAATCTCTCAGTATTTTCTGTCACGTCTTCCTCTGCAAGAAATTTCGAAACTGGACACCCGATCCCCGCACCTGTACACTGAAACCAGAGTATTGTTTAAACAAACGCTTATCTATACATGATTCCTGGAAGAAATTTCCCCCCTCGCCGTCAAAACCGACGTGAAAATGTGAACGAATCGATCCGGGCACGCGAGGTCCGGGCAGTCTTCCCGGATGGAACCGCAGAAGTGATGCCTACTGCGGCCGCCCTTCGCAAAGCCCAGGAACTGGGCCTCGACCTGGTTGTGGTTTCCCCAACCGCTGTTCCGCCCGTAGCCAAAGCCATCGATTACGGCCACTATCAGTACGAGCTGAAAAAGAAACAGCACGAAGCCAAGAAAAAACAGCACGTTGTCCAGGTAAAGGAACTGAAATTCCGCCCCAATACGGACGACCACGACTACGATTTTAAGAAGAACCACGCGATCCGTTTCCTGCAGGAAGGCAACCGCGTGAAAGCCGTCGTGCAGTTCCGCGGCCGCGAAATCGCCCATACGGATATCGGGAAAAGGTTGTTGACCCGCTTTGCCGAGGATTTGTCCACCTACGGCAACGTGGAAGGCACGCCCCGGCTTGAAGGACGAAACGCTCACATCCTCATTAGTCCGTCAAAGGCGGTTGTGAAGGCCGCTGAGACGAAACTGGAAGATGCGGCGAAGGCGGCGGAAGCCAAGCGGGATCTGCCGGTTTAGCTCCAAGTCGCTCCCAATTTCGGGAAACCACTCAACCATGCGAAGCAATCTCTTGTTAGCGGGTGCGCTCGCCTTCACGCTCCTCCATGGAGAGAGCCTGCCTCCCGAGCAGAAGCAGAAAGTGGACAAAGCCATTCCCGTCGGAGCGCCGGCCGCGCCCAGGAAGCCTCGACGCATGCTGGTGACTAACCTGGAAATGCGCGATGGCCATCCGTGGCGCGGCAGTTCCCACGAAACCATTCCGGCCGCTAACTACGCCATTGAACAAATGGGCAAACGCACGGGCGCATATGAAGCTGTGTTCAGCGACGACGTCGAGATGTTCCGGCCAGCCCGCATTAAGCAGTTTGATGCCATCTGCTTTCTGAATACCGTAGGCGTGTTATTCGAAGACGCGGAGCTAAGAAAGTCGCTGCTCGCCTTCGTCGCGAGCGGCAAGGGATTCGTGGGGATTCACGATGCCATTGCGACCTTCGTGCAGTATCCGAAGTACGACCAGTGGCCCCCGTTCGGCCAGATGCTCGGCGGCACCGAAAATGGTGGCCATCCCTGGGACGGAGAGAACATGACGGTGAAGGTGGACGACCCGGCCAGCCCGCTCAACGCGGTGTTCCACGGCGACGAATTCCAGATCGCCGACCAAGCCTTCCAACTTCAGGAGCCAGCCCTGCGCGACCATCTCCACGTGCTGCTCAGCGTCGATGTGGAGAAGACCGGCTTCTTTCCCGGGCATCACATCCTGCCCGTTCGCACAGGGGACAAGGATTTCCCCCTGACGTGGATTCGGGCCTATGGAAAAGGGCGCGTGTTCTACAGTTCCCTGGGGCACGGCGCGCCCGTCTTTTGGAACGCACCGCTGCTTGCGCACTTCCTCGCCGGCATACAATTCGCATTGGGCGACCTGAAGGCCGATAGTACGCCCAGCGCAAGACTGTCCGCGCAGGGGAACGAATAGCGCGGGGTGAAAACCCGACGAAGCCCCCCAATCCAAATCCCGATTCTCATCCACGCCAATCATCTTGCCCCTTTCCCCACGGATGATCGTATTCACCGGACGAAGATCTTCTTCGCGTCTCCGAGTGGTGACGCCGGAGGTACCCTGTCGAGCGATGCTTCTTTCGTTGTGCCTCCTTAGACCACAGGGTGAAAACCTGCCGACGCCCCCACCCAATCCAAATCCCGATTCTGATCGACCCCCATCATCTTGCCGCGCCCCGTGCGAATGATCGTATTCACCGGCCGTAGATCATCCCCTAAACCCAAATACATCACGCGCACTTCCGCCTTCGCATCGCCTGGCGGCGTATGAATCGTAGCCGCGAAATCCATGCGCTCCTGCAAGATATAGCTTGATCGTTCCGAATCCGGTACGGCCGCGATCTCCTCCGCCGTTGGACCGATGGTCACACCCAAACCCGCAAACGAAAATAATGGCTTCAAAACCAAACGCTCAGGTGCCAGCGGCAGCTCCTTGACATCGTTCAAAAACCACGTCTGAGGAACCGTCTCATGCTTCAACCACGGCAACGAAAACTTGCTGATTCGAAAGAACCAGTTGGGATGCCCGGCCCACTCAACATCCAGATCGTCCCGCCAGTCGAACGCCAACTGCACATCCCGCCGGATCAATTCATCCGCGATCGCCCGGTTGTAAATCCGTTTGATGGGAACCGTGCGGCCGCCTTCACGGTAAAAAAGCCGCCGCCCTTCGCGCGTAACGCTGCGGATATCCACCGTCTTGATTCCGCAGATGCGCTCCGTCACCAGAAAATCCGGCAGTGTCTTCTGTTCCAGCGGATCGATTTCCAGCAGCACCACGTTCAGCGGATCATGCCCGCCAACCACCGCTCGCTGAAACAGCCGGTAGTATTCCGATTGAGTCAAACCGCTCAGCATCGTACTCAGGCCAACATCCAAGCCATACACGTCGCGATACGCATTCGCCAGCGTCAACTGGAACCCATAAAGCGAAGGAAAGCCCTGGATTTCCACCAGCTTGGGCATCCATTCCCCGTCCTCACCGCGCACGATTCCGAAATCCGCCTGCACGAACAACGGCCGCGCATCCACGCCGGGAACGCGAAACGCCGCGGGAATCACCTGATCCGCGGCCGCAAGATACGCGGGATTCGAAACCAGTTGCCACACCAGCTCCTGCCCGGCAACAGCCATCCGCTGCAATAACTCCTGGGGAAAGAAGCAGGGCGTCTCGCTACAGCGAAACTTCACGTGCGCGCCGCTCCGCTCATCAATCTCGCGGAGAAAGCGCGTGTACTTCTCCGGCGTGAAGCGCGCGTTGAATTCGCGCCGGTATTCCGGAATCATGCGCCGTTGAAAACGAAGTTGCCGTGTTCCATGATCTTGTGATCGTCCAGCCAGATGTTGAAGTGGCGCCCCACTACGTCAATATGCGTTGACGAATACCAGTCCGCGCCGGTGTGAAATCCGTAAGGATTTCCAAAAGCCATATGGACGCCGGGAATCTTCTCGTCCTGCAGAATGTTGCCGATCACATCGTGCAGCCGGATATTCGTACCAATCGCGAATTCGCCCACCCGGTTGCTGTTCTCATCGGTGTGCGTGTACTCCCAGAACTCCCTTTCCAGTTCTTTGTTGTTGCTGCAAGCCTCCACCAGCCGGTTCTTTTCCACGCGCACAGTGAGCGGCTCATCGCGCAGATTCCCATACTTCGCGCACAGGTAATCCCCCACCACGCCATCGATTACAAACGTTCCGTTCACCTCACCTGGCGTCGTGAACGTTTCGCCTCCCGGCAGATTGCCCCACTTCAGCGGCGAGATGATCCCGCTGGTCTTCACCCACCGGTAATCCGGATTCATATCGGCCACAATATCGGTGCCCGCCTCCGTGGTACACCGCACCCTTCGCGCCGCTCCTGCCTTCTGCCAGATCACCGTGCTGATGCGGTCCACTTCGTTGTAATCCGCGCGCATCCCGTCCAGCATGATCTCTTTCGTAATATTCACCATGTGCGCATGGCGGATCTTGCGGCGGTTCACCACGTCCGTCATCTGCATGCGCGTCTTCAATTCCCCATGCTGCGCCTGCACCGCGAATATGCTCACCTGACTGGTTTCCATGTCGTCCAGAATCAACTGCGGCATCGTGTCCAAAGGCCGCTCCGCATATTCCTCCAGAGTGAAAGCATTGAACGCCGACCCCAACTCATCCAGTTCCTTCACCAGCGCAGCCGCAATCTCTTCGCAGGCGCAATCGGTAATCACCGTCACTTTCTCGCTGGGCTGCACGCGCAGGCAGACGTGGACCGCATTATGCGCGCCCTGGCTCAATTCGTGATCAAAAGGCATTTTCAAGAGATCCTGTTTCATTCGTGGTCAGGCTGCTGTTGCAGCAGGCGCAAATACGCCGGCCTCCGTTTCGGAAATAATGTAGTCCACCACGCGCTTCAAATCTCCGGTTTCTTGAAAGACCCGGATTTGGCGGTCAGCCCCACTTCCATTCCTCAGGATCGTGCGGATGTAATCGATTTCCTTCCGCGAACCCAGCTCATCCACCACATCGTCGATGAACTCCAGATACTCCTCCATCAGCACCCGGACCGGAACCTCAACGCCTTTGCCAAAATCGATCAGCAGCCCGTCGAGTCCGTATCGCACCGCGCGCCATTTGTTCTCCATGATCAGCAGCCGCCGGTACAGCCGGAATCCCTGGTTCGCCGAATAGAGCTTGTAAAGCTTCGCCACCGTCGCCTGAATCAAGGCGGCCAGCGCGATGGTCTCATCCACGCGCATCGGAACATCGCAACAGCGGAACTCCAGCGTGGGAAAGTTCGGATGCGGCCGGATGTCCCACCAGATCTTCTTCGCGTTATCGATGCAGTTGGTCCGCACCAGCAGTTTCACGAAGCTGTCGTACTCGCCCCAACTCGGGAAATAGTCGGGGATATTGGTCCGCGGAAACTTGTCGAACACCTTGCACCGGTACGACTTCAGCCCCGTATCCATGCCCATCCAGAAAGGCGAATTAGTGGAAAGCGCCAGCATGTGCGGCACAAAGTAACGCGCCGCGTTCATAATCTGAATCGCCGTCTCGCGGTCTTCCACCCCCACGTGTACGTGCAATCCGAAAATCAAATTCGCGCGCGCCACAATTTTCAAATCCTGCACGATCGTCAAATAGCGCTCATCCGGATAAATCTCCTGATTGCGCCAATCGGCGAACGGATGAGTTCCAGCCGCGGCCAGACTCAACCCATTCTTCTTGGCCAGTTGAATGATGCCGCGCCGCAGCTCGGTAACATCTTCCCGCGCGCTCTGAATGTCCTTGCAGATGCCGGTGCCCACTTCCACCACCGATTGATGCATCTCCGCCTTCACGCGCTCCTGCAGCAGCAGCTTCCCCTGCTCCAGAATTTCCGAAGACAGGTGCGACCGCAGATCCCGCGTTTCCGGATCAATCGTCTGGTACTCTTCCTCGATCCCAATCGTGAAGCTGGGCCGCATCTGTTTTACCCCCTTAGGAATGATGCCCAGCGCATTTCCCGCGCCGGGTCTTCATCGCTCAACGCCTTCTCTACCGCCAGCTTGCCCACTTCATTCACAATCCACTCGAAGTTCACTGGCCCCACCGAGTTGAAATCCGCATCCGGAGCCGGATTCAGGAAGTCGATCGCATACGGGATTCCGTCCTGCACCGCAAACTCCACCGTATTTAGATCGTAACCGAGCGCGCGGCATAAAGTGAGCGCATCGTCGTGAACTCGCTGGAGCAATCGCGGGTCCACCGGCGGCCCGTCCAGCACATAACGGTGCGCGTGTGGCCGGCGCGGATCGTATTGCATGATGTGTACGGCCTTCTGCCCCACCACGTAACAACGGAAGTATTCCGTAAATTCAATGCCCTGTTGCAGCGTCATGCAGAGGTCGCCCGAATCGTCATAAGCCGTAAACAACTCCTCCGGGCTGTGTACCTTGTACACGCTTTTCCATCCGCCGCCGCTGTAAGGCTTCAGGAAAGCCGGGAAGCCGATGTACTCCATCACTTCTTCCCAGTTCAGCGGATAGATCAAATTGCGCATCGAAAGATCCGTGGTCCCCGGCGGATGCTTATGATGCGGCAGAACCACCGTCCGCGGCACAGCGACGCCGATCTTGGAAGCCAGCGCGTAGTTAAAGAACTTATCGTCCGCGCCCCACCAGAAAGGATTGTTGATCACAATGGTTCCGTTCAGAACCGTGTTCTTCAAATACGCCCGGTAGAACGGGATATCGTGCGAGATCCGGTCGATGATCACGCGGTAGCCGGATGGCTCGGCCATCCTCACTCCGCCGATCTTGATATGCTCCGCAACCACGCCATCAATCTGCCAGGAGTTGATGCGATCCACCAGCGCCGGCGGAAACGTGGTCTCCATTCCGTAGATGATTCCGATTTTCTTCATGAGCTTTCCTGTCTAAAGCAGCTATCCAAAATATTTCTTCGTCATCTCGCGCCAGTCCGGCCAGTCATGCTTCACGCCCGGCCCCCAGACATCCATCCAGTGCGGAATATCCTTCGGGCCCATGATGCGCGCCATCCGCCAGTTCGCATCCAGGCACGGGTCCCACTCGGACGTCGCCAGCACCAGTCTGCTATTTTGCCGGAGACGCTCCAGAATGTTATGGTCGCTCAGGTTCGGTAAATAGTCCGGCGGGTTATTGAAGTAACAGTTCTCGTCATAGTAGCCGCCCAGGAACTGTCGGATGTCGAAAGAGCCGCTCATGCTCACGCAATCGCTGAACACCCACGGATACTTCAATGCGAAATTTAGCGAGAAGTACCCGCCGAAACTGCACCCCGTCAAACCCAGGCGCGGATTTTGATTCTTCTGGCGGATCAAGGGCACAACCTCATTCAGCACGTACGCCTCATATTGCATGTGCCGTCGCACGCGGTCGCGCGGATGCGCGCTCCGGTTATACCAGCTTTCCCCATCCACGCTGTCAATGCAGAAAGCTTGCAGATGCCCTTGTTCATACTGCCAGTTCACCGCGCCAATCAGCCCGTTGTTCTCGTAATCGAAAAACCTCCCGCGCGATGAGGGGAACGTGATCAGCGGAAATCCGCCGTGCCCATAGATCATCAATTCCATATCCCGCCCCAGCGAGGGACTCCACCACTTGTGATATTCCCGATTCATTTATTCACTCACCAGTACAAACTTATGCGCCACCGGCTGAGCAGCTTCGTGCTGCTCGTGTACGATCTCCGCTTCCATCCGGTCCAGCAGCGCCATCGCCGACTCACGATCCGGCAGAGGATCTCGCGCCAGTGGAACCTGAATATTGCGCCAGCGCGTATTATGCAGGTCCGTATGCTTCTTCGTGAGCGCGGCAACCGCGCGCGCCTGATCCATCATCGGCGTTTCAAACTTCACCAGGTTGATTCCGTGCGCCAGTTCCTCGCTCTCGAAGGAGCCGGCTTCCTTGCCGTCGATCGTCAGAGTCCACTTGCCCCGCTTCAAACCCTTTACGGTCAGAATCTCTTCGTCAAGCGCGTCAACGAAATCGGACGCCTTCATGGCCAGTTGCGTCGAAGCGTCTCTCCAATCGATCGGCATCGGCAAAGCTTTCTCGGTTTCCGTCCAACTCGCGCCATCCAGATCCCCAACACTCGCGTTGGCGGATTTTCGCACCTTGCCCGCCGCTACATCGATCTCGACATCGCTCACCATCGCCGGCGCGCGCCAGGCTTTCAACAGCGCTTCCGCCATCAGCATGTGCCCCGCCGGACCAGGATGAACGCGATCGGGAATCAGTTTCTTAGCGCCGGCGGGGTCCATCGCAAACGCCTTCTTCAAGTCTTCCACCACCGGCCCGTTCATATCCGCCGTATCGATATGGTCGGTCGCCGCCAGAGTCTTCACGCCCTCCGCATACCGCTCCAGAACCGCGTTATATCCGCCTTCGAAGGTAGGAGTCTGCGTCACGTCGTCATACGGCGAAGGCAGAATCGCCGTGATCCGGATTCCCGGCTCCTCCTTCTTCACTGAGCTCACGATGTGCTGGTAGCCGTTGATGTAGGTGTCGTAAAGCCCCTGATCGAACGCCCTGTAGCTGGCATCGTTCATTCCCAGCATGATGGTCATCACCGTTGGACGGTACGCGAACACGTCACGCTCCAGGCGTAGGTCAACCGGGCCGCCGCCGCCACCCGTCACCCGGTCGCCGCCCCACCCCGAATGCACGAAAGTGAAGTGCTCGCCGGGAAATCGAGTCACCGCATACGTCTCGACAAAGGTCGTATAAAGCCGCTGGTCCGTGATGCTGTCGCCATAAAACACCACGCGGTCGCCGTCATGCAAATAGAAGCCGTTCTGTGCCGGGCCGCTGCCCGCAAGGACGCCCGCCAGTGCGAAAACTCGCCAAAAAGCCATGAAGTCGAGTTTACATCGTCGCACGGGACTCAAGTACCAATTGCATGGCATTGATACCGTTTTTGGGTCCCCCTCATACAGGTGTCGCAACATCCCACCGATCACCATCATGTCCAACAGAATGAAGTTCATAGCAAAGAGACCCAATTTGAAAATCCAACGTTATTATTCGCTGGCGGTTCTTGCCTTGGCCGCCGGCATGGCCTTCGGGCAGAATCCGAAGATATCCAAAGACCTGCAAGGCGTGTCCGGAGCCGCGCAAATCGACGTGATCGTGCAGTTCGCCCAAGCCCCCACCGCGCGTCACCACCAACTGGTGATGAACCACGGCGGAGTATTCAAGGACGACCTTTCGGTAGCGAAAGCCGCCCACTACTCTATTTCAGCCGACGCGCTGGCGGATTTAGCCAGTGAGCCGGACGTCGTGTATGTGACTCCCGATCGAGCCGTGAAATCGCTCCTGGATTACGCCAATCCGGCCGTGAGCGCAAATATTGCCCGATCCTATGGTTTTGACGGAACTGGAATCGGTATTGCGCTGGTTGACAGCGGCGTCGCCCTGGCCCAGACTATCTCGCTCGGAACATACGATTTGAACTCCCCGCTCATTTTAGGCCTGTCATCGCTGAATTCGCGCGTCGTTTACAGCCAGAACTTCACAGCGGATTCGTCCGCGGTGGATGGTCACGGGCACGGGACCCACGTCGCCGGCATCCTGGCGGGAAATGGATACGCCTCCGTGGGGTCAGCCTATACACGTTCGTTCATCGGGATCGCGCCGAATGCCAATGTGATCAACCTGAAGGTTCTCGATCACAATGGCAACGGGACCGACAGCACTGTAATAAAGGGTATTCAAGAGGCGATCGCACTCAAATCGAAATACAATATCCGGGTTCTGAACCTTTCTCTGGGCCGGCCGGTCTACGAAAGCTACAGGCTTGACCCGCTCTGCCTGGCCGTAGAGGAGGCGTGGCAAGCCGGCATTGTGGTGGTTGTGGCGGCGGGTAACGACGGACGCGACAACTCGATGGGCACCAGCGGTTACGGAACCATCATGGCTCCCGGAAACGATCCTTTCGCGATCACCGTAGGCGCCATGAAAGATATGCGCACCCTGGTTCGCACCGATGACCTCATCGCCAGTTACAGTTCCAAGGGACCCACCCAGGTGGACCACATCATCAAGCCTGACCTGGTGGCCCCCGGGAATCGGGTGATCTCTCTGCTGTCACCCGCGAGCTTTGTGCTGGGTGCGTCCAACGCCGCCAATCTGGTTCCTACCTCCTACTACCAGGTCTTCGGGAGCTCGCTGAACTCCTCCAATTATTTGTCATTGAGCGGAACCAGTATGGCGGCGCCGATGGTGAGCGGGGCAGCGGCTCTCCTGCTGCAGCAGAGTCCTACCCTGACCCCGGATCAGGTAAAAGCCCGCCTGATGAAGACTGCCACCAAGACATTCCCGGCCAGCAGCGTTGCGATCGATCCCACCACAGGCATTTCTTATACCAGCCAGTACGACATCTTTACCATCGGAGCCGGTTATCTCGACGTGTGGGCCGCGCTGAACAGCACCGACGTCGCATCCGGGAGCGCACTTTCGCCGACGGCGGTTTACAACGCCGCCACCAAACTGGTCACCGTCACGAACACCGTATCGGGCACTACCGCGGTGTGGGGAACGAGCGCCGTGTGGGGGACGTCGGCGGTATGGGGATCCTCGGTTTGGGTGGGCAGCAGCAGTGCGGTTTGGGGATCTTCGGCCGTCTGGGGCAGCAGCGCCACCACGGCGTTTTCTTCCGTGTGGGGATCTTCGGCCATCTGGAGCAGTTCCACTCAGGATGCTTCCGAAAGCGTTGCTTTACTGATCAATGGCGAAAACTAGCCCGGAGTCGCCGCCCCACCCCGAATGCACGAAAGTGAAGTGCTCGCCGGGAAATCGAGTCACCGCATACGTCTCGACAAAGGTCGTATAAAGCCGCTGGTCCGTGATGCTGTCGCCATAAAACACCACGCGGTCGCCGTCATGCAAATAGAAGCCGTTCTGTGCCGGGCCGCTGCCCGCAAGGACGCACGCCAGTGCGAAAACTCGCCAAAAAGCCATGCGGACGAGCTTACATCGTCCCTGCCTGCGCACCCGCTTGCCTGATTGCCGGGTTCCCGCGCGATAGACTTTTCAGCAGACCTATTCACATGCGCCTTGTCATCCTCCTCGCCGCCTTCGCCGTCAGCGTCTCCGCCCAGATTACATATCAGGCGGAACGCCACCTGATCACCTTCCAGACCGCCAGTTCCACCATGGTCCTGGGCGTGAACGAACGCCATGAACTACAAACCCTCTACTGGGGCGCTCCCGTGCCCGGCACGATCGACTTTGGGGAAGCCCACTCCACTCCAGACCGTTCTTCCTTCGACCCCTCCCAGACCCGCACGCGCGAAGAATTCCCCGGTTGGGGCGGCGCGCGCTACTATGAACCCGCCGTCAAAATCACGCGGGCGGATGGCGATCGCGACGTCGTGCTCAAAGTCCGCGCCATGAACATCACGCCCACCGCCGCCAAAATCGGATTGGAAGACAAGGACGGTGTCGCCGTCGATCTCCTCTATCGCATCTGGCCGGAACTGGGCATCATCGAGAAGCATTCCGTCATCCGCAATGCAGGCAAGCAGAACATCAACGTGGAATCCGCGCAATCCGGCGTCTGGTACATGCCCCCAGGCGATAACTACCGTTTGACTTATGTGTCGGGACGCTGGGCCGCGGAGGACCAGATCTCACGCGAACCGGTCCATCCCGGCGCTAAGGTCCTCGAAAGCCGCCGTGGCAACACCAGCCACAACGCCAACCCCTGGTTCATGATTGACGACAGCCACGCCACCGAAGAAACCGGACGCGTGTGGTTCGGAGCTCTCGCATGGTCCGGCAACTGGCGCCTCTCGATCGAGCAGACCCCCTATAACCAGGTGCGCGTCACCGGCGGCTTCAACACCTTCGATTTCGCCTATACGCTTCTGCCCGGCATGTCTCTCGAAACCCCCGCCTTCTACGGGGGCTACTCCGGTCAGGGCTTCGGCGAAGCATCCCGTATGCTGCATCGCCTGGAACGGGAGGAGATTCTGCCCGGTGGCGTGAAATCACGCCTGCGTCCCGTCCTTTACAACTCCTGGGAAGCCACAACCTTTCATGTCGACGAGCCCGGCCAAAAAGCCCTCGCCGCGAAGGCCGCTTCCCTGGGCGTCGAGCTGTTCGTCATGGACGATGGCTGGTTCGGCAAACGCAACAACGATCACGCCGGTCTGGGCGATTGGTTCGTCAACAAGGCCAAGTTCCCCAACGACCTGCAGCCGCTCATCGGCGAAGTCAACCGGCTCGGCATGGATTTCGGTCTCTGGGTAGAACCCGAAATGGTGAATCCCGATAGCGACCTCTACCGCGCGCATCCGGATTGGGTGCTCAATTTTCCGAATCGGCCCCGCAGTGAGCTGCGCAATCAGCTTGTCCTCAACTTAGCCTTGCCCGACGTCCGCGACTTCATCCTCGACGCCCTCGACCGCCTCGCCACCACTTACAACATCAAATATTTCAAGTGGGATATGAACCGCAGTTTCAGCGAACCGGGGTGGGATTCGGCGTCCCCTGTCGTTGGCCTCAAAATGCCCGGCACTCCCGACGATCAGAAGAAAGTCTGGGTGGAGTATGTTCGGAACTACTACGACATTCTGCAAAAGCTTCGCGCCAAACATCCCAAGCTCGAAATCGAATCCTGTTCCGGCGGCGGCGCACGAATCGACTTGGGCGTTCTCAAATATGTGGACGAGGTCTGGACTTCCGATAACACCGAGGCCTTCGACCGTCTTCGCATTCAGGAAGGCTTCAGCTACGCCTATGCGCCGAAGATTATGTCCTCCTGGGTGACGGACGTTCCCAACATGAACGGCCGCTCCACGCCCCTGCAATATCGCTTCCTGGTCGCCATGCAGGGCGCGCTCGGCATTGGCGCCAATCTGAATAAGTGGGCCGACGCCGATTTCACAGTGGCGAAAAGCATGGTCGCGCTGGATAAGCAGATTCGCCCCACCGTCCAAACCGGCAATCTCTACCGGCTGATGTCGCCGCGCGACGGCGATGTAACTGCGAATGAATATGTCGCCCAGGATGGCAAGCAAGCCGTCTTATTCGCCTTCCGCCATTCCCAGGAGTATGATTTGCCCGCCCCCACCATCTATCTGGAAGGTTTAGATTCGCGGGCCACCTATACGGTCACCTATCTCGGTGATCGTACGGAACAACATACCGGCGCATATCTCATGCACAACGGCCTGGATTTGAACCTCAAAGGCGACTACGCCAGCACCGTCGTAGTGCTGAACCGCGACCATTAAAAAGGGCCCGTTAAGGAGCAACCGCCGCGAAATACCCGCGCTGCGTCTCCACGCGCACGCCCTTTCGCATGCACACTACACGGAGCTTGTGATACTTCCCATCACCGCTCGGCGCAGCATAAGCCAGTTGATACCGCGCGTGGTTGCCCTGCAGCGATTCGCCGACCGCCCTCGCAACTTCGCCGCCCGTGTAGAGCCGTCCACCCGTAAGGCTGGTCAACTTGATCAACGTGTCATTCGCTGTTCCAGGGTCGGCAGGCGGCAGGGTGCCGTCACGAGTCACGTCCACGCTGTTCAGAACCGTGTCGCTCTGTTCCAGCGCATTGCTGAAGTGTCGCAGGAACGGCGTATAATCCAGGGTCTGGCCCTGCCGGAATTTCGTGTAGTCGCTCGTGCATTTCCCCGCTAGATAGCCCGCAAAGGGTGCGTCGGGCACCCTCATTGCATTCAAGTAAAGCGGCCCGCGCACTCCGTTTTGCGGGCGACTTACTTAGAAGCTTCCCGAGCCTTGCGGGAACGAAATATCCTGACACCCGTAGGGGTAACGGACCCAGGTCGGCGATCCACCCGAGATCCAGATCAGGCTCTTGGGACCCTCGATCTTGGACAGCCGGTTTCCCAACTCATCCAGCGTCCGGAAGGTAGTCGCCGTGCGAACACCTCCATCCTTGTCTTCGCGCGGCCTGAGACTGGCTACTTTCTCCATGGCCTGATCCATCAGCGCGTGAATGCGTCGCGTCCACAGGCCATCGCTCGCCGGAGTCGGCGGAAGCGCATGCACATGAATCAGGCTGCCATCGTTCGCCAGAATATAGAGATAGATGGAATCGTTCGCGCCGAGCGGCGCCAGGGTTTGGTCAATCAGGGTGGCAAGGAATTCGCGGTGCCCCGGCGCCGAATTCAGCAGATCGAGCAGAATCAAAGTCGCGGGCGCGGATGGCTCCGCGGCGTTCGCCTTGAAGGAAGCGATCGGCTGAAGCTTCCCCTCGTCGAAGATCTGAAAGTCGGCGCTGGTCAGGTCCGTGACAGGCTGCCCTTTCGCGTCGAGCGCCGCGATATTCAAAACCAGGTCTTTGGTGGTTACGGGCGAGTTGGCGCCCGTTGAAGGAGCCGCGCCGGACAATATGGCACAGCCAAGAAGCGTAAACGCGGACAGCGATTTCAGAACTTGGGTGGGCAATTGATTGACCCTCCTGTTCAAGAGTATACCGAGCGGCCGCTCCGAGGCGGAGAAAGTCGCGCGAATGGTTCGATCAGCCGGTTTTTCGGCTGAACTAATGACTACGACTCCTTCACCTCAAAATACTGATCCATCGCCGGTTTCTCCACCCTCTGCACCTTACCGCTCGGCTTCGGCCAGGTAATCTCCACCCAGTCGATCTTCTCCGCTTTCCCCGCACCCAAAACCACCCTGGGATCGTGCGAAGAGAGATAACTCCCGCCGCTATTCTTCATGGTGGACCGAACCACCCCGCCCGCCGACCATCGGATTCGCGCCCCAATCGCATCCCGATTGCACGTCGCGCCCTCCAGCTTCAGTCCCACCCAATGGTTCCCCACATCGCACTTATTCTGCAGCAGTACCGGAGCCCCGCCATTCGTCGCAATCAAAACATCAATCAACCCATCGTTGTTGAAGTCTCCCGCAGCTAGCCCGCGAGCCGGATACGACTTACTAAATGCCGGCCCCGCCTGGTTACTCACATCCACTAACTTGCCGCCTTCCTGATGAAACAGTAAAACGGGCTCCTTATACTTCACCTGCGCCGAATAATCCTCAATCATGTCGTCTGGATGGCCGTTGGCCAAAATAAGGTCCGTATTCCCGTCATTGTCGTAATCGAAGAACTTCAACCCCCAGCCACTTAGAAGACGCGTCGATTGCGCCACGCCGTTCTGCCGCGCCACGTCCTTGAATCTCTCGGTCTTCATATTGCGATAGAGCGAGAACATTTCCTGGTCCACGTTCGCCACAAATAGATCTTCATAGCCCGAATTGAACACATCGGCCGCATCCACGCCCATGCCGGACCGCGCCTGTCCGTTCTCGCTGTAACCGACTTCAGAACCGAGAGCGCTCTCTTCCCACACCCACTTACCCGTCTTCTTGTCTTTGCCGCGATTGATAAACAGAAAATTCTGCACCGTATCATTGGCGACAAAAAGATCCATCAACCCATCGTTATTGATATCCGTTGCTACCACGCCCAGCCCCTTACCCAGCGCCCGCTCGATATCTGTTCCCATCTGCGTTTGCGTAAAGGTCCCGTCGCCGTTGTTGTGATAAAGAAAGCTCGAAGTGGGCCGGAATACGCGGGGAATACAGTAATACTTACGCCCCAGTTTGTTGTCGCCACACGCCAGATGTTCCGTCTTTCCGTAGTCCACAAAACTACAAAGAAACAAATCCAGCTTCCCGTCGTTGTCGTAATCGAACCAGACCGCGCTGGTGGTCCAACCCGGCGTCTCCAGCCCGGCTTCCTTCGTTACATCGGTAAACGTACCGTTCTTATTGTTCTTGTAAAGAATGCACTTTCCGTAGGAAGTGACAAAGATATCCGGCCATCCGTCGTTGTCATAGTCACCCACCGCTACGCCCATCCCAAATGTTTCCGGGCCGCCGCCCACCCCGGCCGCATCGGTGACGTCGGTAAAGGTGCCGTTCCTGTTGTTCTTATACAGCGCGTTCTTCAGCGGGGTCTTTGGTTTGAAAAAATCCGACGGCCCGCTGTTCACCAGAAAGATATCCATCCACCCGTCGTTGTCGAAATCGAGGAACGCGCAGCCCGGTCCCAGCGTCTCCGGCAGATACCGGGCGGGCGACATGGCGTTGTCGTGAACCCACTTGATCCCGGATTGCGCCGGCGTAATCTCCTCGAACAAAGCCTTCTGGCCGCCCGCCGTGGATCCCAATAGCGGGGCCCCAGCCATCATCCAAAGCCAATCGCGACGCGAAATCATCTACTTCACCTTACGCCAGCGCGGGCGCTCCACTTCCGGCAAGAACACGGTCAGCAGCCCAATCGCCGGCAGGAACGCGCAAACTTGATAAACAAACCCCAGGCTCGTCATATCGGCCAGTTTCCCCAGCACCGCCGCGCCCAACCCGCCCATGCCAAACGCAAACCCGAAGAACAATCCGGAGATCAACCCCACCCGTCCCGGTACCAACTCCTGTCCATAAACCAGAATCGCGGAAAACGCCGAAGCCAGAATCAGCCCGATCACCACCGTCAAAACACCCGTCCAGAATAAGTTCGCATGCGGCAGGATCAAGGTAAACGGAAGCACTCCCAGAATCGACCCCCAGATTACCGCCTTCCGGCCAATCCGGTCGCCCACCGGCCCCCCCACGATCGTTCCCACCGCAACCGCGCCCAGAAACAGAAAGAGGTGGATCTGCGCGTCCTTCACGGACAGATGAAACTTACCCATCAGATAGAACGTGTAGTAGTTTGTCAAACTGGCCAGATAGAAGTACTTCGAGAAGACCAGAATGCCCAGAATCGCGATGGAGATCGCTACGCGTCTCGACGTGAACGGCAGTTTGCGCTCCGCGGAAGACGCGGCATGCACCGGCTTCCCCGCGATCGTCCGCCGGTACCATCCCCCCACCCAGGTCAGAAGACAAATCGCCACCAGCGCCAGAATGGAAAACCAGCTGATGCTCCCTTGTCCCCTCGGCAGCACGATATAGGCCGCCAGCAGCGGCCCCAGCGAAGACCCTACATTCCCGCCAACCTGAAATACCGACTGCGCGAGCCCATGCTGGCCCCCGGAAGCCAGCCGCGCCACCCTGGAGGATTCCGGATGAAACACCGACGAACCCACGCCCACCAGCATCGCCGCCACCACCAGTGCGCTGTAACTGGAAGCTACCGACAAAAGCAGTAGTCCCAGCAAAGAGAAACCCATGCCAATCGGCAGAGAATAGGGTTTCGGATGCCTGTCCGTGTAATGCCCCACCAGCGGCTGTAAGAGTGACGCCGTCGTGTTGTACGCCAATCCAATCAACCCAATCTGACCAAACGCCAAATGAAACGAAGCCTTCAGAATCGGATAGATCGCCGGAATCAAAGACTGAATCGTGTCATTCAATAAGTGGCAGACGCTGATGCCCGCGAGAATGGGCGCAACCGCCCGCTGTGCCGTGGTTTTCTCAATGGTCGGCGTCAAACTAGCTTCCCCGTGTGATTCATTTTCTTCTCCAGCCGCGCCGCCCGCGCCAGCAGCCCTTCGCTCACCTCATGAGAGAGCGCCCCGCGCGTCATCTCCAGCGCCATGGCGCAATTCTTCTCGCGATGCTCATAATATTTTGCCAGTTCCTCATAGGCGCGCACGCGGCACGCGTTCTTGCAGGTGACCAGTTCGGCGAACAATGCCACCGCCGCGGCCTCATTGCCCTGTTTCTTCTCCAGCATCGCGATCTCAAAAAGCGCCGGAAATAGCAGACGATCCGGCATCCCGATCTCCACCGCCCGCCGCATCAATTGAGTCGCTTCCGGCACCCGCTGCTGCGCCACCAGCCATTTGGCGAGCCCCAGCAAATCCGCGCCATGCCGCGCCTCCACCCGAGCCGGATCGCGAAACGTCTGCGGCACCAGCGCCATCAGGCAGGCCAAAGTCACAATGTCCATCGCATTGTGATGCAGAATCGGAACCAGGCTCAGCGCCCGCTGCGTCCGAACGAAATCGAAGTAGTAATGCGGAATCAAGTCGCCGGGCAGATCGCCATGCCGCTCCACACCCAATATCTGGTGCTCCAGGTAAGAAAGCCGACAGTTCTCCAGCCTCAGCTTCCACAACCGCCGCGAACCGGCCAGCAAATCCAGATGCTCCATGTGCGCAAACGGATGCCGCAGGCGCGACATGGTGTAGCGCGTCTCCAGCAGCGGTTTATCGAAGGTCTTCCCGTTATAAGTCACCAGCACATCGAACCGCGCCAGATACTCACTCACCCGGGCGAGTTGCGACTTTTCTTCTCCAAAATCGCGCATGAAGAACTGCCGCACGCGAAACCCGGTCGCATCGATGCTCCCGATCCCCACCAGAAACGCATACGTCCCGCTGCCTCCCATCAACCCGGTGGTCTCGGTATCGAGGAAGGCCCACTTCGTGGGATGCGACCGTCCAATCGTCCCGTCCGAAATCGCTTCCAGCAGATCGTCCGGCAGATCGTTCAAATCGCCGATCGAAATGCTGCCATGCCTCTTATGCCGCTCGTACAGCTTTTCGGTTTCAAAGTGTTTTCCAAACGCCGTCTCCACCACGTCGCCGGAGAGAACCGTCTCAATCCGTTCCGCATGCTCGGGCAGCCTGGGGGGCGCTTCATAGGCCAGACGGGGCCGCGCCGCCGCGTACTTTTGGTCGATCCCCGCCACCTTCTGGCGCAGGAAAGCGAGTTGTTCGGCGAGATTGCCCAATGCGTCCCCCATCTTCGCTTTTTCTTTGCCTAATATACTAAACAGAACTTGAGAGCCCGTCTCTTCTTTGCCACTCTATTTATGGCGCTCCTCGCTGCGCATCTCTGCCATGCTCATGTTCTGTGGGCGGAAGAGACCCTGCCGCTCGCCGCAGCCGGACAAATGCTGTTCGGCAAAGCGCTGTACAAGGGCATCTGGTTCGATAAGCCGCCGCTGGTTCCGCTGATTTACCTGCTCTGGGGTGCGAGGATTGGGTTCGTTCTTCGTTTTTTCGGCGCGCTTTACTGTTTCGCCTGTTGCGTGGTCGCGTGGCTGTTTGCCCGCGACGCGTGGGGACGCCGGGAAGCCTTCTGGGCCGCCGGACTCCTTGGCTTCGCGCTTACGTTCGACACACCGTCCGCCGTTCTGCCCCTCGCGGCCGATCTGCTGCTGGTGCTCCCGCACCTTGCCGCCGTATACCTCGCTTTTCGGAAGCGGCCTTTCTGGAGTGGGGTATGCGCCGGAGTGGCCTTCCTCACCAACGTGAAAGGCGTATTCGTCCTGGCCGCCTGCGTCCTGTTCGCCTGGCCCGCCATCCCGTCTCTGGCGATTGGGTTCGTTTCGCCGCTTCTTCTCGCCGCCCTTGTGCTCCGCACAACCGGGGCGTGGGCCGCCTATATCGATCAGGTCTGGATCTGGCCCGCCATCTACGCCGGCAACTCCCCTATTTCCAATCCTTTAGCCAACGCGGCCATCCGCACCATGAACTGGGTCGGCTTCCATTGTGCATTGTGCGCGGCCGCTATTTGTGCACAATTCTGCACAAAGGAGCGCTGGCGCTGGCTCGCGTGGGGGGCCCTTTCGTTTGCCGCCGTCGCCCTGGGAATGCGCTTCTATCCGCGTTACTTCTTCCAGCTTCTCCCGGTGCTTGTGCTTTTGGCCGCCCGAGGCTTTTGTCAAATGCGCCCCAGCCCGCGATGGGCCGTCCTCGCGCTCCTGCTCATCCCACTCGTCCGGTTCGGCCCACGCTACCCCATCCTCGCGCTACGTCTCCAACCCTACTGGCCGGACCTGGCAATGGACGCCGACTCCCAAGCCGCCGCGCGCCTGATTCCCGCCGGTTCAAAGACCCTCTACGTTTGGGGCTACCGTCCCGAAATCTTCGTCTACACGCACCTCGAAGCCGCGTCGCGCTACCTCGACTCCCAAGCCCTGACCGGCGTTCCGGCTGACCGTCACCTCGGCCAGTCCACACCTGTCGCGCTGCCTTCCACGGCACAGGCTCGTGAGGAACTCACACGCTCCAACCCGGATATCATCGCCGATGGCCTGAGCCTCTACAATCCCGCGCTCGCCATGCAGAACTACCCGGACCTGCGCTCCTGGCTCGCCCACTACCAGGAATTCGCCCGCACCCGCACCACGATCCTCTACAAACGCGTCACCCGCTAAACTCAATCCATGCGCATCGCCGTCACCGGAGGCGCCGGATACATCGGCAGCCACACCGTGCTCGAGCTGCTCGATCGCGGCTATGAAGTCATCGTCATCGACGATCTTTCCCACGGCTATCGCCACAACGTTCCACCCGGCCTGCTCCGCGAAATCACCCTCAGCGATACGGCGGCCGTGAAAGCTGCGCTCGCCGAGAAACCCGTCGACGCCGTCATCCATTTCGCCGCCTTCATCTCCGTCGGCGAATCCATGCAGCGCCCCGAACTCTACTTTCAAAACAACACCTGCGCCTCGCTGTCGCTGTTCACCGCCATGCTCCAGGCAGGCGTCAGAAAGCTGGTGTTTTCTTCCACTGCCGCCGTCTACGGAATGCCCCAATCCGTGCCCATTCGCGAAGAGTTCCCCTACGCCCCGGTCAACGTGTACGGCGAATCAAAAGTGATGGTGGAAAAGATACTCGATTGGTTCGACCCCATCCATCAGTTCAAGAGCGTCTGCCTGCGCTACTTCAACGCTTCCGGAGCCGATCCGCAAGGCCGCCGCGGCGAGGAGCACCAGCCCGAAACCCACCTGATTCCATTGCTGTTCCGCGCCATCGAGACCGGCGAGCCGGTGAAGGTGTTTGGGGGCGACTACGCAACGCCCGACGGCACCTGCATCCGCGATTACATCCACGTAACAGACCTGGCGCAAGCTCACCTCTTCGCGGTGGAGCATTTGCTTGCCGGGGGCGCATCGGAGAAATTCAACGCCGGAACCGGTAGTGGTTTCTCCGTGAAGCAGATGATTGAGTCTGTGGAAAGGGTAACCGGGAAGAAAGTGCCTTATGAGATCGGTCCACGCCGCGACGGTGACCCGCCTGAACTGGTCGCCGATTCAGGCAAACTCCAGCGTGTCCTCGGCTGGAAACCTCGGTTCGCTCAATTAGACGAGATTGTGCGCACCGCCTGGAATTTCGAGCGATCGAGAGTTATTTCCCATTAACAGCTGACGGATGCACGTCCCCGGCAAACCAATGCCGGATACCGTCCGCTGCCTTCTCATCGCGCCCGGCGGTCACCAGACCAGCCAAAATTACGGCCGTCATGAAGATGACCATCGGGATGCTCCGATCAATGGCCTTTGCTTTCATGCTGGATTAAGAGCACTTAACGTGCCAACCACGCACAAGTACCGCCTATACTAGAGAAAGGTCCACCAAGTGTCAATTCGTACCTCCTTGCGGCTGTTCGCCCATTTACAACTGCTTCCCGTTCTTGAAAGCGGGGAAGAGACCCTCGTCGGCGGCCAGGCCGTGATGGAGGGCGTGATGATGCGCGCGCCGCACAGTTATTGCGTGGCCGTGCGCAAACCAAATGGTGAAATCGTTACCGAAGAAATGCCGGTTGAACGCATGTCCGAGAAGTACCCGCTCTTCAAGTGGCCCGTGCTGCGGGGCCTCGGCACGCTGGGTCAGGCCATGGCGCTGGGCATCCGCGCGCTGAAGTTCTCGTCGAATGTGGCGCTCGATGGCGAGGCGGCCGAAAAGGGCAAACCCGTTTCCAATACGGTCCTCGCCGTGAACCTCATTTTCTCCCTGGCATTCTTTCTTTTCCTTTACAAGTTCGTTCCGCTGTTCCTCGCTACCGCCATCGGCAATCGCGTGCCGGCCCTGCATGGCCACGTGATGTCGACTTTGGTGGACGGGGTGATTCGCATCGCTATTTTCCTCGCGTTCCTGTTTCTGATCTCGCGAACGAAAGACATCCGGCGGGTCTTTGAGTATCACGGGGCTGAGCACAAAGTGGTGTTCAATTTTGAGTCCGGCAAGGAAGTTACCGTGGAGAACGCGCAGAAATTCCAGACGTGGCATCCGCGGTGCGGCACCAGTTTCCTGCTGGTCCTGATGGTGATCTCGATGCTGGTCTACATGGTGATACCGTTTGACGGGTTTACAGCCAAAATACTTTCGCGCATTATTTTGCTGCCTGTCATCACGGGCCTCAGCTATGAGCTGATCCGTTTCGCGGCCAAACGACAGGGCACCTTTATGGCATGGCTTACCGCGCCCGGGTTATGGCTGCAACGCGTGACCACCAAGCCGCCTTCGGATGAGCAGGCCCAGGTGGCCATTCATGCCATTGAAAAGGCCATGAACCTGGAGCGCGAACAGGGCGGCGAACTCGTCATCGCATAATAGAGACGCAGTGCAATTCTCAGACAAACTGGACCAGATCGAAACTCGCTTCGAGGAGTTGACCGCCCAACTGGCCGACCCCGTCGTGATCAACGATAGCGACGCGTATCGCAAGGCGGCCAAGGCGCACAGCGCTCTCACCGAAGTGGTTTCCAAGTATCGCGAATGGAAGAAGGCTTCGAGCGAGCTGGAAGAGTCTCGCGTCATGGCCGCGGATAAAGACCCCGAGATGCGGACCATGGCCGCGGATGAGGTTCTTCGACTGGAACCTCTGGTGGTCCAGATCGAAGAAGAGTTGAAGGTGCTGCTGCTGCCGAAGGACCCCAACGACGAGAAAGACGTGGTGCTCGAGATCCGCGCCGGCACCGGTGGGGACGAAGCATCTCTCTTCGCGGCCGAAATCTTCCGGATGTATTGCCGGTTCGCGGAAACGCAGCGCTGGAAGGTGGAAGTGACCTCCTCGAGCGAGAGCTCCGTCGGAGGATTGAAGGAAGTTCTGGCGCTTATCTCGGGCGTCCGGGTCTATTCCAAAATGAAGTACGAGAGCGGCGTCCACCGCGTGCAGCGTGTGCCGGAAACCGAAACACAGGGCCGCGTTCACACCTCGGCCATTACTGTTGCGGTGTTGCCGGAAGCGGATGAAGTGGAAGTCAAAATCGAAGACAAGGACATCCGCATCGATACGTTCTGCTCGTCGGGTCCCGGCGGACAGTCGGTGAACACCACGTACTCAGCTGTGCGGGTAACGCACCTGCCCACCGGGCTCATCGTCAGTTGCCAGGATGAGAAATCGCAGATCAAGAATAAGGCCAAGGCCTTGCGCGTGCTCCGTTCGCGGCTTTATGAAATCGAGATCGAGAAGCAGCAGGCCCAGAACAGCGCCGACCGTAAGACCATGGTGGGAACGGGCGACCGCAGCGAGAAAGTCCGCACGTACAATTTTCCGCAAAACCGCGTGACGGATCACCGCATCGGCATGACCATCCACCAGTTGGACCTGTTTATGCAAGGGCGGATCGAAGCGCTGCTGGACGCGCTCACCACGTTCTATCAAACAGAAAAGCTGAAGCAACAGGGCGAAGCGGCCTGACTACTTGGTCCGCGTGACGGGCCGGACGGCCAGGTGCTTATAGACCTCGCGCTTCGAAATTCCACGCTCGCGCGCAATGGCCTTCATCGCATCCATGCGCGATAAGCCGCTGCCGATCTGGTTAGCCATCGCCGTCTCCATCGGCTCAGTCGGCTGCGCGGGTCGGTTTGATTTGCCCACCAGGAGCGTAATTTCGCCCCGAATGGAATCGCGGCTGCGCAACTGATCCCAAATCTGGCCCGCTGTACCCCGCAGAAATTCCTCGTGGATCTTGGTCATCTCGCGCGCCACCACCACCGGGCGTGGACCCATCACCCTCTCGATATCCGCCAGCGCGTCTAAAATGCGGTGCGGCGCCTCGTAGAAAATCAGCGTCGCCTTCTCGCCCTTCAGCGTTTCCAGCAGGTTCGCTCTTTGACCCGATTTGGCCGGAAGAAATCCCAGAAACTGAAACGAATCCGTGGGTAGCCCCGAAGCAGCCAGCGCCGTGACAGTCGCCGACGCGCCAGGAATGGGCCGCACATCGATGCCCGCCTCAATGGCCGCGCGCACCAGACGGTAGCCCGGATCGGAAACCAGCGGCATTCCCGCATCCGAAACCAGCGCGCCGGATTCCCCCGCCTTCAGCCGGTCCGCCAGTTCCTTGGCCCGTTCCAGTTCATTGAAATCGTGATAGCTCACCAGAGGCGTCTTGATTTCAAAGTGATCCAGCAGCTTGCGCGACTCGCGCGTATCCTCGCACGCGATCCAATCCACTTCGCGCAGCACCCGAACCGCGCGGTAGGTCATGTCTTCGAGATTTCCGATGGGCGTGGCGACCACGAACAGAGTGGACATTTTGGTGGGGAAGAGCACTTTTAGTTTAGCTGAATCCGGTGAGGACGATGCCACGTTCTTCAACCACCCGGCGTACACCCGGAGACAGCAGCGCGTCCAATTCGCGCTGGCGGCTTTCCTTCAGCCTCGTGTTGGCGGCCTTCAGTTCGTCGCGGCAGAAACCGGGGTGGCACATGAATTCGGTGAAGCCCTCGGGAACACGGCGCAAGGCTTGTTCCAGGTCCGCCGGCCCAATCTGCCCGGTCAACGCAAAACCCATGAAGCGGTCCGTGATTCTGCAGCCCGCCAGCGTTCTTTCAAACCTTCCCCACTGCGTGCGCATCAGCAGTGCGGCAACGAATCGGGTGGCGCCGGGCCGTCCGGAAGGTTCAAAATCAAACGGCCTGCGGACCCACTTGATTCCGAACTCCCGCGCCACCTGCGCGACCGCCTTGAGAACGGGTGGCAGCAGATGCGTGTGCTTGTGCGTATCGAGATGCGTCGGCTGAATTCCAGCGGCCCGAATTTTCCGTACCTGAGCGGCGAACTCTTCATAGGGCGACAGCTTCTTCGAGGCGAGCGCCTGAAACAACGGAACGAATCCCCCAGGCAAACGGCCGCCGGTAAGAGCCTCGCCGCCGATCAGCGTCAAATGGCATCCGATATCGAGCGTGGGCGTCTCACCCGCCAGACGAACCGCGTGATCGAACGCGTCACCATTAGCCATCAGCGTGGTGGACGTCAGAATGCCATGACGATGCGCTTCCACAATTCCATCATTCACGTCGGTCGTGTATCCGAAGTCATCCGCGTTCACTGCCAGCCGGATCAAGTTCGAATTGTAGCGCCTGTTCATGGCATGATGGATTACCCACTAGGGACATCATGGACATCATCACCCGACGGGATTGGTTTTCGACCTGCCTCGCGATGGCGGCATGGCCCGAACTTTCGTCCGGCCAGCCGCCGCGTTTTGAAACTCTGGATTCAGCCACGGCGGCTGAGATCGAAGCCATCACCGCGCAGATCATTCCATCCACCGGCGGTCCCGGCGCTCGCGAAGCCGGCGTCATCTATTTCATCGACCGCGCGCTATCGACCTTCGCTGCGGATGACCGCGAGACGTATCGCACCGGTATGGCCGAACTCCAGAAGAGACGCAAGGCGATGTTCCATGACTCGACCACTATCGCTTCCCTGTCCGACCAGCGCCAAATGTTACTCATCCGCGCCATCGAGAAATCCGATTTCTTCGAACTGCTTCGGACCCACACCGTGATGGGCTTCCTTGGGAACCCCAGCTACGGCGGCAATCGCGACAAGGTGGGGTGGAAGCAGATCGGCTTTGAAGATCAGATGACTTACCAGCATCCCTTCGGCTACTACGACATCCCGGGCAACGAGAAATGAGCGGGACGACTTTTCCGACAACCGACCCGGTCGACTTCCTGGTGCTGGGCGCGGGAGCGGCAGGTGGCGTCGTGGCCAAAGAGCTGGCCACTGCCGGATTCAGCGTCGTGGTGCTGGAACAAGGCCCTTACTTGCGCGAGAAAGACTATTCGCACGATGAAATCAAGTACGCCGTTCAGCCGGGCCTCACCAACGACCCCAAGGTGCAGCCCATCATGTACCGCCGGTCCGAAGCCGAAAAAGCCCGGCCAATCAAGGCCATCGAATACGGGCGGCAGGTGGGCGGCGGTAGCGTTCATTTCACCGCTAATTACTGGCGCTTCCATGAAAGTGACTTCCACGAGCGCAGCCTGTTCGGCGAGGTAAGCGGCGCTTCTCTGGCGGACTGGCCCGTAAGCTACGCCGATCTGGAACCCTACTACACCAAAGCCGAGTACGATCTGGGCATTTCGGGGCTCGCCGGCGCGAATCCATTCGAAGGGCCTCGTTCAAAGCCTTATCCGCTTCCCCCGATGCCCGTCAAGTCGTCCGGCGTCCTGTTCGAGCGAGCCGCGAAGAAGCTGGGCCTGCATCCTTTCCCGGCCCCGGTTGCCATTCTTTCCCAGCCCTATCAAGGCCGCGCCGCTTGCGTGAATTGCGGTTTCTGCGAATCGTTCGGCTGCGAGGTGCGCGCCAAATCGAGCACGCTGGTGAGCGTGATCCCGACGGCGGAGAAGACGGGCCGCTGCGAGATCCGCCCGAACTCGTACGTGCGCAAGATCGAGATCGACGATGCCGGGCGCGTCACCGGCGCAGTCTACTTCGATCGGAACCGCCGCGAGACCTTCCAGCGAGCCAAGGCGGTTTTCGTTTGCGCCAACGGCGCGGAGACTCCCAAGCTCTTGTTGCTGTCAAAATCGAAACGCTTTCCCGCGGGGCTTGCGAATTCGAGCGGCCTGGTGGGCCGGTACCTGATGTGGGATAACGGTGGCTCGGCGCAGGGGCTGTTCGATCACCCGCTGAACGAGTACAAAGGGATTCAGGTCACCCGGCTCATTCACGATCACTACGAGGCTGACCCAAAGCGCGGCTTTTACGGCGGAGGCGCCATCGACGCACGCTTCGATTACTACCCCATTAGTTTCGCGCTCAGTGGATTGGCCCCCGATGCGCCGCGGTGGGGCAGGGAATACAAAGAGATGTTCACTACTTACTTCAGCCGCACTATGACGCTGCTGGCGCATACCAGCTCTCTCGCGCAATGGAAGAATACAGTTACTCTCGACCCGGAGACCAAGGATGCCTGGGGTCTTCCCGCCCTGCGTATTACTTTCGACCACCACGCCGATGACATCGCTGCGATGAAGTGGGTGATGTCGAAGCAGATCGAGTTGCTTCAGGCCGCCGGCGCGCAGAAGGTCTGGAGCCAGTCGCTCGAACTCGCCGACAGCATGCCGAGCCGTCACCTCATGGGCACCTGCCGCATGGGCAACGATCCGAAGACTTCCGTCGTGAACGCGCATAGCCGGACGCATGATGTTCCCAATCTGTTTCTAGTGGATGGCAGTAACTTCGTCACCGCCGCGAGGCAGCAGCCCACCGCGACGATTCAGGCGCTGGCGTATCGGGCGGCCGATTATGCGATTGGCGCGGCGAAACGCGGGGAATTAATTTGACTCCATTCTTTAGACCTTCTCGTAGATAACGCCGCAAGTGGTGATACTCTCCGTCATAGAGAGGAGTTGAGCTTATGCTTCTACTCGCCGCAACGCTTCTGTTTTTTCCGCACTACGAAATCACGCGCGCGCCTGATGTGACGGCGTCTCTGTTCAGCGCCGCAGGCGGAGAGATTCGAAAGTTCGGCCTTTGCTGGCCGCGCAATCGTAGCTAAAACAACGCCAGCTTAATCCGCAGGAACTTCTTGGGATTGGCCCGCACATCCTTGATCAACGCCTGGGCTTCCTTCGTCGCCCCATTCAGCGAATCGTAAAGCGACGAATTCACCATCAACTGCCCTACGGTGCCCTGCCCGGCGTTGATGTGATCGATCGCCGTATTCACCTTGGCCGCAATGGCGTCTACCTGATGGATGAGTTCGTCATCCGTCAACAGCTTGCCGGCCGTACCCTTGCCCGCATTCAGATTGTCGAGCATCGTGTGGGCTTCCTTCAAAGACGCGCGCGCCTCATCATAAAGCGCGTTGTCGTTCAGCAGTTTGCCCGCCGAGCCATGCCCCTGCTGCAGTTGCGCCAGCATATCATCCAGCCGGTGAATCGGCTTCTCAAAGTCCTGATACAAATCGTCCTGATAGATGAGCTTGCTCATCGTGCCGTGGCCGGTGCGAATGTCATGCACAATCTGGTTCAGTTCCCCAGCCGTTTGGTCCACCTGCTTGTAAAGCTTGTCGTCCTTCAAAAGCAGTCCGACGTTGCCCTGGCCGCTATTGATATAGCTCAGCAGCGAATCGGCCTTGCCTACAATGCCTTGGAACTGCGTGAGTATGCTGGCCGTCTGCGAAAGCAACTGCGGAATGTCGGTAACGGCCTCGCTGGCGATCTCACTATCGTCGGTAACGTGCTCGGCGCTCTTGCCCTTCTCGATATTGATAAACTTGTCGCCCAGCAGATTGGCTGCGCTGATGCCAGCCACCGAATCCTTGGGAATCTCATCCTGGTACTTGGCCAGGATCGCCATGTCGATCTCGATGTAGCGGCGAGGATTCTTCTCGCCCGTCAGCCGGATATGCTCAATATCCCCCACAGGAATGCCGTTCAGACGCACGGCGGAGCTTTCCGCCATGGCCGCGGAATCTTCCATGAACGTGCGCAGATGGATGCGCCGCTCGAAGAATTTGGTATTCGAAGTCAGCAACAGAATCAGCGCGCCCGCGATCAGCAGCGCGGCCAGCGCCAATAGACCGACGCGTAACTGAGACCAGCGAACTCGATTTGGCGATGGCATTCGTTCAGTCTCTTTTCACGAACTTCTTGACATATTCATCGGTCGAGCTTTCCAGCTTTTCCTGAACACCTTCAAAAATCAGACGCCCTTCCTTCAATACCATGAAGATGGTTTTGGCGGCCGCCTTCTCATCCGGCACCAATTGACCATCTTCCGGATTGTAGCGGAAATTCGCCACCAGGTTGCCGTCCTGATACCGGTAGGTGACTACCATAGCCGTGGTATTGTCCACGTCGCGCTCCTTGATAATCAGCGCCATGATGGTATACGCGGTAATGGGATCCAGCCCGGCGGTGGGCGAATCGTAGAGCAACAGCGGCGGTTTGGTGGCGACTGCCCTTGCGATCGCCGCCCTGCGGCGCATGCCGCCGGAGAGCTCCGCCGGCATCAGTTTCAGGGTCTGGCCGAGCTCCACAAAATCCAGAGCTTCCTGAATCCGCGCATGTGTCGCGGCCATGTCCACCTTGGCAGCCTTCTTACCCGAACCCTTCACATCCCGACGGGTCAACAGAGGATAACCGACGTTGCGTTCCACATTCATCGAGTCAAACAGCGCGCCCTCCTGAAACAGAACGCCCACGCGCTGCCGTAAATCGAAAAGGTCCCTCTCGGCCTTGCCCTGGATCTCCTGATCGAAAAGGGAAATCTTGCCGCTGCTCGCGCAGTCCAGCCCGATCGCCGTCTTCAGCAGCACGGTCTTGCCGCTGCCGGCGGCGCCCATCACGATCCTGGTTTCCCCTTCTTTCAATTCGAAGCTCACATCTTTCAGCGCTTCCAACTGATCGAACCGCACCGTGACATTTTCGAACCGCAGCATGCTTTCCGGCATCGCGTTACGTGGAACTGACGAAGATCTTGGTAATGATCGCGGTGAGCACGAAAATCCACATGGATGCGGTGACCATGGCCTGGGTCGTGGCTTTGCCGACTCCCTGCGTTCCGCCCGTTGTGTTCAGGCCGTAGTAGCAGCCCACCAGCGAAACGGCGAAAGAGAAAATGAAGGGCTTCAGCAGCCCCTGAACCACGTCGCTCCACTCCAGCGCCTGCCAGGTAGTGGTCCAATACTGGTGCGCGCGCAGATGATAAACGAGGGCCGAGACCACGTAGCCGCCCACCATGCCGATGAAATCCGCAATCACGGTGAGGCAGGGCAGCATGATGGCGGTGGCAATCATTCGCGGGGTGACCAGCTTCTGGATCGGGTCGATTCCCAGTGCGCGCATGGCATCGATCTGCTCGGTCACTTTCATCGATCCCAGCTCGCTCGCCATGCCGGAGGAGTTGCGCCCGGCAATCATCAGAGCGGTGAGAACCGGCCCCAACTCACGCACCAGAATGATGGACACCACTTCGCCGGTGCGCTCGGTCTGACCATACTGCCCAAGTGCCCGGCCCATCTGGAGGGCCATCACAATTCCGCTAAAAAAGCCCGTGAAGACGGCGATGGTGAGGCTGCCCACGCCGATGGTGTCCATCTGGATGAGGATGTCGTCCCAGTAATGAGGGCGACGCCAGATATTCCCGATCGCTTGCCCGGCCAGCGTCGTGAAGTCCTGCAGCCCTTGGACGGGTCCTTTGAAATAATCCAGCAAGGATACACGATGCTAACATACAGACCGTAAATGAAAGGCCTAACCGATATTCCGGGTTTGCGTGTGGGGCACGCATCCGATTTTGATGCGTTAACCGGGTGCACGGTGGTGCTTTGCAGTTCCGGTGCCGTGGGCGGCGTGGATATTCGTGGGTCCGCAACGGGAACGGTGGAGATTGATACGCTTCATCCGGGCCATATTGTGGACAAAGTCCACGGCATCGTGCTCGCGGGCGGAAGCGCTTTTGGTCTCGAAGCCTCCTGTGGCGTGCGGCGTTATCTGGAGCAGCACGGCATCGGCTTCGATACCGGCCTCGCGCGCGTTCCCATTGTCCCTGGCGCGATTCTGTTCGATCTGGCAATTGGGAAGCCCGGCGTCCGGCCGGGGCGCGAGATGGGCGAAGCCGCGGCCGCCGCGGCGTCTGAGCAGGCTGTGCAAGAGGGCTGCGTCGGCGCCGGAACCGGCGCCACCGTGGGCAAGCTCTTCGGCATGAAGCGCGCCATGAAGAGCGGCATCGGCTCTTTCACGGTTTCACTTCGCGATGGCGTGATGGTTTCGGCGCTGGTGGCCGTGAACGCCTTGGGAGATGTGCGTGATCCGCGGACCGGCGCGGTCGTTGCCGGCGCCAGAGTTTCCGAAACCGGAAAGGAGTACGTCAATTCTGAGAAAGCCATGCTGGAAGGCGCGGCCGGCGGCTTCCGAAATACGACGTTAGCGGTGGTGGCCACGAACGCTCAATTGACCAAGGTGGAAACCAATAAACTGGCGGCGCTGGCGAGCATCGGTGTTGTGCGAACCATCGCGCCGGTGAATACGATGTCGGATGGCGACGTAACCTTTGCGCTTTCGCTCGGAAGCGCGCGCGTCAATGTGGATGTGTTGGGCGTGGCGGCCATCGAAGCCGTCGAGCAGTCGATTCTGCGGGCGGTTCGGCTGGCGCGCGGCATGGGCGGACTGCCTGGGCTATCGTTCTAAATATGCGCTCATTTGCCACTGAGCCGGTCAATCTATCCAGGCTGCCGTCGTTCCGCGCCGAAAGCTTCCCTTACTCCGGTCCCCACCCCTGGCTCGACCAGCCCGATGCCATGGACCGCATCGACGCTAAGCTGCAACGCGGCGAAATCACCGAAGAGCAGGCCCGCCAATGCCGCTTCTGGAATGCGAACGGGTACATCATCGTCAAAGACCTGGTGGAAAGCGAGATCTTGGACAACGTCTGGGCGGCGTACCAGGGCGCGGTGGATTCCGGTCGCATTCCACTGCCGGCTGAGCCCGCTGATCCGGATGACCGCTATCCCGGACGCTTCCTGAATCCCCATAAGAAGCTGGCGCAGTTCTGTCGGATACTGAAGCACGAAGCTCTTCTCGGGTGGATTCAACTGCTCACCGAACGCCAACCAAAAATCCTCCAGACCATCACATCGCACAAGGGTTCCCAGCAGGGGATTCACTCCGATTCGATTCACATGACCACTTATCCGCTCGGCTATCTCACCGCCGCGTGGGTTGCGTTTGAGGACATTCACCCCGATTCCGGGCCGCTGGTCTTCTACCCCGGAAGCCATCGGCTGCCGTACGTGTTTAGCAAAGATGTCGGGCTCACCGAAGAGGAATATCAGGCGCGCGGCTACACTTCCTATCACGAACGGTATGAGCCTTACATCCGCCGTCTGGTGGAAGATCATGGAATTGAGCCGCACTACTTTCACGCTCGCAAGGGAGACACGCTCGTCTGGCACGCAAATTTGATTCACGGCGGTTCGGCGCGCCGCGACATGTCGCGGTCCCGGAGGGCGCTGGTGGTGCACTTCTTCGTGAAGGGCGCGTTCGTCTATCATGACCTGGCCGCGGCGAAGTCGCGCCAGCAGTACCTGGGGACGTGCCTGCTTCGCGATAAACGAGGCAAACGGAGCATTCGTGGCTAAGGAAAGGGCTAGCGACTGGTTTTCCGATACCGATCCCAAAGCGCTCGAAGTGTTTCTCGACCTGCAGCGCAAGATGTCGCCCTCTGAAAAGTTGGAGCGAGTCTTCAAAGCCAACGCCATGATGCACTCGCTGGCGGACGGACGTCCGGC
>PLFE01000036.1 GCA_003136675.1 Bryobacterales bacterium
CTCCGGGCAGTATCGCCGCTGTCTATGGCAACTTTCTTCTCGGCTCGCCGTCGGTCGCGCTTAGTATTCCATTAGCCACAACGCTCTCGGGTCTCGCCATGGAGTTCGGCAGCGCGGGGAGCGCCCCGTTATTTTACGTCTCTGGCGAACAGGTGAACCTCCAGATTCCCTGGGAACTCGCCGCGCCATCAGAGTCCCAACTTACCGCGTCCATAGGAGGCCAGACCAGTGCCCCTCAAGCAGTAAACCTCGCGCCATTTTCGCCGGGTATCTTCAGCATGAACGGCCAGGGAACTGGCCAGGGCGCGATCCTGGATTCTTCCTATTATCTGGTCGATGCCTCAAATCCCGCGACAGCTGGGAAGTCGGTAATCCAGATCTATTGCACCGGCCTAGGAGCAGTGACGAATCAGCCGCCAAGCGGGTCACCGGCACCCTTCAGCCCCCTTGCCGAAACAGCAATGCCAACCACGGTCACAATTGGAAGTGTGCCCGCCCAGGTTCTTTTTTCTGGACTCACTCCCGGTTTGGTGGGGCTCTATCAGGTGAACGCGGAGGTGCCTGCGGGAGCGCCCAGCGGACTGGCGGTGCCGGTGACGATCTCCATAGGAGGCACCACTTCAAACGCCGTAACGATTGCTGTTGAAAGTGCCGCTGGACCGAACCCTCTGCCCGCGATATCAGGACTTTCCCCGTCCTCAGCGATAGCCGGATCGTCCGGCCCACTCACGGTTACCATCAACGGCGGAGGATTCATTGCGCCTTCCTCGGTCACGTTCAATGGAGTTGTGCATCGGGCTGCGTTCCTCAACAGCGGCGCGCTGACAATCAGCCTCGCTCCCTCAGACCTGGCCGTCGCTGGCTCCTTCCCGGTTGTGGTGACAAATGCGCCGCCGGGCGGCGGAGCCTCAAACGCCGTCAACTTCATAGTGACGGCGGCTCAGGCGACTGTGCCTGGGACATTACAGGGCACTTGGCTATCGACGCCCACTGGTGCCTCGGGTTCCTTCGGGGCCAGTTTGACCCAAGCTGGAAGTGAGGTGTCTGGGGAAGTATTGCTGACTGGCTCCTCGTGCTTTTCAATCGGTACAGTTGCGGGGACCGTCGGGGAGTCATTTTCGTCTCTGTCTCTGTTAGCATCGTTCAACACAGGCGCTCAGGTGCAGTTCTTGGGAACCGGCGCGTACAGTGTGCTGAGTGGTTCGTGCGCCGGGGACTTTGGCACCTTTTCGCTTACTGCTCTGACGGGCCAGGTGTCGATCACTGGGGCATGGCAAGGTTCGTTTCTTTCCATTACAGGGCTCAGCGGTTCTCTCTCAGCGAATATCGCGCAAAACATGTCGGTCCTGACAGCAACGATTTCGTTGACTGGCTCTCCTTGCTTCACAAATGGGACTGCCTCGGGTAACATCATCGCCGAAACAATCTCGCTGGGAAGCGCCTTCAGCGGCGGACAGCAAGCTCAATTCGACGGGACGGTAAGCTCAAGCGGTAACTCTATTGCCGGTCAGTACAATGTACTGAACGGCGCATGCGCTGGGGACTATGGGACCTTCGTGCTTACCAAGCAGTGAAACTCCTCTTGGGGTCCTACGTTCGAGCTATATGAGCGCCAACACGCAACTCAATTGCGACTAGTTGGCGTATACTAAGTTAAGCCCCAATGAAAAAGTGCAGGATTCTAGTAACCAAAGAGCACGGACAGGTTCTCGCTGGCATCGTAACGCTACTACCGACACGAATTACTTCCACTGCCACCAAAGGCTATGAAACGCTCATGGCTAACTTGGTGTCAGAGCCGGTGAAAGTGCACGGCCAAGCGATCACAGCAGAACAAAATCCTGCGTTATGGTTCGCCGCACTCCCTAGCAAATACTCCGGCAGTTACCTCAGAGCACAGATCAACTAAATATCGAGCCTAACGCGGGTCCGAACCCTTCAGCAGTCGCTGGACAGTTATAGGGCTGACTCCGGATCGATCGGCAATATCCCGAATGGTCAAGCCGCTCTCCCGCAATTCAAAAACTAACTTTTTGCGGACCACGACTTTTGGCCGACCGAGTGACTTTCCCTGGGACCGCGCTCGGTTGAGCCCCGCAAGAACACGTTCGGATAACCGGATTCTTTCCTGCTTGGCGATAGCGGCCAAAATGGCCAGAACGGCTTCTTTGAAGACACCGATGGAGCGCAAATACTCTTCGCGAAAACTAAACCACTCGATGCCGTGTGAAGAGAGCCGCTGCAAATGTTGAAGAGTTTCCACGACACCCTCACGGGAGAATCGATCTAGACTCCAAAACAGCACCAGGTCGAAGCGCTTACGAGACGCGTCATCGAAAAGAAGCTTGAAAGCGGGACGCTCGGAATCCTTACCTGATGCTCTATCGACGTACTCATCGGTTATCTGCCAGCCCTCCGGGGGCTTCCGCTTGACGAACTCCCTGAGTTCAATGAGTTGGTTTTCGTAATCCTGCCCTTTGTCTTTGGTACTGACCCGCGCGTACAGTGCGATTCTCATAATCCTATCGTCCCAAAAACGGTTGTTTTAGGGACAAAACTTTGGTCCCTTCTTGGCTCTTTGTTTTCAGTAGGATCTGAAGTAGGAACAGGCGTAGGATTTTGGTACATCCCGTGCCGCAGACAGCGACTAGGGTTGCAGCCAATCACGATCAGGACGGGCAAGCTGCCGAGCATTGTTGTAGGCCATATCCAAGGTCAGACACGTAGCCGCTCGATAGAATGAATCGTGATTTTCGACCACCAGCGCGAGATCCGCTGCGTGGGGGTTGCTGATGCATAGCGGCAAAAGCAGTTGGATGCGGCCTCGATAATACTGCGGGATGGCTGTATTATAGTTCCTGCGGACTCGCTCGCGCGAATTGTTTATCGAGCCGCTCAGAAACGTCTGAAGAGCGAAGTTAGCCATGTCTCGGTAGGGTTGCGGAAAGCGCTCCTTGTTCTCCTCGATGATGTGTTCCACATTGACGCGCAGGATCGTAGTCAGCCCCGCCTGGCGAATCGGGAACTGAGCGCGTGCGCAGATTAATAGTCCAGCCCCAAAGCAGGAATGAGTCTTCGAGCAGGTTCTTGAGTGGCTTCAGCCCGATCCGCTTGTACAGTGGTAGTTTTCGGCCCCTACGAGCCTCAAGGACGGGTTTAGCGCCGACCGGGCGGTTTACCCCCAGCGGGCCTGAGTATTTTGTGGCTGTGCCCGGATTTGTGCTCGGCATGGGTGGCGTAACGCTTGTGCTCCTTCGAACATTGCCGTAATCTCTTACCAGGGACCGCCGAAGTGAGAGCACGCCGATACTCTGCGCACTTCGTCGGCGAGGCTCCATAATTGGGAGTTTGTGCCAGGAGGTGAAGGTGTTCTGCAACTCGTGCGGCCAAGCCGCCCCCGAGGAGTCTAGATTCTGCCACAAGTGCGGAAAGCCCTTAGGCGTTAACCAAACCGAGACGGCACCTGTCCGGTCTCCTATCGCCAGCGTGGGTATTCGCTGCAAGACTTGCGATGTAGGAGTCCTGCGTTCCGAGAAGCGTTATCGAATGAGCGGTCCAGTGGTCGCGATTGGGTACATACTCTTGGTCCCGTCAATTCTAGGCGTCGCTCTTTCTCTCTTCATGTTTATGTCGGTTGCTGGAAGTACTGGCTCTGCATCTCCCGGAAGTGACGCGAGCGCCGCGATTGCAGGAGGGATCGCCAGCGGAATCATCATTGTGATCGGCGTGATCGCGTTTGTGTTTGGCCTTCTCGGCTGGTTGCTTGTAATGAAAAGGAAGGTTCTCCGCTGTGCCACCTGCGGTGCCGTGGTCCCGGCGTCTTGATCTCGCGTTGGATCGGTACGGCTCTTGCCAAGTCCAGATGACGGATGAAAAAAGTGACCGTATCGACGCTGGGTGCCTTCGTTGAGCGGGTGGTTTTCGGCCCCTACGAGCCTCTGGGACGAGTTTCCAGGACCTCCCTGCGGGCTACGCCGCGGCCGGGGGATTGCCCCCGGGAGGAGCTTTATTTGAAACTCTTACCTTTCGGTGCTGTGCCCGAAATTGTGCCCGCACCGGCGCGATCTGCGGTCATTTGGGGCGATGTTTTGGGCGGCTAAAGACGCGCTGGGCACGTGGAGGAGGTTCCGGCTGCTGATCTGAATGGGACTCATAACCCAAAGGTCGATGGTTCAAATCCATCCCCCGCAACCAAACAGACCAACCCTCAGACCAACCAGATTCGCGGGATGCGTTCATGTCGGACTGTCGCACTGATTCCGTCTTGATGTTTTTATGGCAGAAAAAGGGCGGGACTCTTTCGAATCCCGCCCGGTTCACTGCGACTCATTGGGCTGCGCCAACGAGTTCAAGGTTTAGTGACCCTGGAGCAGCGTAAGCAATTGCTGCGGCGCGGAGTTGGCCTGGGCCAAAGCGGCGACGCCGGCTTGCAACTGGATGGACGCCTTGGTGAGGTTGGCGGATTCCTGCGCGATGTTGGCATCGCGAATCTGCGATTCAGCGGCCTGGTCGTTAGTGAGCTGCGATTGAGCGAGGTTGGCAGCGTACTGGAACTGATTCTCACCTCGGCCAATGGCGGCTTGCGCGTTGCCGAGTATGGTGACTGAATTCGTGAGGGCCGTAACAGCGGCCGCGGCACTGGTCGCGTTGCTGATGTTGGCCGTTCCGGCAGTTCCATAGACAGACGAGGTGAGCAGGTCAGTTGCGCCCTGGACGAGGGCGTTACTGCTATTTACGTCGCTCAGACCGACTTCGTTTGTGGTTGCTCCCAAGCTGGCGGTGAAGGTTGCCTGCGAGCTAGCGAATCGAATTCCTTCGACAGTGTTCGAAGTACCGCTTTGTTCCTTGAAAGCGACCAGCGATTGGAGAGTGCTGTCGTTGGAATCCTGAAGCGCGGTATTGATGGTCGCCAGAGCCTGATCCAGGGTTCCGGCATTGGCCGTCGTGAGCCCCACGTTGATTGAGTGCGCGTTGCCGCTCGCGTCGATAGCGGACAAGGTGACCGTCTGCGCATCACCCAAATCGGTCAAGGCTGTGAACGTGAAGGCATCCGTCCCGGTTCCTGTCGTGTTGCTCTGGTTTTCGCCCTGTGCGTCCGCCTGTGGGGCGGTGCCCGCGGCGTATCCGCTCTGGAAGGATGCGGTAGAAGAGAGCGACCCGGCCGCCGAAGCGCCGAATCCGAAGGCATCGCCCGTACCCCCGTAAGTATTCAAGCGGAAATTAACGCCGGCAGCGGCTTGCAAAGTAATGTCCCCGGACCCGTTGTCAACCGCTGTGAGCCCGGCCGCGCGTAACACCGCGTTGCCTTGAATGGCCGAGTTGAGCGCGGTCAATGCGGTACCCTCAGTGAGCCCGCCGGCAATCACGCCCAGGTCTTGAGTTGCTCCGCCGTTTACGGAAATCTGAATGCCCTGAGTCTTCGATGCGGTGAGGGCGCCGGCGGCGGTGATGGTGTTGTACTGGAATGCGTTCGAGGCTCCCGTCTGGTAAGAGCCAAGCCCCAGCGAGTTCGCGGTATCGCCGGAGGCTTGCACGGTAAAGGTTTGCGTCGCCGGACCGGTGAAGACGATCTCGTTGGACGCGTTTAAGCTAGCGGTGATACCCGTAGCTGCGAGCGTCGCATTGGCGGCTATTCCCGCCTGGACGTCGGTGAGCAACGCCGCGGCCGTGTCCCCGGTGGTTACGGTCACGGTTGCTAGCTGCGGGGCAGCCAGGCCCGCGCCCTGGAAGTTCAACTGCACCGTTTCCGTCGCGGTAGCGGTGGTCGCGGCGGCCGCCGTAACGGTTGGGTTGGCGGTGTTGCCGGTCGCCGCGTTGGTCAAGCCGGCAAAGTTACCGAGCAGCGCGGTGGCCACCTGATCGCCACCCGTCACCTGGAAGGCGCTGGAACTGGAACTGAAGGTCAATTGGGTTTTTCCGGTAGAGTCGGTGTTGGTGCTGGCTGTGATGTTGGCGTTGGCGAATGCGGTGGCTTGCTGATTTCCCGCGCCACCTGCCGCGGTGATGGCTGAGTTAATGGCCGCAACCAGCGTATTGGTGTCCGTGACCCCTGTCAGATTGACGGCGAGCTTGATTTGACTGGCGCCGGAAGTGCTGGAGAAGCCGGGTCCGGTAATGTAGAAATTCGTATAGCCGGCCTGGGCCTCAGTCGCGGTATTGGCGCCATCGGTGACGATGTTCTCGACACTGGTAGCGGAGCCCGTACCGATGTCTGTCGTGCCTACCGTGCCTCCGACGACTTGTACGCCAACGAGGCCGAGACTCTTCGCATCGACAGTAGAGTTTGTCAAATTGAGCTGCTCTTCTCCATTGAGGACCGCGGAGGCCGCGGACCCTCCCGGAGATGCCTGACCGCCGCCGACGAAAACCGACAGGTTCTGCGCTAAGCTGCCGCCCTGATTCAAACCAATCGCCTGAGCTTCGCGGTTGATTTCCTGAAGCACCGACTGAAACTCGTTATTCAGCGTAGTGCGACTGCCGGTGAACGTGCCCGACGCCGACTGCGTGGCCAGAGTACTGGCCCGATCGAGCAACTGCGAGATATTGTTCTCGCCGCCGTCGATCGTCTGCAACTGGCCGATGCCGTCGTTGGCATTGGCGATGCCCTGAGTCAGGACGGCTTCGTCCGAAGCGTAACCGTTGGCGACCGCGAGGCCGGCTGCGTCGTTTCCGCTATTGACGATGCGGAGGCCCGATGTCACTTCTTCAATGGTTTGCTGTTGAAATTCGCTGGTTTGTCCGAGATAAGTCTGCGCTTCCAGCGAAGCGACGTTGGTATTGATGGAAAACATAATTCACTCCTTGAATGGTTTATCCCGAAAATCCTTTTTCGGGTGGGCGCCGTTTTATTCGACGCCTGAGACCTTATCGGTGTGAATTGGTTAATTTCTAGTGATCGACCGATGAGTTCGCCGGATTGTTGAGGAGCCGGTTGAGAATCTGTTCCGGGATTTGTCCCGCAGCGGCGGCATTGGCCCGGATGGTGTCGAGGACTTCGCTGCGCAATACGGCGATTTCGCGGGGGGCTTCGATGCCGAGTTTGACTTGATTTCCGGCGATACCCAGGATCTCAATCCTGACATGATCGCCAATCAGCAGCGCAGTCCCAGGCTTCCTGCTAACAATCAGCATACGGGTCTGCGGGCGAGTTCGAGGGCCGCGTCATCGAGCGGGAAGGCGTGGGAATACCGCGTATCGGAGCGGACCGCCTGTACGCCTCTGCGGGCTTTTCTCGATATCACGACGGGCGCCAGCATGTTGATCGTCAGCCGGTCCGGCTGAGGCGTGGAAATCACAAACCAGCTTTCGAGCTCGGTGAGAACCTGTTCGGGAGGCGCAAGATTCTTGATGTCCCACGGCTCGATGGAAAGCTCGTATTCCGGCACGACGCTGAACGCCGCCACCAGGATAAAGCGCAGGCTGGGGACATCGGCGCTTTGGAGGTAACTGATGGACCGGTTGCTCGGGTGGGGGAGGAGAAGGAATCGGGTGGCATGCCAGAAACCGGGAACGCCAGCGGGAAAGGTGAGGACATCATCGTCGTTGAAGCGGATGGTCCCAAAATGCGTGGTGGTGAGTTCATTCATTACGCAACCTCGGGGTAGCCGGCTGATTCCAGAAACCCGGGACGGCGCCAGTAACACTTCCCGGTGGCGGACGGCAGATGTACGTCGAGGGCTAGTTCGTGATTGTCGCCCGCATGATTTTCGCCCGCGTGCGCGAATTCCAGTTGATACAGCTTCGCCACACCGGCGCAGATCGCTTCGAGTTCCAACGGAAGGTTTTCGAGCGAGGTGGTTTCGCGGTAGAATCCTTGCGTCTCGCAGCAGAGCCGGAAGTATTGCGGCGCCGGGTAAAGGGAGACCACGTGGATCGACAACCGGCAGGCGCGGGCTACCTGGATGAGTTCGGCAAGAACGTGGTCCTCGATGAACTCCGGATCGGGGACGACGGCGACGAGGTGTTTCGCGCCGCTGCCGCCGGGCGTGCCGGCGATCAGTCCGCGCAGGCTGGCCAGCAGGCTGGGATCCGTTTCAAAGCGGTTCGACCTGGCCTCGGCGGCGCGGTTCAGAGCCACGGGATTCGCGGTGTAAGAGGCTCTTGCCGACACGACTGCGGCGCCGGGATCGGAGTCTAAAGCCTGACCGAAGAGAGTCAGGGTACTGGCTGTTCGGGGCTCGCCGGCGGAATACCACGCGATAGCCCATTGATCGGAGACTCTTTTTGCGCGCACACAATACTTAATGGCCTGCTCGACGATCAGGCAATCCTCCTCGCCGAGCCCGGCGCCGCGGGGTACGGCGAGCGCAATATAAGCGCGCTCGTCGCTGCGAGCCGCGCAGGAATATTCCGTTACCAGAGCCCCATTCGACTCGATCACGAAGGCGGTGGGGGGCGCGTCGATCGTGGACGCGGACATGTTTGCCGTGAGCACGGCCTGCACTCGGGTTTTGCCATTGGCGAGCGTCACGACATCGAGGATGCTGATGCGCAGAGGCGGGCCCGCGGCCCTGGCGGCAGCCGCCTTCTTGATCAGACCGATGGCGCGAAAAACCGCCTTCCGGAGTGGTCCGACGGAGTCGGCCAGCATGCGGCCGAGACGGGCCAGAAATCGTGGGTCGCCGGTTTCGCCCATGGCCCAGGCGGCGGTGGCCCGAAACAAGGGTTCGGGATGCGCGGTCAGTTTGATGGCAGTGTGGATGGCCAGGGTGTCTCCGGCGAAGTACAGACCCAGGAGGGCGTTCCCCACTACCCGGTTGTTCGCGTCATCCAGCGCAGCGCGCACCAAAGTGCAGATTTGGGGATTCTGGTTGTGCCACAGCGCCTCGATGGCATTGGCCCGAACCCTCGCGTCGGGGTCCGACAAGAGAGTCGCGAGGGATTTGTTGCCAGATTGGCTGCGCCCGATGAGCAGGCTGAGTTTGGACCGGATGCGCGCGCTGGGATGGAGCAACATCTGCCGCACGAAGGGCTGCAAGCTGACGGAATCGTTGATGGAACCGAGGATTCGGAGCAGCCGGGTGGCTTCCGTTTCCTTGATCGTCTGTTGTTCGAGCGTGGTGGCGATCAAATAGCGGGTGATACGGATGTGCAACTGCGGATCGACGTCGGCGGCGACCTGCGCGGCGAATAAAGCGCGATCAATCGGAATACTCTCATCGCTCAAGATCGGCAAGAGAAGATCGTGGGTCCAAAGAAGAGTGAGCAGGTATCGATAGCCCCGGCGGTCGGCCTCGCCGCGCAGGAGCGTCACGGCGGACCGGCGGAATTCCGCCGAGTCGAACTGGATCAGTTCGCGCATCCGGCGCCCGTTCGTCAGAGGCGAGTTTCCAAAATCGTTGACCAGGGCGCGGAGCAGGACGTCGGTGTCCGTTGCGGATTCGGCTCCGGAATCAAGCGTGGGACCGGACGCATTTGATTTCATCGATTCCAAATACTTGCTATCGTCCACTGGGTGGGAAGCTTTACTCCTTTTTTTTTGGGGCGCTAGTCTGAGGAGTTTCACGTAGCTCCGAGGTTGCATTGAGAACCACGATGTCGACGCGGCGGTTTCTTGCGCGGCCCGTCTCGGATGCGTTGTCTTCGAGAGGGACGGTGTCCGCATAGCCGGTAACGGCCATTCTGCCAGGCGCGATACCCCACCGGTCACTCATCAACTGCATCACAGCGATGGCCCGCGCGGCGGAGAGGTCCCAATTGCTCCGGAAACGAGGGTTGTGAATGGGGATCGAATCGGTATGGCCTTCGGTTCGGATGGAGTTGGGCAGGTTCCGGATGGCGGACGCGACTTTCTCGAGGCTGCCGTAAGTGGAGGGGTCCACAGCATCCTCGCCGGAAGGAAAGAAAGCCGACTGGCTTAAGGAGACAACCAGTCCGCGAGCTTCCATGCGAACCTGCATTTTCCCGGCGCGGATCTCGACTTCCAGTTCTTTGGCGAGGAGCTTCAATGCCGGTTCGAGACTGGCCGGGGCAGACTCGCGGCCGCTCATTCCGCTGGCTGGGGATGCCTTCGGGGATTCCTTTCTGGGGCCGTCGAATGCGGCCTCGACCGCCTCGGACGCTCTCTTGGCCTTGGCGCGATCGGCCTGGGACGACGCGAACATGACCACGAAAAATGCAAAAAGCAGGGTAATGAAATCCGCATAAGACACCAACCAGCGTTCGTGATTGGGCGCCGTTGCGGGTCGGCGCCTGCTCACAGGCTACCCGCTGCCGCCGGGGCCGAACCTCTTGTCGAGATGGTCGTCGAGATGGTCGTCGAAATGGTCGAAGGAATGGGCGCTGGAGCAGTCGCCTGGGCCGGCGATGAGCTCGGCCTAGAGGCTTGGTCGGAGGCCCGAAGATGGGAGGCCTTGTCCGGTGGAAGCAGTGCGTCGAACTTGATCCGCAGGAGTTTGGGGTTCATCCCCTCGGCTATCGAAACGACCCCTTCGATCATCATTTCACGCAGCCGGCCGCGATCGAGAGTATAAGACTTCAACTTCCCAGCGACTGGCAGGAATATTACGTTGGCGCTGAAAACGCCGTAGACGGTGGCCACAAACGCCACGGCAATACCGCGCCCGACCTCGTCGAGGTTCTCGAGGTGCTTCATCACCTGTATCAGTCCGAGGACGGCCCCGATGATGCCGACCGTGGGAGCATACCCTCCCGCGGATTCCCAGACGCGCACTTCCTGTTCAGCGCGATCGATTTCGATATCGGCGTCAAAACTCATCATTTCGCGGAGAACACGAAGGTCGGTTCCGTCCGCGGCCAGACCCAGAGCCTTCCGAAGAAACGGGTCTTCCACCTCAAGAGCTTCGCTCTCAAGGGACGCCAGGCCCATCCTGCGGGCCCTTTCAGCGAGAGCTGCTAATCGATCGAGAGTAACGGCAAAAAGCTTGGGAGGAACAAATACGGCGGTAAGCCCCCGCTTCATGGCTCCGAGGAAAACCGGGAACGGGCTGGTTACAAGAACGGCCCCGAGTGTTCCGCCGAGGACGATGATGGCGGCGGTACCCTGCCTGATATCCGCGATCCTACCGCCCTCGAGGAGCAAGCCGCCTCCGATGCACGCGAGTGCGATCAGGAAGCCGAGCACGGTCGCAAAGTCCGGCGTGAAGCGTGAAGGGGCGGCGCCTTTGGTTTTACTCATGGGTTTGGGGAGGGGAGCGGTGGAGAAGAGACCTCTTAAACTTCCAAACGCGCCGGACCACTTCATCGGCTTGCTCAAGGACCATAATCTTCTGTCCCGTGGTGAGAGCGATGAGCGTATCGGGAGTGGCTTCGATGGTTTCGATCAGATCGCAATTCAGAGTGATTTGCCGGTCGTCGAGACGGGTCAGAGAGATCATGCTGGGCGCCTGGCTTTGTCGTCAATGCTCCTATCGGCAGTTGGCGGCGGCGGCTGTAGAGATTGGAACCGGCGAAATTCCCGCTAGAAAAAGTTCAGCGACGTGCCGAAGAGAACTGTGGAATGGAAACACCAGCAACAACACCGGAGACAACAACAATGGCGATTGCGCGGGAGGCGGCGCGGCTCGCGTTTCTGTGCGCGGATCTAGGGGGAGCGAGCCTCGGCGAGTCCGAACCGGAGTGGGCTACCCATTTTGATTCGCCGTTCGAGCAGGAGAAAGCGGAGCTGTTAGCTGGGATTCGCGAGGAAGTCCGCAAGGGCGGCATGAGCCAGCACGCCGATCTCTTGCTGGATGTGTGCCGGGACGTGCTCTTGCACCTTGCGGGCGCTGTTTCTGGCGCTGATTCTAACGTGGGGGCTTTCGACGCGCCTCGCAGGGAGGGCGCTGCGCTTCGGATTTCGGTTCAATAAGACTTAGGCGGATTCGGCGGCGCTGCGCGACGGGAGAGGCTTGTATTGTGGGTGGTCAACAAAGAACGCCAACTTTTGGCCGGTGGACTGAACAAACCCGTGGAACTTGAGCTTGCCATTGACTCGACAATCGACCGGCCGGTCGACAGGATAATCGAAGCTCAAGACATCGCCCTCTTCGAGACGAAGCAGATCGCGCATCCGGAGAGTGGGTCCGTCCAGTTGCGCTTCGACAAAAAGCTTGGCGGGGAAAATCAAGTCGAGGATGCGCATTTGCTCTACTTCGGTGGATTGCGTTTTTCGAACGGACCATTGCTGATCGAATTTTTGCCGCATCATTTTGATGATGATGGAGGGCATCGCGATGTTCATCATGCCCACGATATCGCCAATCCTGATTTCGATGGCAATGGCGACGACGGCTTCGCTGGGCGCGAGGATCTGCAGGAATTGCGGTTCGGTTTCCATCGACTCGATGGAGAAGTCGATGACCGTGACGCCTTTCCAGGACTCTTTCAAATCCCTCAGAATCAGCCGGAACAACCCATCGAGTAGGTTTTGTTCGATCTCTGTAATCTCGCGCTGGATGGGAGCCGTGGTCTTCCCGGTTCCCCCCAAGAGCATCTCGAGGATAGGGAAGACCAGGGCAGAGTTCAACTCCAGCACGGCGTTTCCATCATAAGGGCGCAGTCCGAGCGAGACGATGCATGTGGGCGCGGGCAAGCATTCGAGGAACTCCGCGTAGGAGAGCTGCTCCACGCTCACTAAATTTACGATCAGGTACGAGCGCAGATAGGCCGAGAGGCTCGATACAAGATTGCGTGCAAAGTTGTCGTGCAGGAGGTGGATGGCGCGCAGTTGCGACTTCGCGATCCGATCCGGACGGCGGAAGTCGAAAGGGATGGCTTTCTTGGCGGGCTCGATGGCGCCCTTTTGCGATTGCAGGTTCTGGAAGACCGCATCAATTTCCTCCTGCGTTAGTTGTCGATTACCGGCCATTAGAAATGATTGTGTGGTTTCGCGGCGCAGGTTCTCTAAATTCGAGTGTCCTGATCATGAGTTACCCCAAGAAGTCGAATAAAGATGTTGTGGGAACTTTGGATTGAGCCTGTAGCGCCGCCTGCAGCGCAGTCTGGCCCTCGGTTAACTGGGTTGCGGCTTCGGCAAAATTGGTGTCCTGAATGGTCGAAATCTGAGCGGTGAGCGAGGTGTTCTGAGTGGCGGCGGTGTTCAGCGAGTTGGTGATCCGGTTCTCCAGCGCTCCGTAGAAACCCTGCTGTGTGTTGACGTATGCACTAGCCGTTTGAAGGGAGGCAATCGCCGTGCTAATTCCGGCGGCGTTGTTGCTATTGAGGCTTTGATAGAGAGAGGTCAAGGCCGCGAACATATTGGTTGACGCGTAGCTGTTATCGGAATTCCGGGGGTCAAAAATCTGTGCCGCGGTCAGCCCCGTTGGAAAGGTGGCGCCATTGGTATCTTGCGCTTCGGATGTATTCAAGGCGGTGGTCAACTGGTCGACGCCATTTCCACTGGAGGGGTCAACCTGATATTGGGGAATCTGGTCATCATCTCCGCTAAATATGTATCTTCCGCCAACGGCAGTTTGGCTGGTGGAGACGATCTGGTCGAAAATAGTCTGGACTTGCTGACCCAACTGCTGGCGCGTTTGTGCGCTGGTGGTGCTGTCCGCGCCCTCCGCGCCCAGCGATGCCGCCTGATTCGCGAGTTGCAGGACGCTCGTGATCGAGCTATCGGCGGCCAGCGCGCCGGCTTGTAAATTACTCAGGTTGGTCTGCACCTGATTGTTGCTGGCGAGCTGCGATTGAAGCTGCAGAAGCTGCGTGATCTGGTCGGGAGAGTCGGAAGCCTGATTGATCTGCAAACCAGACGAAATTTCCTGCTGAATCTTCTCGTTGCCATTCTCGATTTGCGTCAGATTGGCCAGGAAGACTTGACCGGGGGCGTTAATAAACGGGATCATTTTGTCACCATTCGCTCCTTATTGAATAATGTCCACCGTGGCCTGCGTCAGAGTGGCCAGTATGGTGACCAACTTGGAGGTGGCCTCGTAGGATGCCTGGAAGTTGGTGAGCTGCACCGCTTCCTGATCGAGAGACACGCCGGACAAGCTGCTCCGCAAGCTCTGTGCCTGGGCAACGCCCTGCGTACCCTGGGCTTGATTGGTGGTGGCGTCCGAGAGTTGCTGGCCTACCGCGGCGGCGGTCTGAGCGTAGAACGCCGTGAATGTCTCGCCTTGTATCAGATCGGCGGGGGCGGNNGTTTCCCAGGTTGCCGATCTGCTGGGCAACGCCATTCGCCGAATAGGGCGGCCCGGGGCTGATCGAAGCAATCTGCGAAGGGGCAATTGCCGTGATGGACAGGCTGCCGGCGATTCCCGTGGCATCGGCCGCATTGTATTGGAACAGCGCCACACCCGCNNGGGGGTGGACCTGCGGAGCTCTCTCCGGTGGTAAGAAGCGTGTTCACGCGGTCGGCAAACCCTTGCGCGAGCTGATTCAGAGAACCTTGCTGGTTCTGATCTCCCTGCAATCCGCCGATGGTGGTGTTCCGAAACTGAAGGAGGCCGTTGAGTTGCCCGCCGGTAATCTGAGCGGTAATATCCTGCCCGTTGCTATCGAGGATCTGCTGAGAAGGGATGCCCGCCGGGAATGCGGCCGAGGCNNCTGGTGGGCGCCGGGCCGGATTGGATTGCGTAGGACGTAGACCCCACTACAAGTGGAGTTTGTCCATCGATATTCACGGTGACTGCGCCCTGGGACGAGAAAGAGGAAGTGAAATTCACGTATTGCGAGAGGGTCTCGAGATCGGCGTGAATGGATGCGTCGGTGTTCGGATCGGGGGGGGAACTCTGCGCCTGGCTTTTATTCAGTTGCGCGATGTTCGCGGCAAGACTGTTGATGGTCGAAACCGTTGAAGTAATCTGCTGGTCCGCACCTTCACCCGCCTGTGCCACAGCCGACGCCGCATCCTGAAATGCACTGCTCACATTCTGGGCCTGCGCGATAGCCTGCTGCTGGTCCGTGGCATCGTTGGGATTCTCACTGAGGGCGGTGAAGCTGCTGAAAAACTGTGTGAGCGATCCGGAAATACCTGAGGTGGTGGAGATCCCGATTGAGGGCTGTAAAGTGGTGAGGGTTTGAACCAGGGTCTGAGCGCTTCCGAGAGCGGACTGCTGTTGCTGAACGGAATCTTCCGCGGACGCGTTCCGCGTGGACGCGACGCCGCCAAACTCGACACCGCCCACGTAGCCGCCCGCGGGGTCGAACTGCAATGGATTAAACAGCGCATTCTGCAAGGCGTATCCCGGCGTGGAGGCGTTGCCCACGTTATTCTGCGTAACGTTGAGCGCATCTTGATAGGCGTCCAGAGAGGTTGCGGTAGCGTTCAATGCAGCGAATAGTCCACCCATTAAATTCTCATCCTTTCACGGTTCGCGATCTTGGCCCCACGATCGATCTGGGCGAGGTTCTGCTCAAAGCTCAAACGCAAAAGTGGGCGCCGACGGACTCTCCACTACCGCGCCACCCGCGCCATACTGGACGCCGGGCGCGAGAGCAGTGCGCCGGCGGTCCCAGAATTGTTTCGCGCTATCGAGCAGAAACCTTATATTCCGCACAGAACTCCTGACACTCGACTCGAATTCGGTGGCGCCACTCTCGCGGATCCCGGCGACTAAGCCGGTCAGACGCCGCTCGACCTCCTGCATCGTCGCTGGCTCCGGCCGGAGCAGCAGGCTTTGTATACCGGCCAGTTGGCTGGCCAGCTGGCTCGATGATGGGAGCGGCTCTTGTTTGTGTGACACGGGTTTGGTTGACACGGTCATTTGCAGGGACTAGCGACCGGCCGCTTGCGCCAGGATTTCCGAGATCATGGAGTGGCCGACGTCGGCGCTGGATGTGTTGTAACTCCCGGCCCGCACCGAACTGGTGAGGGAAGCAAGAGCTTCGGTCCTCTGCGCGGAACTGCTCTGGAGAATCTGGGAGACGCCGGAAAGACTCACTTCGTCACCGGACGAAACGTTCCCGAGCCCGGTAGAGGATGCTGCCGCACCGCTCTCGACCGGGGCACTCAGGCCGGTGCCACCCACACCTCCATACCGAGTATCGGCGGGGCCGGCGCCGCTTACGCCAATATTACTTAAAGCATTTGAAATGTTCATAGATCCTGATTTCAACGAGCTCTCTCAGGTTCTTTATCGGCAATTCCCAGCATTTGTTTAGCCCTCCAGCTCCCAGACTTCTCCGGCCGAGCCGATTCCGGCGGCGCGAAGGTGTCTGGCCATGCTGTTCAGCGCGCGCCGGTGGAGTTGCGAGACGCGGCTCTCCTTGATATGGAAATGTTCTCCGATTTCACGCATGGTGAGGCCGCCCTGGTAGTAAAAGCGAATCAGTTGCTGCGATCGGGGCGGTAGACTGCGGACCGCTTCGTCTAAATGAATGCGAGCCTCAATGGCGGAGTGAATTTTATCGGGCCCAGGCGAGGACGTCCGCCAGTTTGCGGCTTCGGGTCTCTGTTCATCGAGCGAAGTGATGGCAACCGGCGGAAGACGGATGAAACGGGCCGGGCTCAAATGACCGCGCTGGTTAACGGGAGCGGGCTCCAGACGCGCTTCTCCCGTCGAGTGAAGCGGCGACTGCTCCGACTCGGCGGTTGAAGCTTCGTGGAGAGATCGCAGCAACTTCTCGGTGCGCCGCATGCCTCTCGAGGCAAAATCCAGGCGCCGGAGCGCATCGAGGATCTCACCGCGGATCCGAAACCGGGCGTACACGGGAAATGGAACACGCCGGCTCTTTTGGTAAGCCTTGCCTGCGTGGACCAGACCAAGAAGCCCCGACTGCATCAGATCGCTCAACTCCACAGCGGCGTATGGCGGAATGCTGGTGAAGATCCGGTAGGCGATGGATCTAACCAGCGGCATAAACGCCGTCAGGTCGATGGGGGTATCTTCCATCATCTGTTCCGTGCCCTGCAGTGCGGCCACGGGCGCATTGTGCCGACCTGCGGCGACACGGACGGCGGTCGACTCTGGACCAGTGGGGAATCGGATTGGGGTGGTGGCGTCCATTTCGACAACTGAAAGACTGGTGCGCGGCGGCGCGGGTAAATCTCAGGTTTGGTCCATTCATCCTGCTGCGGCTCATCTTCCTGCGAGGCCCCCACCGCGACGCCCACCGCAACGCTTGCGAGGGAACCGTTCTGGACTAGGCCGCAGGTACTAGACTCTTGTCGTGCGCGGCGTGGCCGTGGTTGTAGGTAGGCGCAAGACACACCTTAACGAAGAACTCGTTGCCGTTCCAGTCGAAGATGCAGGTTTCCTGCGTCGTGCCGGCAAAGCTCTTGAACCGGAAATTCCGTCCATAGACCACGGTTGGGATACTGATGGCCATCTCACCGAAATGATCGGCGAGAATGTTTTTGATATTCCCCACGACCATGTTGGTGAGTTCAGCCACTGCATCCAGGACATCGTCATCGATGGTCTGTGAGTCGGCTTCGGCCTCGTCCAGCATGAGCATGCGGACCGCAACCAGGCGCGCCACGGCCGGAGTGCAACAAAAGGTTCCCGTACCACTCCAGTTTCCGGTTAACCCGACCAGAGAGACGACGCCGCCGGCGGCTGGATCTTCCTGCACTGCGCGTCTCGAATCGGGTAATGTAGCTTCGAGCATTGTTTCGAAAACTTCTTTGGTGGCCTTTTCAATGGCATTGACGAGCATGCCGGATTCCTTCATTGATCTCTCCCGGAAGCCGGCGTTTCACGCCAGCTAGATAAGACATCGGTTGTTTTCCCGTGGAGGATAGGGCACAGCCTGTTCGGGCCCAGCGAAAAAAATACTAAAGTTCTCCCAACCTCAGCCGATTGAAGAGAGGACCACGACGCTATGCCCACGCGATTGATCTGGATTACCGACGCCACTGAATTTTTCCGTGAAGAAGAACGCATCCGGAGGGTTTTTGAATCAGCTCCTGTGGATCTGGTCGTGACGCGCCCCGGCGAATTCACGAAGTTGGTCTTTCGATTGGGGGACACTGTCTTGATCGACGACGCAGAAAGGCCTTCGATGCACGAATCGGTGGAGTATTCGCGAAGCGCCAAGCCAACACCGGCGATTCTCCTGCGCAGCAAATTGACGTCCGGATCGGTGGCGTTCGCTGGCGAATTCTCGGCCGGCGCGACTCTGGATGGCCATGAGGGGTTGGAACTGACGAAATCGCGAGTTTTGGCGGCAATCGCGCGCTCGGCGAAGATGGTGGCCACCCCTGGCGATGAGACGCGGGAGCCGGCGCCGGCCTGGAGGCGCAGTCTGATTGGTCACAGCAGGGCGATCCAGAGAGTGGCCGAGGTGGTTCGGCTGGTTGGCCCTCGGCGGTGCACGGTTTTGATTACGGGCGAAACGGGGACTGGAAAGGAAGTGGCGGCCCGGGCGATCCACATGGCGGGTCCACGAAACGTGGCGCCGTTCGTCGCTTTGAACTGCAGTGCGGTTCCCTCGACGCTGCTCGAATCCGAACTGTTCGGGCATACCAGGGGAGCTTTCACAGGGGCGGCGCAGCTTCGCATTGGACGGTTCGAGCAGGCCCAGTGCGGCACTCTATTCCTGGATGAAATTGGCGATATGCCCATGGAACTTCAGGCTAAGTTACTCCGCGTTCTGCAGGAGCGCGAGTTTCAGAGACTGGGCAGTTCTGAAACGGTTCGTGTTGACGCCCGGGTGATCGCGGCGACGAACCACAGCTTGAGGCACCTGGTCTCTGAGGGCTTGTTTCGGGAAGATCTTTACTATCGGCTGAATGTGGTGCCTCTGGAACTGCCTCCTTTGCGTGCGCACATGTCGGATCTGCGATCGCTGGCGGAACATTTCCTGGAGAAGATCTGCCTGGAAGAGCAGATTGGCCTGAAGAGATTGTCGCCGGACGCATGGGCCGGGCTTGAGGCTTACGATTGGCCTGGAAACATCCGGCAACTCGAAAATACGATCTCGTCGGCGGTGATCCTCAGCGAGAACCGGCTTTACCTCGACGTTGAGGATTTTACACTCCCCTCGCCGAGAGCAGGGGGGAGTGAGACAGGGCAGGCGGAGAATTTTGCTCTACCCGAGAACGGCCTCGATTTCACCGAGACGGTCAATGCCATCGAACGCAGTCTGCTGTCGCAAGCATTGCGAAAGACAGGCGGCAATAAGAAGGCGGCTGCCGAGATGCTGCGCTTGAAGAGGACGACGCTGTCGGCGAAAGTCCGGGTTCTTGAAGTCGGCCAGCAGGTCGCCTAAGCTCACCAAGTTAAGTAGCCGAGAAGAGACGGCTACGATCCGGGCTCGTTTTGCGATTGCAACGCGCTTTCTATGCGGATCAAGAGTTCGGCGTCGGCTCTGGGAATGCCGAGTTTGGCGGCAATCCGGAAGGCTGGCTCACCGCGCTGGTAAAGGCCGTGCGGCTCGTCGGGGACCGGAGACACAGCCCTACCCGGCGCTGCCTCGGGTTCTCTCAACCGGTTCAATTCATCTATGAATTCCGTGGCAAAGACCGGCTCGGGCTTCGGGCGCCGAGCCGCGCCGGGGATGGCGATGAACATCGCCGCGGCGAAAAGCACCAGCAACAGGATCAGCAGTCCGGCGATGAAGACAAAGGGAAACATGAGCCTTTAGCGAGCCGAAAGCGCGTGCTGCGCCTCAACGGCCGTGGTGCCCGTCCTCAACCGGTCGTGGCGGCTGGCGATTTGATTGATCCTCACCCCGTAATTCCCTTCCACGACCACGACCTCCCCGCGCGCGATTACACAGTTATTCACGATGATTTCCACCGGTTCGTTCACCGCGCGATCCAACTCAACAATCGACCCGGTGGTGAGTTTCAGAACTTCACGGATCGGAAGAAACGTGCGCCCAAAGGAGACGCTCACGGAAAGTGAAACATCGAGGAGCAGATCGAACGTTTTCGACTGTCCGGCGGCTGAGCCTTGCGAGCCCTGGCCGTCGCGCGATTCAGCCTGTTGCGAGGACGATGATTCTTCCGACGCGGACGGTTCGCGCTCCGCGCCTTTCACCAGTAAATCCAAAATCTGTTGGGAACAACCGATCCAGATGGGCTCCAGCTTCAAGTCCGCGAATTCCAGCGTGGCGGAAAGCCAGTGGAGATCTGCCGGCAGTTGTTCGGCAGGAGCGCCCGAGGTAGCGGCGCCGTCACGCGCCAGATAATCGGAAATCGACTGACCCAAAGCCGATAAGGACTGGCTGAGGACTTCGGGAAAAGCGTTTCGAGCATCATTGGCATCGATCGTCTCCACTCCGGAAGCTCGCAGAGTTCTTTCGCCGATCTGGTTCATCGCCTCCCGGGTCACCGCGACCCAAACGAGGGGTTTCTCCGCCAGGGCGAAGCTTTGCTCCCAGATCAGAGCTCCCTCTCCGTGCGCAACTTCTTCGGGACCAGCGGCATTCTCGTCGTCACCGGCGGGCTGGTCACTTTTGGGACCGCTAATTTGAGGCCGTTCGTCGGCCATTTGTTCCAGGATGCCGGCCAGCTTTTCCGACCATTCGGCAAAGACCCAGTCCAGCATTTCCTTGGCTTTGGGAGAAATCTCGGTCACTAAATGTCCCTTCTCCCCGGCCAGCGCGCCTCGAGAGCGGTCCGGAGCCGCAGAATGGCCTGGGTCTTCAATTGCGAAATTCTGGATAAGTGCAGGTCCATCACGTCCGCAATCTCGCGCAAATTCAACTCCTCGTGATAGTAGAGACTGAGCACGGTGCGTTCGGGCTTGGGAATGCGATCGATGGCCAACGCCACAAGGCGCTCCAGTTCGGAGCGTTCCAGCAGGCGTGCCGGCGAATCCTCCTCCGGACTGGAGACATATTTGAGAAGGCTGAAGCCGGCGTCATCCGCTTCGCCCGAAACCTCAAGATCGGCGAGTTGCAATCCTTCGGTATCGACGAGCCGCTGATGATATTCGACGAGGGGAATGGCGAGTTCCTCCGCAATCTCCTCTTCGGTTGGCGAGCGGCCCAATCGCTGTTCCGCGCTGGCGATGGCGCTCTCGATCTGGCGGCCCATTTTGCGCTTCTGGCGAGGCGCCCAATCGAGTTCGCGGAGCGAATCCAGAATCGCCCCGCGAATCCGGTATTCCGCGTAGGTCTTCAGCTTTACGTTCATGGTCGGATCGAAGTTGTCAATGGCGGCGATCAGGCCAATTGTTCCACTGGAGATGAGGTCATCGATCGAGACGCGGTCCGGCAGGTTTTCATGTATTCTTCTGGCAATCAAGCGAACCTGTGGGAGGTGCTGAAGGATCAACGCCTCCCGTTGCTCAGCCGTACTGGGCTCGCTCATGCACGTATACATCGACGTAAATCGGTATTTGGTTCAGTGTTTCAAGCTGCGGCGGTTGCGGTTCGGGACCAGGCGCGATCGACAAGCCCTTCCAGACGGCCGAGGGTCGCGGGTTCCAGGTCGTCTGGAATTCCCTGCCCGGTTCCGAGAAAGGAGAGAGGAAGCGCGGCGGAGACGGCAAGCTCTTCTACTTCCCGATAGTCGGTAGTTTCATCCAATGCAGTGATAATCAAACGCTTTGGCGAGAGCGCGGAGAACCGCGCGGCAGCCTCAATATTGCTGGCAACCTTGCGATCGGCGCGGAGCACCAGCTGGGTTTCGACCTCGTGATGAGATCCCAGAAGAAACGCGAGACCAGCCAGGACATGGTCGTCGGCGCGGCCACAGCCTGCCGTGTCGATAATCGTAAACCCGGGGGTTCTGAGGTTGATCGCCGCGGAAAGCTGAGCGGGAGTTTCAAGAGCTTCAAACGGGATTTTGAGCAGGGTCGAGAAGTGGCGAAGACGCTCGGCTGTTCCCACGCGATCCGGGTCATATGCGATCAGGCGGCAAGGGCGCGAGGCAAGCAATCCGTGCTGCACCGCAAGCTTCATTGCGGTAGTCGTTTTTCCCGAACCGGTGGGGCCGGCGAGCGCGATGATGTAAGACGCCGATGCGAAGCGGCCCAGCCCTGGGTTACACGTCACGTGGAGGAAGGGCTTATCGACCGGGGACTTCTTTCCGGCCGCGGTCTGCGTGTTCAGACGCTTGAGATTCGCAGGAGCCGGCAACCGATCGGTCAGGGGCTGCCCGCGGACCAGATCGATTCTCCCGAAGGCGACTTCCTTCATGGGAACCCTGGTGGGACGTACCAGTTCTGGAAGGGAAGAACCTGGCGTTTTCCAGACATGCGCAGGCCAATTCCCGTTGGATGCGCCTTCCCGGTCGGGCGCGAGGTTGGATGCGGCGCGAGGCAGCACCACGTCGCTCCGGCTTTGTAATGCAAGTGGCTCTCCCGCAAATACGACTTCGTAGGCACCTCGCTGATCCGACCCGGGCGCGGCCCGGTTCGATTGCATCAGCATCGCTTCCGACCCGAATTCCCGCTTCGCGAGGGCAAAGGCGGCTTCTATTGTATTCGCATAAAATGTTTTTACTTCCATTCTGATCACCCCAAAAGTCGATTTACGTTCTGAACTGGGTTACCGCATTTCATCAATTCACCACCCCAAGAGACTGTACCCGTACGCCGGCAGGAATCTCATTATGTGAAACAAAAAACAAGTTACAAATGGCGGATTCAAGAAGCTGGCGAAGAAAATACCTCGCGCCGGAACTCGCGATGGCCACCACCGGTACTTCCGGGTTACCGACAGCTCGGGTGAATCGAGCGATGATGTCGCGGAGCACCTGCGGCGCGAGGGAGACATGGCTGTTATTCTCTCCATGCTCGACTGCGGCCTCAATCAACTGCTCGATCGAAGGATCGATGAACCAGGCCGCGAGCTCACCGTTCTGACTGAGGTAGGGCGAGATGAGTTGGCGGCGAACGGATTGCCGGACGAACTCGGTCAGCAAGACGGGGTTGCGAGTGGTTCCGGCAGCTTCGCCCAAAGCCTCCAGGATGGAAACGCCGTCGCGGATGGAAACCCGCTCGCGCAACAGATTTTGGAGGACACGCTGAACGCCGGAGAGCGGAAGCAGCTTGGGAACCAGGTCTTCCACTACCTTGGGATTGTCGACAGCTACGCGGTCAAGCAGTTTCTTGGTCTCCTGCCGGGAGAATAATTCATGGGCATAACGGCGTATGACTTCCGTCAGGTGCGTGCCCAGAACGCTAACGGGATCGACAACGGTGTAGCCCTGCGCTCTGGCGGCGTCGGCGCGAGCTGCGGGAATCCAGACCGCGGGCATCCGGAATGCGGGCTCGAGCGTCTTCTGCCCTTCAAGCGGCGGGGGGGTTGAGCCAACGGGAATGGCCAGTTCGCAGCCGGAAGGAAGCTCGTAACGGGCAACCTCAGAGCCTTTGAGGGAAATCGAGTAATCGCGGGCTCTGAGGGCAAGATTGTCGGTAACGCGAACGGGGGGAAGGATATATCCGAGGTCTTTGGCGAGTTGCTTCCTGATCGCAGAGATTCGTCGCAAGAGCGGCGAGTTCGCACCACCTTCCACGAAGCTGACCAGTCCTATACCTACACCGACGGCGAGCAGTTCCACCTTCAGTAGTTCGTCGAGACTTTCCTTGTCTTTCTGCGCTACGGGCGATTTCTGGTTCTCGGGCAGCTTGGATTGCGCGTCCCCCGATGATTCACGAACGCGCCAACCGAGGACACCCAGGCCGACGCCCAACACCAGGAAGGGGATCTTGGGAAGCCCGGGGAAGAGCGCGAGGACAATCATCACGCCGCTCGAGAGCAAGAGGGGTTGAGCGGCTCCGAACACCTGTTTCCGGAAATCGGTACCGAGCCTCGCATCCGAACTCGCACGGGTCACGATGAGACCGCCGGAGATGGAGATCATCAGGGCTGGAATGACGGTGACCAGGCCGTCGCCTATGGTGAGAACCGTGTAGGTCTGGACAGCGTGAAACAGCTCGACGCCGTGCTGAAAAACGCCGATCAATAATCCGGCGACGATATTGATTCCGGTGATCAGGATGCCGGCGATGGCGTCGCGCTGGGTGAAGCGCGATGCGCCGTCCATTGCGCCGTAGAATTCAGCTTCGGCAGCCAGGCCTTTGCGGCGACGGCGCGCTTCGCTTTCGTCGATCAGCCCGGAGTTGAGGTCCGAATCGATGGACATCTGCTTCCCGGGCAGGGAATCCAACGTGAAGCGCGCGGTTACCTCGGAGATACGCACGGCGCCATGGTTGATCACGACATACTGAATGGCGATCAGCACCAGGAAGATGACGGCTCCGATGATGTAGTTGCCGCCGACCGCGAAGTTGCCGAATGCCTGGATCACGTAACCAGCAGCGGTGGTTCCCGTATTGCCATTCAGCAGAATCAATCGCGAGGATGAAACGTTCAGGGCCAGCCGGAACAAGGTCAACAGCAACAAGGTTGTGGGGAAGACGTTGAATTCAACCGGGCGGGTGATGTACATCGAGACCATCATCACGATGACGGACATCATGATGTCGACCACGATGAGGAAATCGAGCAAGAAGGCCGGCATCGGCGTGATGAGCGCAACCACGATGGCGAGCACGGCGATGGGCACGCCGAGATCGCTGACGGTGGCGAGCGAGAAGCCGCTGGCGCCTTTCGGAGGGGCGGCAACGATCGTTGCGGCAGTTGCAGGGGGCGTCGCCATTAATCATCCTGCCCGGGCATACGGCCCTTCATCAACTTGAAGATGTAAGCGAGAACTTCCGCGACCGCCTTGTAAAGATCCGCTGGAATCTCCTGGCCCACCTCGGCGGATTTATAGAGCGCCTGCGCCAGCGGAGGATTCTCGACGATTGGTATCTGGTGCTCGTCAGCCAGCTTCCGGATTCTGGCTGCGAGGAAATTCTTCCCCTTCGCAACAACGGTGGGGGCGGCCATGGACGACATCTTGTACCGGATGGCGACCGCGAAGTGGGTGGGGTTGACGATGATCGCCGTTGCCTTGGCGACGTCTTTCATCATGGTCCGGCGGCGGAGTTCCCGCTGCAGCCGGCGAATGCGGGATTTGATTTGCGGGTTTCCGTCGGTCTGTTTCGACTCGTCTTTGATCTCCTGCTTACTCATCTTCATATCGCCGGAGAACTGGCTTCGCTGGCGGAAGAAATTGACCAGGCCGAACACCATGAAGGCTCCCGCGGCCTTCCAGAGCAGGTCCTGAAGGGAGGAAGTCACAACGTGGATGGAGGCGACAAGGCTTTGCGCGGGCAAACTGTAGAATTCATCCAGACGGTTGCGGACAATCACAAACACGGCGTATCCAAAAACGGGAATTAAAACCAACGCCTGAAAGAAAGCCGGCACATTCTGCCGGCGCAACTGCTTGAACTTTGAGAAGGGGTTCAGCCGGTTCAGATCTGGGATTAAACCCTTGGCGCTCAGGCCGAACCCGGTCACCAGAAGCTGGGTGCCGAGCGTGATGCCCAGCAGGATGCCGGCAAGTGGCACCAAAGGCGCGAAGCAGCGCTCAATGGTTTGGGCCAGCGACACGCCGATCGACTGAAAAGATAAATCGCGGCGGAAAGCGCTCGCGAAAAGAATCCGGAGAGCGGTCTTCACATGGGCCATCCAGTCATCTCCCGAATAGCCCAGCCATGCGACGAAGGCCACGAATTGGATGGCGGCCACCAAGTCTTTGGCGGCAGGGAAGCGGCCCTCCTCACGGGCTTTTTTTAGCCGGTGGGGAGTAGCTTTTTCGGTCTGCTCCGACTTATCGGGCATACATCTCGATTCCGGCAGCCCGATAAATGATCTGGATCATCACCCTGGATTCCGATCGCATAATGCGTGGGTACATGGCGCCAAGCAGGCCGATGAGCGCCATCACGGTCAACATTTTCATGGGGAATGAGAGTGAGATCAAGTGGAGCTGAGCATTAATCCGCCCGACCAGAGCCAGGGAAATGTCAATCAGTGCAAGCAGGGCGATGGCCGGAAGCGCCAGCCGGACGCCCACAGAAAAGACATCCGACGCAAACCGAAAGAGCGCTTGCGCTAAATGCTCGTCGGCGCGAAACTCTCCGGGCGGCCGGTTCATCAGGCTCATCGCAAAGGCCCGAATGACGACGTGGTCCAACCCGAGAGCCAGGAAGATAATCCCTCCCATAAGTCCAGCGATCACGACGAGGACTCCGGAATCGGCGGTTGTCGTAGGATCGATTGTCGATGCGAATCCGTAGCCGGCCTGCTGTGACATCACTTGCGCGCCCATCTTCAGGACCTCGTTGAGGATGGCTACCGAGAGGCCGATGGCAAGTCCGAAAGCACCTTCTGAAGCGAGCAGGACGGAGAGTCTCAGGAGACCCGCGGGGAAAGCGGTGTAATGGGGCCATGAGGAATAGAGGGCAACGGTGATGGCCAGTGCGGCGACAATGCGGGGAATTTCCGTTCCGCTTTGCATTCCCGGAAACGGCAGGATCACAAACGCTGAACTCACCCTGGTGAGCACCACCAGGAACGCGAACAAAGTTCCCTCCCCAAACAGCGAGCTAGCGTGCATAGCGGCCCAGATCTCCGAAGATGGCGGTCGCGTAGGAGATGGTCCGGCTCATCATCCAGGGCATGAGGAGCAGCAGGGCCACCAGGAAGGCGATCAGCCGCGGAATGGCGCTGAACGCCGAATCCTGAATGGAAGTCAGTATCTGAACCAGGCTCATCACGATGCCGGCTACGAACCCCACCAGCAGGATTGGCGCACTGATCCAGAAGGCGGCCAGAAACATCTGTCGAATGATTTCAGCTACCGAATCAGGAGTCATTTCTTGATTCCGGCCATGTTGATTCCGATCATGGGGACACCAGGCTTTTCATGAGTGAGCCAACCACCAAATTCCAGCCATCGATGAGGACAAACAAGAGAATCTTGAAAGGCGCGGAGATCATGGCGGGTGGCAATTGCACCATGCCGACGGAAAGGGTCACAGAGGCGACGATCACATCGATGATCAGGAACGGCAGGTACAGGACGGCGCCAATCTGGAACGACGCTTTCAGCTCACTGAGGATGTAGGCGGGGATGACGATCTTCATGTCGAGATCGGCAGGTTTGCGCGGCGCGGCGGTGTGGGAGATCTCCAGAAAGAGCTGCACGTCCTTCTCGCGGACGAACTTGATGAGGAAGGTGCGCAAGGGCTTGGAGCCCTCGGTGAGCCCTTGCTCCAGAGTCATCCGGCCATTCTCCACGGGCAACCAGGCCTTGTCGTAAATATCGCTCGCCATCGGCTGGACGATGACCAACGTCAGGAACATGCTCAATCCAACCAGCACCTGATTCGAGGGCGTGTTCTGAGTTCCCAGAGCCTGACGCAGAAAGTGAAGCACGATGGTGATTCGGAGAAACGGGGTGATCGACATCACGATGGCCGGGAGCAGAGTGAGCAGCGTCAGCAGGACGATAATCTGCATCGGCTGGCTTACCGCCGATCCGCCGCCGGGTGTGGACAGGCTGGGCATGCCGAGTGGTGAAGCGGCGAGTATCAGCATGAAAGCTCTTCTTCTTTATCGAGCAGATGGCAACCTGCCGGCGCGGTGCCGATGAGCATGGTTCGTTTGTTCATCCGAACCAGGCAAAGCGCATGCTGCGGCGTCAACTGCAAACGCTCGATGACTTCCAGGCTGCGATTCTTCTTCGGGAAGCCGGGCAAAGCGCGGAAGTTGACCATCCCTTTGCGCTTCAAAAGCCATAAGCAAACGGCCAGAAGGGCCAGTACCGCGCCAACCAGCATGGCCTGTTGCAGGATCTCCACGAATTTACTCCTCGCTGCGGAAGTCCGTGATGCGGAATCCCATAATGGTTTCGATGATTACGATTTCCCCGGAGCCGACGTGCGCTCCACCGACATAGACATCGATGTTCTCTCCAGCCGAACGCGGCATCTGTATGACGCTGTTCACGTCGAGGGAAACGATTTCGCGGATGGTCATCAATTTGCGGTCGAGTTCGACCGCAACATCGATAAGGACATCCGCGATGGGCCCGACCTGTTCTAAGGGCGTCACTGGGCGGGAATCAGATCAATGGTGTCTCCGGACATGGTGTTGACCGTAGTCACCACCTTGGCTACGGCTTCGTATGAATTCTGGAAGACGATCAGATTCGTGAACTGGCCGGCGATGTCGACGGTAGACGATTCGAGGGCCCCGCCCTGTATGGTGCCGCGCCCGGCGGTTCCGGGCAACCCGATGCTCGCCTGACTGGTGGCGCCGGTCGCCTGGAGGAGGCTGTTTCCCTCGGAGACGAGGGATTCCGGGTTGCGGATTTGCGCGATGGCAAGTTGGGCGACAACCACAGCCGGAGAATCGCCGTACTGCGCCAGCACCTGACCGTTCTGCCCCATGGAGATCGAGCCGATGTTGGCCGACGCCGATCCGTCCTGAGTAGGGTTCAACGCGGTTGAACCATTGCCGGATTCAGAATATTGAGTGATCGTGGGCGCGAGCGTTGTGGGGTTGTAGATATTCCAGTTGATCGAGAGATTGGCGGCTCCGTCGGCGAGGCTGGCGACGGCCAGGGGAATGGAGGCATTGGCGGCGGGCGGGGGCGGCGGCGGAGTCAGAAGGTTTCCCGACGAATCGAAAGTCATGGTCCCCGTGGCGACCGACGAGGGGGTTCCCGCAACGCCCCCTGTAACCGCCTGACCAGGAATGGTGACGGCATAGCTATAGGTGTTTGCAGCGGTCTTCGTGAAATTGACGGACAGCGTCTGCGGGTTGCCCAGCGAATCGTAGACTTCGATCGATGTGGTGAAAGTGGCGCCCGCGGTGCCGACCGTTTGTGAGGCGTCGAGGTTCACCTGCACCGACATGTTCTGGGTAGCGACGGGAGCGCTCAACAAATTATTTGGAAGGGTGATGTTGCCAATGGCCCCGTTCGTGTTGATGGCGCCATTCACGGCATTCCAACCCTCCACGTTCTGTCCGGTGCTGGTGAGCAGGTTGCCGTTGGAATCCACGGTAAAGTTTCCGTTGCGCGTATAAAGCTGACCGTTATTGGCATCGTTCACAACAAAAAAGCCGTTTCCGGAAATGGCATTGTCGTATTGGCCGCTGGTGGTGGTGATGGCGCCCTGGCTGTAGATCTGGCTGATATATGGCGGCGCAACACCGAAGCCGGGCTGCGTGTGTTCCTGTGCAATGGCCGCGTCTACCAGGTCCTGAAAGGAGACGGAGGACGCCTTGAACCCGGTGGTGTTCAGGTTGGCGAGGTTATTACCAATCACATCGACCGCGGTGGAGTCTGCGTCGAGTGCGGATAGTGCCGTATTCAGTGCTGGAAACATGTTTGGCTCCTAGAGTTTGGCGGGTAGATTACTTCGTAGATCCTGCTCTTCGGTGTGCAGCGATTTTGTTGGAGTGGTCGGCGTGGGATCGACCGCGCCGGTTCCCGAACTGGTGGTTCCGGACGAGGTGGAGGACGAGGTGACGCCGCCGTCAATCGTCGAAATGCCGCTGTTGATCTGCATCAACTGCTCGAGCTCGCTGTATTGCGTCAGTTGCCCGACGAACTGCGTCGGATCGGTGGGGCTGGTCGGGTCCTGGTTCTGGATCTGGGCGACCAGGAGCTGGAGAAATGTATCCTCGCTGGTGAGTTGGGCTTGCGAGTTGTCCGCAGGGGCCGCTGCGGGAGTGGTGCCGGGGATTACGGGCGTCGGTAAAGCGATGCTGCTCATTGGTTTTCCTTTCCAAAACTGGAGTTTGCTTGTTCGTTCCAGGCCGTTGCGCGCGCCTTGGAATTTGTGGGTTCGGGCTGCTGACCGGGTTGCCGGTTGCGCTGCTGAGGCTGGCGGTCGAATGCTCCCCCCTGGCCGCCTCCGGGGGTCTGATCCTTTGAGGCGCCGGTATCGGCCGCACGGCTGGGGGCTGCGGCATGTTCGGGAAGGTGGGAGACCTCGGCGGAGAATCCTTTGCGCTCCAGCCCCGAGACCAGATCATGGAGATTGCCGCGGAGATCTTGCGTCAAGCCCGCGTCTCCGCTGCGCACGTCAATGCGAACTTCGCCGGCGTGTTCGCTCAGCCGGACTTCCACGCCGCGCGCTCCGGGCAACTGGAGCGCGATCTCCCTCATCGGTTGCGGGGCGGCGGTGGGCGCTTCCAGTGTGGCGTCAGCGGGTTCGAGTGGCGCGGAGACCTTCTGAGAAGTTGCTGCCGAGGCGGCATTCGCGGCGTACCCGGAAGCCGGTGCTTCATCGAGGCCTCCCCTCGCCAATGGTGTGGCCGCATTTGTTCCTTCGTCCGCCAGTTGGCTGGAAGTCGCGTCCCTGGAGACGACGGAAGCAAGCGCTGAATTCGGAGTAGAAACCGGCACCGCAGCGCCCGCTTCAGATACCGGAGATTTGATTTTGGCTGTGAACGCCACTTCGCCGGCTGCGCTCAGCGGAGCATCTTCGACGTCGTCGTTCCCTGTTTGAGAAGCCGGCGCCACATCGCCCCGCGTCCCCCCATTCCCGGTCGATCCCGCCGAGGGCAGGGATTGCGGCGCATTGAGCGACAAGACGAGCGGCAAAGCGTCGGATTTCTCATTCGAGAACGCCCCCTCGAAGCCCCCTGCGACAACGCTATCGTTGTTCGGACCCTGCGGCGCTTTCTTTTGCTCGGACAACGGCAGTACAAGCCCCTTGGTGCTGCGCAACCTTTGGGCCGTCGCGGTTTCGGTCTCCGCCAGGGCGGTGGCCCATACGCGGCTAAACGCTTCCGTCTGGCTGGGAAGTGACTCCGTCGTCGGGGAGGATTTGACTGGAAAGCTTCCCAGCGGGGTCGCTTCCACTTCCGCCGCCGGTCGCGATTGTGCGGGCGCCGTCCGCGCTTGCTGCCCCGGCGCGCTGGATTTATCCGTGTTCTGAGCGGGCTTCTGCGCACCAGAAGACCCGCGGGCCGGCGCACCTTTCGCCGGTACGTTCAAATGGGCGACAAACTGAGGAACGGAGGCGATCACGCAACTTGTTTATGCAGATCGCACACCAATCGCGAATCCTTTCACGATCAGCCATTTAGCGTCTGGCGGGAGCGGCGTCGCGAGGCAACGGAATGGCGCAACGCGCGTTTGTGACAACTCTTTGCCGCATGAATCGAGCGGTTGCCACTCGCCTTATCGGCGTGGGGCTCCGCAATTTGAATCACTTGCGCGTGCATCTCGAATTCGGCGCGCGGCGTGCAACATCACCGACTCATGGACCCCATACTCTCCAGTGCGGCAAGCGGCATGCGAGCCCGCATGGAGTCGCTTGAAATGCTCGCCAACAATCTGGCGAACGCAAGCACGGGCGGCTATAAATCGGACCGCGAATTCTACAACATCTATGTTGCGGCGGAAGCGTCTGAGCCAGCCGACGACGGCACCGGCGCCATGCCCAGTCAACAACCACTGATTGAAAAGCATTGGACCGATTACTCGCAGGGGGTTCTGAATCCGACCGGCAATGCTCTGGATGCGGCTCTCGACGGCTCCGGCTTTTTCGCTGTGAACGGTCCCGGCGGAATCCTCTACACCAGAAACGGGAGCTTTCGCGTGAACTCCGCTGGCGTTCTGGTCAGCGCCGACGGATATCCGCTCCGCGCCACGACGGGTTTAACGGTACAACTCAACTCTCAGAACCCGATTCAGATTCAGCCGGATGGCACCGTTGTGCAGGACGGTCAGGCGGTCGCGCAACTGGCCGTGGTGGATTTCCCGGATCGCAGCGCGATCAATAAGCAGGGGCTCAATTACTTCGTCAACGTCGATCCGAAGCTGAGCCCGCAGGCTTCAACAGCGGTGGTTCATCAGGGCCATCTGGAACAAAGCAACGCGTCTCCTCCCGATCTGGCGGTGCGCCTGATCAGCGTGATGCGACAGTTCGAATCGTTGCAGAAAGCGGTTTCGATCGCGACGGACATGAATAAATCCGCCGTCGAGGAAGTCGCGAAAGTGAGCGGATAATCAACGTGCAAATTTCATCGCTGAACAACACCGCGGTAGCCGCGGCCGATTCCCCCTCAACGACTTCCCCGACGCCTTCTTCCTCAACAACCGGCTTCTGGGCATTGTTCGCGAATGCGAATTATCCAGAGCCTTCCTGGAATTCGGCAGTCGCCACACCCGCGTCGCCCGCTTCCGACTCCACCGGGCCAGAGGCGTTGTTTGCCAACCCAGCCTTCCCCGCTTCCACCCAGCCGGTCTCAGGGCCGATTGGATTTGAAGCATTATTCAGCAACCCCGACTTTGCGCCAATCAGCCAGTCCGACAGCGCGACCCAAGATTTTACCCAGCATTTTGACCTACCCAAGGAGACCTAGATGATCCGAGCACTCTATAGCGCCGCCAGTGGCATGACCGCGCAACAAACGAACGTGGACAATATCGCGAACAATCTCGCCAATGCGAATACGGCCGGGTACAAGACGCGCCGCGCCCAATTCCAGGACCTGATGTACCAGAACCTGGTGGCGCCGGGCTCGGCGGCCGGGCAACAGACAACGGTTCCGAGCGGGCTGCAAATCGGACTTGGCGCAAAAACGTCGTCGAATGAAATCCTGTTCACGGAGGGGAACTTCGTACAGACCGGGAACCCGCTGGACCTCGCCATCTCCGGGGCTGGTTTTTTTCAGATCCGCCTGCCCAGCGGCGATCTGGCTTATAGCCGGTCGGGGCAGTTCCAACTGGATAAGAGCGGCAACATGGTGGATAGCGACGGCGACGGGCTCGACCCGCAGATCACGATTCCCCCAACGGCGCTGTCGGTCCAGATTGCATCGGATGGAACCGTAAGCTATACGCTTGCCGGAACCACCGCGGCGCAGGTGGCCGGGCAGATCCAACTGGCCAACTTCCAGAATCCCGCGGGGCTGAACGCCATCGGCCAGAATCTGTTTGAGCCCACAGACGCTTCAGGTGCGGCAACGGTGGCGAATCCCGGAGGACCAGAGGGCCTGGGCACCATCGAGCAAGGCTACACGGAGCAATCCAACGTGAGCGTCGTGGATGAATTCATCAACTTGATTGTTGCCCAGCGCGGCTATGAGGCGAACTCAAAGGTGGTAAAAGCCTGCGATGAAATGTATCAACAAATCAACCAACTGAAGAACTAAATGTGGATCGCGATGCTGGCAGCGGTGGCCGTTCATAGCTGCCATGCGGTGGACGGAGATCAGATTCTGATGAGCGATCTGGCGCTGGTGGACGCGCGCTTCGCCGCGGCTCCCGCCGGGCAGGCCGCGGGATTCGCGCCCCAGCCCGGCGCGAAACGTATTTTCTGGCCTGGCGAGTTGATCCGACTCGCGGTGCGCAATGGCATCGTCACCGGCGATCCGTTTGTGCAAATGTGTTTCGAACTGAGAACGCACGAGATCTCTCCGGAGGATGTCACGGCCGCGGTCCGTACCTGGGCGCCCGAGCCGACGCGAATCGAGGTGCTGGAGCAAAGCCGCTTTCCCGCGCCAGTGGGGAAGCTGTTTTTTGACCGGCCGCAGGTTCTACGGGAAGCGCTCGACGGCTCCCAACTTCTGCATGGCTATGTACTCTATCGAGGAAGCCAGCGGTTTCCCGTGTGGGCGCGCGTGCGTGTGCGGGTGAAGCAAACTCTGGTGGTGGCCGCGGTCGACATCAATCCGGGCGAAGTAGTCACGCCGAAGATGCTGAGAACAGAGGAGCGTGAAACAGGGATGGCGACCGCAGGGTTCGCTTCGTCGGCCGCCGAACTGGTCGGACGCCTGGCCAAAGCGCACCTGGCCGCGGGCACCGCGCTGCTGCTCGCGCAGTTTGAGAAGGGAACCGACGTCGTGAGCGGGGCGACCGTGAAGGTGGAAGTGCGCAACGGCGCGGCACGTCTCGCATTCGATGCCCGTGCGGAAACAAGCGGGCGCACGGGCGACATGGTCGCCGTGATGAACCCTTCGAACAGCAAAGTTTTCAAGGCCAAGGTCGTTGGGAAGAATACGGTCCTCGTTACTCCGGCGCCGGAGCAGAAAGTGACGGAGGTGAGTCAAAAATGAATGCGGTATTGGTTTTGGTCACATGTCTCGGCATCTCATTCCCTTGGAGTTCGAGCAAGAAGGGCGACAAAGCGAAACCCGCACCTCCGCCAAGCGCCCTCGATAAGTACGTGACGGAGGCGCTCAGCCGCAATTCGAGTGCGCAAGGCAACAGCGCCGACCCAGGCTCTTTGTTCTCGCCGACAAGCCGCCTGCTGGACGTGACGCACGACATCAAGGCGGCTCAACGGGACGATATTGTCACGATTGTCGTTTCCGAGTCCATGTCGGCCGTCAGCACGGGATCGACGAAGACGTCGCGCGCCTCGGCTTCTCAAAACTCCATAACGGCCCTTGCGGGAGTGACCAAAGCGGCGGGACCTTTGGCCAATCTCCTCACGCTCGGCGGAACCACCACTCTGGACGGCGAAGGCACTACATCGCGCGTGACTACCCTCACCACAACTCTCACCGCGCGCGTCACCCATGTGCTGCCCAATGGCTACCTGGTCGTGGAAGGAACAAAGCTGTTGGGAATCAATTCGGAGCACCAGGTGATCACGGTGCGTGGCGTGGTGCGACCCGACGATCTGAATTCCGCGAACTCGGTGCCTTCCGATCTTCTGGGTCAACTGGAAGTACAGGTCGACGGCAAGGGCGTAGTCAATGATGCGACGCATCGTCCCAATTTCCTCTATCGTCTGCTGCTGGGTATCCTTCCGTTCTGAGATGCGAAATATATATCGTGCGGCAACCTTCGCAATTATTCTGGTTCAGACGGCCTTACCGGCCGCCCGTCTTAAGGAGCTCATCAGCCTCGAAGGCGTGCGCGACAATCAGTTGCTCGGCTACGGATTAGTGGTGGGTTTGGCCGGTACGGGCGACGGACGGCAAACGGTTTTTCCCGTTCAGAGCCTCACAAATCTGCTCGAACGCATGGGGGTAACCGTATCTGCATCCGCGATTACGGTGAAGAATACCGCGGCAGTATTAATTACCGCGACGCTTCCTCCTTTTGCCCAGCCCGGAGCCAAGCTGGATGTGACGGTGGCCGCCGTCGGCGATGCGAAGACTCTGCAGGGCGGCCTTCTGATTCTCACCAGTTTGCGAGCACCGAACGGTGATGTCTACGCGGTGGCCCAAGGGCCTGTTGTCACGGGAGGCTTCACGGCCGGCCGGGCGGGATCGGGCACTACGGTGAATCATCCCACGGTGGGCCGTATTCCGGATGGCGCTATTATCGAACGCGGCGCGCCTTCGTCGAACATCACGGCCAAGGTAAATATTCAGCTTCGAGACGCGGATTTCGCAACAGCCGCTCGCGTAGCCGACGTGATTAACAAACACTTCGCACCCGACAAAGACGTGATCGCGCATGCTCAGAATTCAGCACTCATCAGCGTGGCAATTCCCGCCGCCTTCTCCGGCCGCACAACCGAGTTCGTCGCGGAGATGGAGGATCTCACGGTGGAAGTTGACCGTCCGGCGAAGATCGTAATTAACGAACGCACGGGAACCATCGTTCTGGGAAAAGAAGTCCGCATTTCGCCCGTCGCGATTCTGCACGGCAATCTTACTGTTGAGATCCAAACCAAACTGAACGTTTCGCAGCCGCTGCCAGGGTCGAAAGGAACTACCGAAGTGACTCCGGAAACAACGGTTGCCGCCAAGGACGAGAAGGTAAAGAATGTAGTGCTGAAGGACGGTGCGACCGTGGAAGAACTGGTGAGAGCGCTGGCGGCGATTGGATCTACCGCACGCGATGTCATCGCCATTCTCCAGAACCTGAAGGCCGCGGGCGCGCTGGAAGCCGATCTGGAGGTGATCTAACCCATGAAAATAGACCAGCCGTTCCTGGACATAGCACCCGCTACACCTTCCGCTATTCCTCTGGCGGCGAAAAAGAAGACGGATGACCCGGCGCGCATTCACGAAGCGGCGCAGCAGTTTGAAGGGTTTCTGATTTCGCAGATTATGAAGACGATGTCTTCATCCGGCTCGTTTCTTGGCACGGAGGACGATCAAGCGGGAAGCACGGCCATAGACATGGCGGAGGAGCAGTTCGCCAAAGCATTGAGTTCGAGAGGCGGATTGGGCCTGGCGAAGATGGTGGAGGCAGGACTTCAAAGCAGCTCCGCAAAGCCTCCTGTCAACCCAACCGCTCAGAAACTCGCGGAATAATTGCTCGTCTCGGATTCCGCAAGCACCTGCCAGGATTGAGGGGCCGATGCCGCCTGTGCCGAGGCCTCCTGGGAGGCGATGGCCGTCCAGGCTTCCGCTAGCGGGAGCAAGAGATTTAGAACTTCGGCCAGCGGCTCATCGGCCTGACGAAAGTTTGCGTCCAGCAGCCGGCGCATCATGTAGGCATACAGGCGGGCGAGATCGGCAGCCAGTTTCCCGTCCCCGGTTTTCTTGTCGAGCGACCGAAAGAGTTCGGCAAGAACCCCGTGCGCCAGTGAGATGCACCGAACGCGCTCTTTTATGTTCTTCTGCGCCAGGAAAGCGCGCGCATCGCGTACGGCCTGAATGGCCGTTTGGTAGTAGAGACGAATCAATTCGAGCGGGCTTGCGGAGGCGATGGTTTGTTCCAGGTAAGGACTGATTTGGTTGCGCACGAAGCCTTATCGGTTTAGCCCAAGGTTTCTTGAGCGGCTTGTTGCGCCGCCTGTTCTTCGCTGGCTTGCGCTTCGAGGTATGCGGCTAGGCGGAGGACGTCTTCCGATGGCACCTGACTCAGCACCTGACCGCTGACCGGATCCACCACCTTGGCGACGGCGATCTTTGTAACTGGGTCAAGAGAAAGGGTAAGCTGCTGATTTTGCGGAGTGAGAGAAGTATTGACGGTGCGCACAGCCTGAGAGAGAGCGCGGTTCTGCGCGGCTTGTCCAGGCGCCGACTGCTGGGGCGCTGGGGTGACGACACTTACGGGCGCGGGTGCTGGGGCACCGAGCGAATTGATTGCCATGATCGCTCCAATTGGGAGATCCCAAGGTGGGAGGCCTCCCATTAGTCGTATCGACAACGAACTGAGGTTTTCTAGTGAGACTGAGATTTTCCATCAACAAAGCGCTTATCGTATTACTGGCGCCCGGGGCGGCGCAAAACATGGGGGCTCAAAGTACTCAAATGGAAGCGGCGGCAAAGCAAATGGAACAGACGGAGTCGGCCATGGCCTCGTCCATCCAAACGCAGATGGAGACGTTCCGGAAGCCGGGAAGTCAGGGCGCCGGGACCAGTGGAGGCTTCTTCGTCACCGAATCGAGTCTTCATAGCGCTGCTGAAGACACGGTGACGGCCGATTGCGATGCGCTGTCGCCGCTTCGGATTGAGAGCCTGGTCACAGAAGCGGCGCTGACGCAACATGTCGATGCGGACCTGGTCCGAGCGGTAATCCGCCAGGAGTCCGGAGGAAGGCCCTGTGCGGTGTCCTCCAATGGCGCCCTCGGCCTGATGCAGCTCATGCCGGGCACTGCGGAGGACCTGGGAGTGGCGGACCCGCTTGACGCGGAAGCCAACGTACTCGGAGGAGCGAAATTCCTGCGGAAACTGCTGGATCGCTATGACGGAGACTTGAACCGGACGCTGGGCGCCTATAACGCCGGGCCAGCGCGGGTGGACGAGTCTCAGGGCGTTCCGCCGTTCCCGGAAACAACGAACTACGTGGATTCCATACTGGACGCCTTGCGGAACGCCTCAGCTCCGCACTAAAGGTGGCCAGCTCTTCCGCCGATCTTAGTCCAAGGAGCGGAAAACAGAATGGCACTGGACATACTCATCGTTGATGACTCGGCGGCAATTCGCAAGATCCTGCAGCGCGTTCTGCGGCAGACCGAACTACCCATCGGCGAAGTGATGGAAGCGGGGGACGGACTCGAAGCTCTCGCAGCGCTTGAAAAACACAAGTTCGGCCTGGTTCTTTCCGACATCAACATGCCGAACATGGACGGCATTCAACTGCTCACCCGCATCAAGGAAATGGATAGCATGAAGGGCGTACCCATCGTGATGATTACCACCGAGGGCGGACAGGGAAAAGTGATGGAAGCCGTTCAGTTGGGCGCCGCCGGATATGTCCGAAAGCCTTTCACGGCTGACCAAATTAAGGAAAAGATCGGAAGTTTAGTCTAGAGGCCCGCTCGACTCAACGCCCGGGAACGCCGACCCAGTCCGTCGTTCCTTGCAGCGCTCCCCTTGTGGCAAGATCCGTCAGGGTAAAGAAAAACAGGATCATCAGCGTACATAAGCCCGCGATGACGATGGCTTTGGTCAACTTCGAGCTGTAGTAGACGTGCATGAAGAACATGATCACCAGCGAGGCTTTGATGCAGGCGATCACTAGTGCCAGCACGATGTTATAGCGCCCGAGGTCGATGGTTGCGGCATATACGGTGAGGACCGTAAACACCATCAACGCGAGGAACACGAAAATATAGACGCGAACAGGAACAATGTGATCTGGATGATTCGACATTTTTATCTCCCTTGATGCAGATCGATCAGGTAAAGGAGCGGGAACAGGAAGATCCACACGATATCGACAAAGTGCCAGTAAAGCCCAAATAGTTCAACTGGCGTATGCCACTCGGCTGTATAAGCTCCGCGCGATGCCTTGAAGATGAGAAAGGAAATCATGCCAACGCCAACGATCATGTGCATGGCGTGCAATCCGGTCATCCCGAAGTAGAGCGCGAAATAGAGAGAAACATTTTGCACCGCGACGTTCGGGTGGCCATCAATCTCAGGATGGAAGTTCACGCCTGGAATCTCGTGACCCACATATTTGTCGTGATATTCCACGGCTTTGATTCCCAGGAACACGCCTCCCAGAATGAGAGTCAGAATCAAGAAGAGAACAATCATCTTTTTCTTTCCCACGGCGGCCGAGTGCACGGCCATCGCCATGGTGAGCGAACTGCAGATCAGAACCAGCGTATTGATGGTTCCGTAAACGATGTTCAGCTTCTCGCTCCCGGCGGCGAATGCTTCGGGGTAAGCTCCCCTGTAAGCGATATAAGCCATGAACAGCCCACCGAAAAACATGATTTCGGTAACCAGGAACATCCACATCCCAATCGTGGATGCGTCCTTCTGTTGCTCCGCATTTTCGAAGTGATGCCTCAGCGTTACCGAATGGCTAGCCAACGTGAACGACCTCCTCGCTCGGCGCGTAGTGGTATGGGGCTTCCGTGATCACCGGCGTGATCTCGAAATTCTCAGGGAGTGGCGGCGATTGGATCTGCCACTCAAGACCGGTAGCTCCCCACGGGTTCGCCGGAGCCTTTTTCCCAAAAAAGATCGACCACAGGAAATAGACCAACGGCAGCGCATAGCCTAAACCCAGGACCGAGGCGCCCGCCGATGAAAGAACATTGAAAACCTGGAACTCCGGCGCGTATACGTGATAGCGGCGCGGCATCCCCATATAACCCAAAATGAATTGCGGGAAGAACGTGAGGTTGAATCCCAGGAAGATAATAATCGCCGAGAGCCGAGCCCAGGTTTCCGAATACAATTTCCCGGTGATCTTCGGCCACCAGAAGTGCAGGCCGCCCATAAAACCCATGATTGCGCCCCCTACCATGATGTAGTGGAAATGCGCGATCACAAAATAGGTGTCGGTAAGGTGGACGTCCATGCCCATGCTGGCGAGGAACAATCCAGTCAGGCCGCCGATTGTGAAAAGGCCGATGAACCCAATCCCGTATAGCATCGGCGTCGTCAACTCGACCGATCCCTTATACATGGTCGAAACCCAATTGAACACCTTGATAGCGGATGGAATGGCTACGAGGTAGCTGAGGATCGAAAAAACCATGCCGGCGTAAACCGACTGGCTGCTAACGAACAGGTGATGTCCCCAGACGATAAACCCAAATACCGCGATCGCCAGACTCGACAGTGCGATGAAGCTATACCCGAAAGGCTCCTTCTTTGAAAACGTAGAGATGATCTCGCTGGTGACGCCCATGGCCGGAAGAATCATGATGTAAACCGCCGGGTGCGAGTAGAACCAGAACAAGTGCTGGAACAGAACCGGATCGCCTCCCAGAGCCGGATCGAAAATTCCGATGTGCAAACCACGCTCCAGCGCGGCCAAAAGCAGAGTCACCGCGACTACCGGCGTTGCCAGCACCTGGATTAGGCTGGTGGAATAAAGCGACCAGATGAACAAGGGAAGACGGAACCACGTCATGCCCGGCGCACGCATGCGATGGATGGTCACCATGAAGTTGAGCCCGGTGAGAATCGAGGAGAACCCGTTGATGAATATTCCCACCAACGTCAGCATCACCATGCCACTCGCATAGCCCGTGCTGAACGGGACATAGAAAGTCCATCCGGTGTCAATGCCGCCGTAAATAATGGCCGTCAGCGCCATCGATCCACCAATGACGTAGAGATACCAACTAAGCAGGTTCAGCTTGGGGAAGGCCACGTCCTTGGCGCCGATCATTAGCGGAATCAGGAAGTTCCCGAGTGAGGCCGGAATCGACGGGATCAGGAAGAAGAACACCATGATGATGCCGTGACCGGTAAACAGCCTGTTGTAGACGCTCGATTCGACCAGGTCGCCCGCAGGCGTGGTGAGCTCGATTCGAATGAGGGCCGCAAACAATCCGCCAATGGCAAAGAATATGGTGATGACGATCAGGTAAAGGATGCCTATGCGCTTGTGATCTTCCGTCAACAACCAACTCTTCAATGTGTGATCCACATTGAGGTAGGTTCTCGGCTCACGCTCTACTGCTGTCGCTACGGTTTCCATAAGATATCCCTAAATTCCCTAGAAAATCCCCTTAACTGCGCTATGGCTTCACTGTTGCCGCAGGCGCTGCTTTCGCCGCGGGCGCTCCCTTAGCCGCGGGCGCTCCCTTAGCCGCGGGCGCTGGCGCACTTCCGGGCGCACCAGGCGCCGGACCAATCGATTTCACGTACTCCACCAGTTCCGTCACGCCTTCCGCCGTCACGAGACCGGAAAAAGTGGGCATGATGTTCTCATAGCCCGCAACAATTTTGGCGCTCGGATTGAGGATCGATTCACTCACATATCCGGCATCCACGGTGACGCTTGCGCCGGTAGTCAATTGCTGAGGCCTGCCCCAAATCCCATGCAGGTTCGGACAACGCCCCTTCACGTCGGCTGTCGCCTGGTGGCAGGTCACGCAGCCCAACTGCGAGAAGAGCGCCTCGCCCTTTTGCGCCAGCGTTCCTGTTCCCCCACCGCCGGAAAGCCACGCATCGAATTGCTGCGGCTCCATGACGTACACGGTCCCGATCATTCCGGAATGCTTCGTGCCACAATACTCCGCGCAGAAGATATGGTATGCGCCTGTTTTTGTGGCGTGAAACCACTCGGTCGTGTAACGGCCGGGCAGGACGTCTGATTTGGTGCGGAACGCCGGGACGTAAAAGTCGTGAATGACATCCTCTGAAGTCATGGTGAGCTTGATGTCGCGATTCACAGGAATGTGCAGCTCGTTGATCTCGCGCTGCCCTTCCATATGCTGAATCTTCCACATCCACTGTTTGCCGGTGACGTAGATTTCCATGGAATCGGCCGGCGGCCGCGACTCGGTAAAGAAGATGCTGGCGCCCCAGGCGAACATCACCATGGAAAGCCCTAGCGGGATCACTGACCAGGTGATTTCAAGCCACAAGCCACCATGAACGGCCTTCGGAGTCGGCGTGTCGGCGCGACGCCGGTACTTCACCGCAAAGATGACGATCAGCGTGGCGATCAAGATCGAGAAAAACGCCGTCACCAGCACGAGATAGAGGTATAACCCGTCCACCGAGTGCGCGATCGTGCTTGCCTGTTCCGGAAAAAACTGAATCGATTTCTGTTCCATATCGATTGTGCGCGAACCCTAAACGCCCCTTTTCCCGCCGAGAGCCGGCTGCGGCTCCGATGAATTCCTGCGGTCGCGGATCAGCATGAGCGTAATGAACCCTCCCATCGCGAAAACGGTCGCGGCTCCGGCCACCCGTAGAATGTTGGTCACCAGCGGCGTATATTTGCCGGTGCTCGGATCGTAGTGATAGCAATAAAGAATCAACTGGTCGACCGGCGATCCGATCCGGTTTTTCGCGGCCTCAATCAACCCCAGACGGATGTCTTTCGGCGAAAACTCAATGCCGTAGAAATACCGCGACATGCGCCCATCCGGAGTCACCACATAGATGGCGCTCGCATGCGCGTACTGGCTGGTATGAACATCGTATACATAGCGGAAACCGACGGCGCTAGTCAATTCCTTGATCGGCTTCATATCTCCGGTCAGAAAATGCCAGGAGGCGGATGTTTCAGGCCGGCCGAACTCCCGCAGATAGGAAGCTTTCTTCTGGGCCGCTAGCGGAGGCCTTTCACGCGGGTCGAAACTGATGACCAGAACATCGTATTCCTGGCCCGGCTCAAACGTGAGCGTTTTCAAGGAACGCACCATTCCGTTGAGGATCTGGGTGCAAAGCATCGGGCAGTCATAGTAGGCCAGCGCCATCACCACTGGGCGCTTTCCAAAGTAGTCGCCCAGCCGGACATCGCGGCCAGCCTCGTCACGGAAATGAGCGTCGAGCGGAAGCTGCGAATTCAGCTTCTGGTCGATCCCCACCTCTTTTAAGGGAGCGGGCCGATCGATGCCTCGCATGTTCAGGAGGTCTCTCTGCGCGCGAGCGTGAGGCGGCATCGCGATCTGCGAAAGCAGAACGGCAACTGCCGCCGCGATGGATGAGGTACGGAACTTCATTGCGAAATCTTTTCCCCGGTCCTCGCGCTGCTCGCCACCGACGGAAGCTCGCGATAGCCTTCCGGGTTGGGAAGATCAGCGGAGGGTTTGGAAGGCAGCCCCTTGGCGGCCACAATCTTGATCGCGTCCGCAATCGCAATGCGCGCAATGCCGTGATTGGGGTCTACCCACGCGGAGCTGGTCAGAACCTGTTCTTCGCTTTCGCGAAGCGCCTTTAGATCCAGTTTCGGAACGGCCTGCAACCGCGGCTCAGGCGGCAACTGGGGCTTCTCGGACAAAACCGCGGGAGTAACCGGAGCACTGGCCATGTCTTCGCGAGCATAGAACCATTCGAACAATCCCCACATCGCAAATGCGACCACCACAATACCGAGGGCCAGGCCGATCCCGAAGCTCGAAACGGCCTTGACGTCTTCTTCACCTGGATCGAAGGCAACCGATGGATTGCTTTCCGGGTACTCGTCGTGCTCGTGGCTACTTGGCTGGGACATATTCCAGATACCTCTTGAAGTCCGGTGCATTCGCGGCCAGCAGAGGCCGCCGTTTCAGTTGTTGCAGGTAGATTCCCACCCACAGGCCGCCGAAACCTATCGCGGCCGTCAGGTCGGACCAACCGTGGTAGACATTCCCGTTGCGGAAGTTCGGCTCCACCAGCCAGATCATGTCGACGAGCCGGATCACAATAATCCACATCGCCATGAAGCGAATGGTCTTGGGGTTCTTCTTGATGTCCTGCGACAGCAGAATCAGGAAGGGCAGCATCCATTGGAAGAAGAGAAGCAGAGTCGCGACAAAACCCCATCCGCCGTTCATGCGATCCACGTACCAGGTAATCTCTTTGGGAAGATTGCCCGCCCAGATAATCAGCAGTTGCGAAAAACTCACATAAGTCCAGAACAGCGTGAACATGAACAGCAACTTGCCTAAGTCATGCAGATGCCGTTTCTGAACGACGCCCTGCAGCGGAGGCTCGCGCATCAGGAAAGTGGTTGTGATGATCACCGTCGAAACAATCGTCAATCCCTGCGTAGCCAACAGGATCAATCCGAAAATGGTGGAGAACCATGTCGCGTTCATCGACATGACCCAATCCACACCGGCGCAGGTCAGTGACAGGACGTAAATCAGGAGGCCGATGCCGCTCCAACCCATCAGACGCTTTGAAATGGAAATGTCACCCGTTTGCTCCTCGCGCGCGGAAAGCCGGTTAAGCACGAAGGAGTAAACATTCCAAATCGTGAACACAATAATCGTGCGGATAATCCACCACGTCACATTCAGGTAGGCGCTTTTCTCTCTGAGGATCGGGTTGGCCTGCACCCTGGCCGCATCCGTCCACTCATAGAGATGGCCGAGGCCGAACAAAATGGGGATGAACAGAACCGTGAGGTAGGGCAGCGTGCGCGAACCCGCCTCCAGTTGCCGCCTCACCAGCATGCCCCATCCGCCGCCGGTCATGTACTGCAGCATCAGCAGTGCCAGCGAGCCAAGCCCCGCGCCGAAGGCGAACAGGAAGCCCACCATCCACGACCGGTAGAACTGGTCGGGATCGAGAAATAACTGGATAAGCGTCAGCAGGATAAAGACCACGCCGATTCCCAGCGCGATGTTCTGACCTCGCGAAAGATCCGCCCGAAGCCGCGTGGGAATGACGTAAGGATTCTCAGCTACCATGTTATTCCGCCCCCGCGTGCGCAGATGGAACTGGTTTACTCTCAGGCGTCAAGTTGCCACCCTCCGGCAGCTTTGCTTTCACATCGGGCGGCAGGTCCGCCACGTTGGCATTCTGGCTGTATTGAAGAGTGCGGATGTAGGAGATGATGGCCCAGCGGTCGGCCGGCTGGATCTGCGCCGAATAGTTCAACATCACGCCATAACCGTTCGTCACTACGTCGAAAAAATGTCCTACCGGCGCGGTGCGAAGCCGGTCGATGTGATAGCTCGGCGGTTGCTTCATACCGCGGCGCACGATCATTCCCAGACCGTTGCCCAGGCGTCCATGACACGGGGAACAATAAATATCGAAACGGTTCTGACCGCGCTCGATCACCGCCTGGGTAATCGGAACCGGGAAGTACTCGATATCCTTCCCATCCACCTTTCCCTGGTAGAACGCGGGGTCTTCGTTTAACGTTCCTCGCGCCACTGTGTTTGCGGGAATGGGACGTGAATCCCGCCCATCTTCAAAGAAGTGGCTTTGGCCCAGAGTCTTGTACTTAGGCTGATCCTGCATGTCCTGCCGACAACCGCTCGCCACGAGCGAAGCGGACAAGCCGGCCAAACCCAGCAAGAAGCGAAGGCGGAAGTTAGTGGTCAACTTCGGACACCTCTTCAGGCCCCAGAGTCTCCAGGAAGGCCTTGGTTTTTTCCCGGTCAAAATGCTCGTCCGTCGCCTCAATGCACAGGAAGAACCGGTTGCGCGATGCCATCGTGAACCGTTCCACATTGAAGACCGGATGGTATGGCGCGGGAAGGCCATTCATCAGGATCATGGCAATGGCGGTGGTGAGTCCCGCGAAAAGAATCGTGCATTCAAACGTGATGGGAATGAACATCGGAATGCTGATGGGCGGGCGTCCACCCACGTTGTGCGCGTAATCGAAAGCCGAAGTCCACGACAACAGCCCGAATCCTGTGCAGGCTCCTACCAATCCCCCAATCAGGCACGCAAGTGAAACGCGATTGTCATGGATGTGAAGAATATCGTGAAGTTCTTCCACCGGGATTGGCGTATAGGCATCCATCTTGTGATAGCCCTCCGCGCGCGCACTGCGGGCCGCGTCCACCAGCGCGTCCGCGCTTTCAAATTCAGCCATCATGCCGTGAATGGCCGGTAGTTCCGTAACTGTATGGCTCAAGCGACCGGCTCCTTAACAGTTCTCTTTGGCGTGATCACACGCAACTCGAACATGGTGATCATCGGGAGCACGCGGACAAAGAGGAAGATCAAAGTCATAAACAAACCGATCGTTCCCAGGTAAATGATCCAGTCCCAGATCGTAGGCCAGTAAGTACCCCAGGATGACGGAACGAAGTCACGCGTAAGGCTCGTGATGACGATCACAAAACGCTCCAGCCACATACCCACGTTGATCACCATGGATATCAACCAGAGATACACAAGGTTGTTGCGAATCTTGTAAACCCAGAGCAACTGCGGGATCGCGATATTGGTCGCCACCAGTAACCAGTAAGTGAAGCCATAAGGTCCGAACATACGGTTCTGCATCATGAACTTTTCCAGATGGTCGTTGGCGTAGACCAGAGAGAAGAACGCTTCCATCCCGTAGCCGTAAGCCACGATCAATCCTGTAGCCAGCATGACTTTCGCCATGTTGTTGATGTGGCGCGCGGTGATCAGCCCTTCCAGGCCATAAAACTTCCGCAGCGGAATCATCAGCGTCAGAACCATCGCGAAACCGTCATAAACGGCGCCCGCGACAAAGTACGGCGGAAAGATGGTCGTGTGCCAGCCAGGCAGAATGGAAATCGAAAAGTCGAAGCTGATGACGGAGTGAACCGAGAGGACCAGCGGGGTGGAAAGGCCCGCCAACAACAGCGAAGCCTTCTCATAGCGGGCCCAATGGAACGCCGATCCGCGCCAGCCCAGGCAGAGCGACCCAAATAGGATCTGCTGCCATTTGTGTTTGGCCTGATCGCGCAAAGAGGCGAAATCCGGAATCAGGCCGACATACCAGAACACCAAAGAAATCGTGAAGTAGGTGGAAACCGCGAAGACGTCCCAGGCGAGAGGACTGCGGAACTGCGGCCAGATCGCCATTGTATTTGGATACGGGAACAGCCAGTACGCGATCCAGGAACGGCCCATGTGGATGATCGGGAACATGCCCGCGCAGCACACCGCGAAGATGGTCATCGCTTCCGCGAACCGGTTGATCGAGTTGCGCCAGCTTTGGTTCAGCAGCAGCAGGATGGCCGAGATCAAAGTCCCGGCGTGGCCAATACCAATCCACCAGACAAAGTTGACAATAGCGAAACCCCAGCCAATCGGGATATTCAATCCCCAGATCCCGACGCCCTTGAACAGCAGGTAGGTGACGCCGATTCCGAGCAACTGCAGCATCAGGAAGAAAAACGCGAAGCCCAGAATCCAGCCGAGCGTAGTGCCGCGCCGCAGGATGATGCCGCCCACCTTGTCGGTAACGGATGCCAGCGTCGCGTCCTGCGCGATGACCGGTGAGATTTCTAAAGTTTTTTCGTCGGTAACAGGGGTTATCTGTGCCATAGCCTATCCTGCTAGCTCTTCTTTTCCAAAACCGGAATCGCCGGATTCGGGTTACGCAATTCAGCCAGGTAAGTGGTGCGCGGCCGCGTATTCAAATCCGCCAGCATTCCATAGTTCAATTGCGTTTTCTTCAATTTCGTCACGCGGCTGTTCGGATCGTTCTGATCGCCAAACACGATCGCCTGGGTGGGGCATGCCGCCTCACAAGCCGTTACGATTTCCCCATCGCGGACTGCCCGCTCTTCGCGCTCCGACATGATTTTGGCGTACTGAATCCGCTGCGTGCAATACGTACATTTCTCCATCACCCCACGGCTCCGGACGCTCACATCCGGATTCTTCTGCAGCTTGGTCGATTCCGTGACGTAGTCCGAGTAGAGGAAGAAGTTAAACCGGCGCACTTTATACGGACAATTGTTCGAGCAATACCGGGTTCCGACGCAACGGTTGTAAACCATGGTATTCAGACCTTCCTGGTCATGAACCGTGGCGGCGACGGGGCAAACGACTTCGCAGGGCGCATTCTCGCAATGCATGCAGGGCACGGGCTGGAAGTGCGCGGTCGGATTCTCAACCGAACCTTCCCAATATCTGTCGACGCGGATCCAATGCATCTCGCGTGTATTCAGCACCTGCGTTTTCCCAACAACGGCGATATTATTCTCCGCCTGGCAAGCCGCTACGCAAGCGTTGCATCCAGTGCAAGCCGTAAGATCGATGGCCATCGCCCATGCGTAGCCGTTGTACTTCCAGACGTCGGGATAAATTGTCAGGCCCTTCGGCGGCTGCTCGCCCATTTCGTCCACTACGCCGGGGTTCTTTAGAAATTCGCCAAAACCTACCGAGCGGATAATTCCGCGCAGCTTGGCCTCCGCGGTTTCGAAGTCCGCGTCTCCCGGGCTCGCGGCGTGCGCCGCGTCTTTCTGGGGACCATGCTCACGGTCGATTAAATAGTGATGCTGGGTGGCGGCGATGGAATATTTCTCATGCAGATCGCGCAGTTCCACCCCGGAAGCATACGTTGTGGAATCGGACGTCCAGATCTGGTAAGCGTTGAAACCCGCTCCGTTACCCGCACGGCCAGACCGCGTGCGCCCGAATCCCATATGCACCGCGATGGTGTTGTCCGGCTGGCCAGGCTGCACCCACACGGAGGCCCACACGGTCTTGCCGCCATGCTTGAGCTCGACCCGCGCCTCGCTCCACAACTTGAGACGTTCGGCAGTGGCGATGCTCATCAGCGCCGCGTTGTCCCAGGTCAATTTCGTCATCGGCCGCGGCAGTTCCTGCAGCCACCCGTTGTTGGCGTACGACCCGTCGTAAATGTAGGGATCGGGGTAGAACGAAACTTCGAACGTATCGGCCCCCCCCACCGGCCGACTCGACGCCGGCGGAACCCTGGCTCCCGAAACGGCCTTCGCCGGCAAAGCGCTCTCGGCAACTACACCGTCGTGAACCGCGCGACGCCACCAGTTCTCGAAATCCGCTCCGGTGTGCTGCTTTTGCCAGTAATCGCGAAGCGCGTCGTACCCGGATTTCTCGGGAGTCTCCGTCAGCGCCGCAAGTAGCTCCGACGGCGATTTGCCTCCATACAAGGGCAAAATCAACGGCTGAACAATCGTTACGGTGCCATCGAACGCGCGGGCATCGCCCCACATCTCCAATTCGTGGGCCTGAGGAATCTGCCACTGGCAATACTGCGAAGTCTCGTCGTCATAGAGCCCCAGCCGAATGCGCAACCGGGCTTTCTGCAGCTTCTTCGCAAAATCCAGATCGGCCGGAGTGTTGAACACGGGATTGCCGCCCACGATCATCAACACATCTACGGTGCCCGCATCCAGATCGGAGGAAAGTTCCTTCAACCGCGCCAGTTGATCGTCCGGACTCGCTTCCACTGGATCGGTAAAGATCACCGTCTTGCCCAGATTTCCCAGCGCCTCGTTGATGGTAAAAGCGAGGGCGTGAACCTCGGCACTTTGGCTTTCGCCGGCGACCACAACGCTTGCGCCGCGATTCGCCTGCAGATCTTTCACCATGGCAACGAACCACGGCTGAGAACTCCAGGCGCCACCACCTGCCCCGCCCGACCCGACCGCGCCGGCCAGTTCGCGAGCGAAGGGCTCGATTTCAGACGGCTTCAATGGCCAGCGATGGTCCGCTTTCGCGCCGGTGGAAGTGGGCGTCGATTCCACGACATAGAGCCGGTTCATGGACATCTTGCCGTCGCGAACGCGCCGCTTCGACATGAAATCCCTGGAGTAACGCACCGCTCCGGGGCCCGAGAGGAAGAAATCGGCGTCCAACGCCACCACGACGTCAGCCGCGTCGAACTTATAAACCGTGTTCAGGTAGGAACCGAATGCCAGCTTGGTGCCCTGACGCCGGCCCAGTCCCACAGGATTCCATTGGATCCACTTCGCGCTGGGATATTGCGTCAGCAGATCTTTCATCTGGGCTTCCAACGTTGGCGACGTTGTCGTCTCCGACAAGATCCGCAGACCTGCGCCTTGCTTTCCAACCTGCTCGGTGACGATGTCCTTGAAGCTCGCCAGAAACGAAGCGTAGGACCGAATTTCGCCTAGGAAATTAATGGTCTGCGAACGGTCCGGATCGTAGACATTCAGAACCGCGCCCTGCGTGTAGGCATCGGTCGAGCCGAGACTTGCGGGATGCTGGGGATTTCCCTCGATCTTTGTGGGACGGCCGTCGTTGCTCTCCACCAACACGCCCGCGGCATACCCGCCTTGCGTGATGGCGCTGGCAAAAAACAGCGGCTTCCCGGGATAATCGTTCTCCGGTTGATTCACGTACGGCATGATGTACTCGGTAGGCTGCCTGGTGCAGGCTCCGAGTCCGGCCAACGCGAGCGACGCGCCCATCAGCTTCAGAAAGTCCCGGCGACCGTCGCCTTCTCCTTCGCTCCATTCCGAAGCCTGACGCGGAAACTCTCGATGCAGAAAGTCTTCAAACCCTGGGGTCTTGGCGATCTCATCCAGGCTCCGCCAGTAGTCGCGTCCCGTTCGCCCTTCGAGGCGCTTGCGGACGGACGTGAGATCCAGATTATCGTGTTCGCTCATCGGTGGCACGTATAGCAAGTATCCAGTTTCTGAATGTGATATTCCTTGACCAGTTGCACGCCAATGGTGTGCTGATCGGCCTTCGCGTCCCGTTCGGGTTCGTAGCCCATCATCGTGATGAACTGCCTTGGGCGCACATATTTTTCAGGATTGCGGTGACAATCCAGGCACCAGCGCATTTCGAGCGATGACTGTTGTTTCATCAGCGGCATCTGATCCACCCGCCCATGGCAGGTCTCGCAGCCGACGCCCTTCTTCACGTGAATGCTGTGATTGAAGTACACGAAATCCGGCAAATCGTGAACCTTGGTCCACTGAATGGAGGCGTCATTTCGATAGCTCGCACGCACCGGCTCCAGCGTCGGGCTGGTCAGCCAGATCTGGGAGTGGCAGTTCATGCAGGTCTTGGTGGGGGGCACGTTGGCGAACCAGGAATTCTCAACGGCGGTATGACAATAGCGGCAATCGATCCCCATGGAACCGACATGGTGTGTATGACTAAACGGGACCGGTTGCTCCCGCGCTTCGCCCTGCCTGGTGGCGTATGAAGAATCCGCGCCCAACTCGAACAAAATGCCGCCTAGTCCAACCACCGCCAGAAGCCCGACGGTAATCCCGAGCTTCGACAGTTGGTTTGCACTGCTGTGAAAAATCTGGGCCATCAGGCGTCCTTAAGAAAGTCCAACTCCGTATTATTGCTCATCCGAATCGCCCAACCGCAAAGGGGTTCTGAAAGAGCTCATCTATTTCCCGAATCCATAACTGTACCGCATGCGGTACTTCGAATACAGTCGCGCGGCAAATGAATTTTCTCTAAACTAAAAGTTTCCGATGTTCACTTTACTATCCCTGATGGCACTGTGCGCCTGGAGTCCCGCCGCGAATCAAAGCGCGCAGGATCAAAACAAGCAAGATCACAAGTCCTCGACTCATCGAGCAAAGTCCCCGGCGGTGGAAGTCGTCGAAATGAAAGCCCGCCGCTCTAGTGATGTCATTGAGGTTGCGGCAGAGGTAAAGAATTCCGGTGAGAAGCCGATCAAGAACCTCGAGGTGGTTTTCCAATTTGAGAACAGCGATGGGGAGCCGGTTTCCACCGAAGAAATGAAGGTTGATGAACCCAGTTTGATGCCGGGCGAGGAATCCACGCTCAACGTCCAGCTCAAAGATGCCCCGATGGCCACGCAGATTCGCATCAGCGCGGAAAGCGGCCGCGGCATTGAGCTGACCGTAGGCGAGAGCGGCCCTTACGCAATCGAATAGCCCAGGAAATAATGGAAAAAATTATACGATCGGCTGCCCGACTTTCAGGCGCAGTCACTCTTCCAGGGGACAAGTCGATTTCCCACAGATACGCGATCCTTTCCTCTCTCGCCGAGGGAACCAGCCGGCTCGCGAATTATTCCAGCGGTGCGGATTGCCATTCCACGCTGAACTGTCTGCGGGACCTGGGAGTCGGGATTGAGGCGGATGGGTCCACCGTCACGGTTCACGGCAAAGGGCTGGACGGCTGGACTGTCCCATCGAGAGATTTGGACGCGGGCAATTCCGGTTCGGCGATGCGCATGCTCGCCGGCGCGCTCGCGCCTCAGCCGTTCGCGAGCCGCCTGGTTGGCGATGAGTCTCTCTCCGGCCGCCCCATGGGCCGTATCATCGAACCTCTCACGGCCATGGGCGCGACGATTCGTGCGCGAGATGGACGATTCCCGCCGCTCGAAATCGAGGGGAAACCGCTGCAGGCTATCGACTACACGCTGCCGGTCGCCAGCGCCCAAGTCAAGACCTGCGTGCTACTCGCGGGCCTCTTCTGCGAAGGCGAAACCGTGGTTCGCGAGCCTATTCGGACCCGAGACCACACCGAAGTTGCGCTGACCCAGTTCGGCGCATATGTCACCGTCAACAAGCGCGTGATCACGCTGGAAGGCCGGCCGATGCTGCTGGCCCGCGACCTGCTGATTCCCAGCGACCTTTCCTCGGCGGCTTTTTTCCTCGTGGCCGCATCGATCGTTCCCGGCTCCAGCCTGCTGCTGCGCGGCGTGGGATTGAACCCCACACGCTCCGCGCTGCTCGATTTTCTTCTCTCCGCCGGTGCGAGCATTCGCATTGTCAACTTTGAACACACCGCCGGCGAACCCTCCGGCGATCTGCAGGTTTCCTACTCCGCCTTTCAAGGCGGAGTCATCGAAGGCGATGTCGCGGCCGCGCTCATCGATGAAATTCCTGTCCTCGCGATTCTGGGCGCAGTGAGCGAGCACGGCCTCGTGGTGCGCGATGCCAAAGAATTGCGCGTGAAGGAGACCGACCGCATCAAGACCGTGCTCGACAACCTGCGCCGCATGGGCGTGGAGGCGGAAGAACTTCCCGATGGCATGAAAATTCCCGGCAAGCAACAATTCCGCGGGGCGCGCGTCGATTCGTTCGGCGATCACCGGATTGCGATGGCCTTCGCGGTGGCGGGCTTGGTTTCGGATGGCGAGACGGTGATTGAGAACGCGGAGGCTGCGTCGGTATCGTTCCCGGAGTTCTACGATCTTCTGGATCAAGCAAGCTCAGCGTAAACTTGTAGATAAGTGACGAGAGTTGAGGCGCTGGCACCATCCCCACTGCCTGCTTACGGCTTTTCGTAACGCTTTAACATAGCGCTTGAAATCGTCTGCGAGGACGGCCACACGCCGCCAGCCGCTCCGGCGTGGCGCTGATATCTGTTTAGCATGGCAAGGTCGGGTTGAACGGGCTTTCCGCTTTCCAGAAATACATAGCCGACGGCGTCGCTCGGAATCTGACCGATAAATCGCTCCGCGTCCTCAATGATGCTTCGGATTTGGCGATGAAGGCCATGCACGTCAAGGGGATGCTCAGTCGCCAGCACACGGAATTCCTCCGCGTCGAATCGGCTGTGGCGCGCAATATCGGACAGCATCTCTTCCGGAGACTGTCCGGGGAAGCGTCCTACCGCAGCACAAACCACCGCCCCAAGCGGAAGAATGTTGTTATGTATAGTCACCAGGAGGACTACATCGCGGGGTTCGCGCCGATCAGCCGCCGCGGAAGCCTTGTTCGCCGCAAGGTCCACCGAGTGCAGCACATAACCGAACAGTTCGTCCCGCTGCGCAGGAAAGAAGCGGAAGGCGCTGTCCGCCACCCATTCCAGCGGCATCCGATCACCCAAACCTTCCACCTGGGCGTCCCGCTTGCCACTCTTGATCTTTCTCCACGAAACCTTGAATCCTGCCTCGGCCAACGCCTGCGCATCGGCTTCAGCGGCGGTTTCTAAGCGACGCTCGGAGTCCTGGAAAATGTCGATAACGCGGGAAAAACGGGGCCCTTCGCGGTTCAAAGCAACGCCGCCCGCGATGTAACTATCGGGGCTCCTCTGCGCCGCCAGCACGCGCAACACTTGAGATTGCAGTTTAGTGAGCGGCACGGCAGAGGCCTTCAATCTCTTCGGCCAGACGTCGTCCATCCATGCCGCCGTGCAACCGCAGCGCTCTCGTGATGGCCAAGGCGTCGGCCGCAGTCGGGCTGTCCATAGCCCTCATGTTCCATGACGCCTGCACCCCGTACTCCGAAAAGGCGCGACGATACAAGCTCACGAGGTCTTCCACTCTAGGAGTCTGATCACTCATTGGAAACCTTTCTATCACCAACTAGTCTAAGCGCTCAGCCTCAAATCGCTCGGCGACAACATAGGAACGATCGCCGAAGAATAAAGCCTTGGACAAGGTGCTCGTTTCGGACTCGTCTTTCCCCAGGTGATAGACAAGAACACCCTGCTTTTGAAGTACAGTCTCGCAAACGCGAATCGCCGGGATCGGCAGCGATCCTAGACAACCATTTCCCGTGCTCAGTAAGCTTGACAATCGATTAGGCGTCAGACCCAGAACCCGTGAGTCTCGCGGGATTGCACTTGATAAGTCGCAAGCCGCGTGGTTTGCATCGAGGGGCCTACCCTTGAAGTAAGTCGAATAGGTTGCGGACTGACTACGCCAGAGCACGGGATCGTCTTCAACTTCCTCCAGCCCAGAGATGCAACGATCTTCGAGCCGCCAATAAGACGCACCTGAGCAGGTAACACGCCAACGGCGTTTGTCGCGGAAAACCTCAAGAACCAAAATAAGGCTGGATTCCGCCCATGTGACACTCTCCAATCTCGCGTCGACATGGTCGTCCAGTAGGATATCCGGAATCACGTTCCCGCTATCTCCAGCAGCAACCCATCCAGCGCAATCACCTTCTGCACATTCCTTCTCACCAAGCCCACAACCTCATCTACCTTACGCACGGCATGCACCACGCGTTCCGCGGTCAACTTCGCGGCTACCGCCGACAGCTCCATCTTCAAATCCTGATTGCGTAGTTCCCCCCGCCCCTGCCCAATCAGCAGCACATCCCGCAGCAACTCATACAGCAGCTTCAAGTAAATTTCGAGCTTCTCGTTCTTACTGCGACCAATGGTTTCCGAAACCGGGATCCACGCGCCGAAGCTCTTCAATCCAGTGGCCACCTGCAGCAACAGCAACATCGCTTCGCGCCGCTTCGCATACACCTCCAGATCGAGCGAAAGCGCCAGTCCCGGACTTCCCGCCGCCAGCGCAAGCCTCCGCTGCACATCTTCCAATCCACGCGCGGCGGCAAAATCCTTCATTTCAGATGCCGACAGCGGGGAAAACTGGAACATCACCGAGCGCGATCGAATGGTAGGCAGCAGATCGTACGCATTCTCGGCCGTGGCGATCAGGATCAAATACTCCGGCGGCTCCTCCAGAATCTTCAATAGTGAATTGGCCGCCTGATCGCCCGACCGATCGATATGATCGATCAGAAAAACACGCCGCTTCCCCTGGCTGGGCAGATACTGTGCGCGCTCCTTCAGAACGCGCATCTGCGGGATGCTCAGTTGGCGCAGCGGCCCATCCGGCGGAAACGTGATGAAGTCCGGATAGGACGCGAACAGCAGCGGATCTTCGTTCCTTTTCTCCGACGTCCACTTCTCCCGGTCCGCTATGATCTTCTGATTCGCCGGCAAGCTCAAATCATCCCGTTCGATCTGTTCCGGATGCGGCAGAATGGCCTGAGCGAATCGCCGCGCGAGCGTGGCTTTCCCCGTCCCTTCCGGTCCTGAAAAGAGAAGGGTCTGCGGGACCTTGTCCCGCTCGATCATCCCGGCGAGCGCGCGCTGTACGTGCACGTTGCCCCAGAAATTATCAAACAAGCGCGTTCACTTCCTCCCAGACATTTTGAGCCACCACATCCACCGGCCCGCGCGCGTCCACCACGCGAATCCGTTTCGGTTCCCGTGCCGCCAGCCGCAAATAACCTTCGCGCACTCTTGCGAAAAACGCTCCGTCTTCATCATCCATACGCGTTTCCTCGGAGCCTGTCTCCCTATTCCGCGAACGCGCGCGAGCCAGACTGGTCTCGGCGTCGACGTCCAGGAGAATTGTCAAATCGGGGAAAATGCTTCCGCACGCGATGCGGTGCAGTTCCAGAATCGTGGCCTCATCGAGGCCTCGCCCCGCACCCTGGTAGACAATTGTCGAATCCGTAAACCTGTCGCAAAGTACGGTCGCGCCACGCTGCAGTGCCGGCGAAATTACCTCGGTTACGTTCTGCGCACGGCTGGCGAAATAAAGCAGAAGTTCCGTGCGCGCGCTCAACGCGTGATGCCGCGGGTCCAGCAGAATCCCCCGAATGGCTCGTCCGGCATCGGTTCCGCCAGGCTCAACGGTCTCGAGAACATCATGACCCGCTTCGCGCAGCCTCTCGGACAGCAATGCCAGTTGCGTCGTCTTACCGCAGCCATCGATCCCCTCGAACGTCAGAAAAAGTCCCCGCGCCATTTTGATCAATGTGTCGAATTAGCGATTGTCCCACTGCCGGCTCCACATCCCCAAAACGCCGCTGTCTCGACTGGAATTCCTCGACGGCGGCGGCCAGGTCGCTCGCCTCGAACTCGGGCCACATCCGGGTCGTGAAAACGAGCTCGGCGTAGGCGCATTCCCACAGCAGAAAATCGCTCAGCCTCCGTTCTCCGCCCGTCCGGATCAGCAGATCGACGTCCTCACCGATCATGCGGGCGAAGCACTCCCTCCCTCCGCCGTTCATGGCTTTGGCAGCCGAAACAATCGCGTCCCGCGCGGAATAATCCACTGCCAGCCGCAGCCGCAACCGCTCGCCAGACGAGGTCGCCCGCTCCGCAACCTCCGCCGCATCCAGCACATGATCTGGCAAGCGGTCGCGACGCCCGATTAAGGACATACGCACGCCCTGCCGCACGCACCTTTCCGTTTCGGATTGCAGATGTTCCGTCAAAAGAACCATCAGCGCGTCCGTCTCCTCGCGTGGACGCTTCCAGTTATCCGAGGAAAAGGCGTAAAGAGTCAGCACGTCGATCCCGCAATCCGGGGCAGCTTCCACCGTGCGCCGAACCGCTTCCGACCCCGCGTGGTGTCCGGCGATCCGCGGCCAGCCGCGCTCCGCGGCCCAACGTCCGTTGCCGTCCATAATGATCGCCGTATGACGCGGCAGGCATTCGCGTTGTTGTTTACTTTGCGGTGTAAAGTGCATATGCAAGAAAAAACGCCACTGGCCGGCTCGTCATGATCATTAAGCCTGGCGCGTGGCGCGAATCAGCGTTTCCATGTGGTCCAGATATCGCTCGAGCGCTTTCCGCCCGCCCGCGGTGAGACGGTACTCCGTGCGCGGCACGCGGCCATCGAAGCCTTTTGAGCAGGAGATGTAGCTGGCCTCCTCCAATTTGCGGGCGTGTACGCTCAAGTTGCCGTCCGTGGTTTCCAGCAGTTTCTTCAATTCGTTAAACGTCAGAGTTGCATTCACGGCCAGCGCGCTCATAATCCCCAGCCGTAACCGCTCATGCACAAGCCGGTCAATCTGAGCGGTCGCCTTCTCAGGACGCAGGGCGGACCCGGTCTGCCTGATTTCGTCTTTTGCAACAGTTGCGTTCTTGCCTGCCATAAGGTTTATCCGCCGTAATTCCTGACGATCACCACTCCGAAGATGATTTGCAGCCCGCCAAAACCCGCCGCCAGCCAGGCATCGCCCCACGCGAGCGGCGAAAAAAGAGCGGCTGCTCCAAAGGCGAGGAAGCACAACCCCATCACGGGAACAACCCGTACTGAAAACGCTCCCCCCGCAACGATCCCGCAGCCATAGAGCAGCAGCCACACTCCCGGCGTGTAATCGATCATCCCCGCCCGCCACAGCATCAGCGTGAGCAGCGCGGCGGTGAAGATCGAGGGTGCAATGGCCAGCACAAATTTGCGTCCCGGCCGCGCAAAAAGTGGCTTGTTAATCGTCCGGGCTTTTTGTCTGGCGAAAAGATATCCCACCACCACGCCGAGGATCGCTTCCACCGTCCACACCGCGAGCCAGGCCTCAGCATGAATCCGCGTGTGCGCGAACCACGCCGCCGCAATGGCTGTCGCTCCCATCACGATGCCGCCGCGGCCCGGAATCGCCGTGAACTCGCCGGCGCTTTCCATGGTGCGCCGGATATATCGCAGGTTTGCTATCGCCTGCGAATCGATCGGCACAGCTTCGGGCGGAACTCTGGCGGAGCGTAATGCGGCCACGCCATGAGTATATCTCCAACCCGGCCCCAAATGCAATGTACTTTATGATGTAAAGCTGAGCAATACTTTATCGTGCTCACACCCGACATTCACACCGCGATGAACGATATGTTTGTGCTCAAGCTTCCGCTCATCGAGAAAATCGCGCGTCCGGTTCTGGTCTACCTCGCGCTCATTGTTCTATTGAGGATTTTCGGAAAGCGCGAACTCGCCCAGCTCAACCCCTTTGACCTGGTGGTCCTGCTGTCGGTTTCCAACACCGTCCAGAACGCCATCATTGGCGATGACAATACCCTCGCCGGAGGGCTGCTCGGAGCCACCGCGCTCTTCGCCATCAACTATCTTGTTGTCCGGTTTCTGTTTCGCCACCGGCGTCTCGATCAGATTCTCGAAGGCTCACCGACAGTGCTGATCAGCTCTGGCAAGGTGGATCGCCGGGCCCTTTCCAAGGAACTTCTGAGCGAATCCGAACTGCTCACGGTGGCGCACCGGCAGGGGTTCGACGATCTGGCTGAAGTGGAGCGCTGCGTTCTTGAGCCAGGCGGGGTTTTCTTCATGAAGGGCCGCGTGCCATCGAATGATGAAACACGTCATGGCGTACTTCTGGCCCGCCTGGCCGAATTGGACCGGAAACTGGACCTGATCCAGAACCGTACCGGCTCGTGAGACGCCGGAGTTACTCAAACGCCAGTTGCACAGTGTTGGAGGGGTAAACCCCATTCACCATCAGTTGCAAATACATGGTGCCAGTGCCCGCCAAGGTTGCGGGCAGTTGGATGTTGAGCTGGTCGAGCCCCGTATCCGTGTTCTGCGCACCCGCATATGACGGCGTAATTTGAATCGCGGACGTGGCATCTACATTCATCCCCGTAAAGCCCGGCGCCAAAGTTGGCCCGATATAGGCCACAACGGAAGTCGCGCCGCGCACGCCCGTCGCGTAAAGGACGAGATAGGATTGTCCACCCGTCACGCTTAAAGCCGCCGGAGTGCAGGTTGCCCCGCTGCAGGTGTAGGCATTTTGCGACGCAGTCTGAGTGCCGCTTGGTGAATAGGTGAGCACATACGCCGCGGGAGCGCCGCTACCCGTGCCCGCAACTGTAAAGATCGCCGGTGCAACCGCTTCAATATCAATTTTGTCCGTCCCCACTGTTGTGCCGTTAGAGGTCGTCGTGACGGTGGCCGGGCCGCCGGACGCGAGCCCGGAGGGCATAACCCAGTTCACTTGAGTCGGCGAAACAAAAACCAACTGCGCGGGGGCGGTGGCGCCGTTGATGTCCGTGACCGACACCGAGGTTCCACCGAGAGTCGTCGTCAGCGTCCCGGACGCTGACGCTGTGCCGCTCGCAAGATTCGAGCCGAACGTGGCCACGATACCGCTGGGCGATTGCGGAAGGGTGGTAAAACTGCCGCTGTTCGCGACCGTGGAGGCGGTTCCCAGCGTCAGGATATAGATTGGCCCCTGGCTGCCAAGGGATTGGCCAGTGCTGTTCGTCCCGATGTCGTTGAGGTAAACCACTTCCTGCGTGCCATCCGGACTCCAGGTGTTTTCCGACACCAGATTTCCGGGCAGCGACATCGGAGACGCGGGGTCCTGAAACCACGTCATGCGCTTCTTATCGGTGCCGTCGTAGTTCATCGTCCAACCGTCCAGTTCCAAATGAAGGGGTGTGCTCTGGGTTCCATAGCTGCTGACGAAAAACAGTTTGTCCTGCACCGGGTTCGGGATTGAGTGCTCGTCCCAGTAGTCGGGAGTATTCGTGAGGTTTGTAAAAACCGAGGAGCTCAGAACATAGGAATAGATGTCGCTACCGTAAATAGTAGCCTGCCCCGAAGCGCAGCCGGAGAAGAATATTGTCGAATCATCCAGGCTGAATCCATGGGTTTCGTAATACGCCGGCTGCGTGCCGGGTGTTAATGTTTGGATCAACGTCACCACGGGAGCGCCGCCATCCGAAACCGGCGGAGTGAAAGACGCATATTGGATCTCCCATGCACCGTTAAAGCCAGCCGTGGGGTCAACTAACTCAGACCAGAGCAGCTTGGTCCCGTCATGCGAAAAGTATGGCTCAAGAATAGCCTTTCCACTCTCGCTCGCGGCTACCTCCCAGTAGTTGGTCCCGGTTGAATCCATGATATAGACCACGTTATTGCCGCCGGCGCCCGGGCGCGCCGAGACATTCTCCGGCGCGTTGGGGTCGGTCGGATAGGTCTGGTCGCCGCGCTGTGCCTCGAATACAAGATAATTTCCCGATGGAGACCAACTGGCGTTCCCCTTGTTATAGGGGGGAATCCCGGCCTTGCCACACGTGAGACAAACTTGATTGGAACCGTCCGGGTTCATCGTCCAGATGTCATAAAATCCGTTCGAACCTTGGCGATCGAAAGCGATCAGATTGCTCCCGCTTGTTGACCACGACACGCGGCCGCCGTTGTCAGTGAGTTCCTGATAGTTAACGACGTAGTAATCCTGGGCATAGGCTTGGGAGTAACTGGACTGGAGCCATGCCGCCAAGACGACCGCGGCAGAGCAAGAGAATCGAGAGCGAACAACCTTATTTTTGGACATAGATCTCCTCTTTAGTTCTGAGACGTGACCCGCACGTGAGAATTGTGTTTTGCCAGCGCTCTCTGCAACAAGCTGGCGGGAATTATTGAAACTGTAACTGCACGGTATTTGAAAGGTAGAGATCATCTACCTTCAGTTGTAAATACATGGTCCCTGAACCGGCCAAAGTGGCCGGCAATTGTATATTCAATTGATCGAGGCCCGTTTCCGTATTTTGAGATCCCGCGTACGCGGGCGTGAACTGCACTGCGGAAGACTGGTCCACATTCATTTGCGTGAAACCAGCAACTAAACTCGGCCCGATGAGTGCTAAAACCCCGCTCGAATAATGCCGAACTCCCGTCGCGTAAAGGATCAGATAAGATTGTCCTCCCGCGACATTCAGCGCAGAAGTAGTGCACGCCCCGCCGCTACAAGAGTAGGCGTTTTGCGACCCAGTCTGAGTGCCGGTGGATGAATAAGTTAGAACGTATGCCGCGGGAGCCCCAGCCCCACTGCCACCTATGGTGAAGATCGAGGGACCCACATTTTCGATATCAAAAATGTCCGTCGAAACCGTTGATCCTGACGTGGTTGTAACGGTCGCCGGACCGGATCTGCTCCCTGCGGGAACCACCCAGTTTACCTGAGACGGCGAAACAAAAACCAATTGTGCGCTTCGCGCCGTTCCGCCCGAGTCTGTGACTGTCACCGTGGTTGATCCCAACTCCGTCGGCAGGCTTCCTGAAGCAACTGACGTTCCGCTGGATAGATTGACTCCGAAGGTACTTACCAAACCATCCGGCGCCTGAGGATAAGCAACATAATCCCCGCTATTGGCCGTGGTGCTGCTTACAGCGAGAGTAAGTAAATAGATTGCGCCCGTGCCCCCCAGCCCCGTCGTGTTCGCGCCAACATCATTTAAGTAGATAACTTCCTGTGTCCCGTCGTGATTCCAATCGTTGTCCGACGCGATAAATCCAGGCAGAGAAGTCGGCGACAACGGATCCTGAAACCAGGTCACGCGCTTCTTGTCGCTGCCATCGTAGTTCATCGTCCAGTAATCCAACTTGAGAACGTTCGCAGCACCGGACGTTCCGAAACTACTCGCAAAGAGTAGCTTTTCCTCTACCGGATTCGGCCGGGAATGCTCGTCCCAGTAAGTCGGGGTGTTCGTCAGATCCGCAAAGGCTCCGGTATTCAGGTTGTAGGAATAGATATCCGTCCCGAACATTGGCTGACCGGCGGCCGTTCCCGAGAAGAATATGGTGGTGTCGTCCAGGCTAAATCCGTGCGTTTCGTAATACGCGGGCGTAATCCCGGGAGTGAGCGAACTGATGAGAGATACCGTCGGAGGGTCGCCCGCCGAGGCGCCCGGAGTGAACGCTGCGTATTGAATTTCCCATTCACCGGAACTGCCTATATTTTCGTTGATCAACTGGGCCCAGATCAGCTTGGTGCCGTCATGCGAGAAGTGCGCGTGCAGAACTCCGTGCCCGCTTTCACTTGCCGCCACCTCCCAGTAGTAAGTGCCGGTTGCATCCATAATGTAAACCACGTTATTCCCACCGGCTCCAGGGCGCGCATCCACGTTTTGCTCAGCCGTCGGATCGGTTGAAGAACTCGAAGCCTGCACCTGAATCACAAGATAGTCGCCCTGCGGACGCCAATCCGGGTTGCCCTTGTTATACGGGGGAAGCCCCGGCTTTCCGCAGGTGAGGCACACCTGGTTCGTACCATCTGGGTTCATCGTCCACGTGTCGTAAAAACCGTTCGAGCTTTCCCGGTCGAAAGCGATCAGATTGTTGGCTGCAGGTGACCATGCTACACGCCCCCCTGTAGACGTCAGCTCCTGCGTATTCACAACGTAGTAATCTGCCGCATATGCCTGATAAGAAAAGGCTTGCAACAACAGCACCAAACAAGCTGAGGGCGCGCCGAATACTTTGTGTGGTGTGATTTTTCTCTTCGACATCGACGCTGCATCAAGCCATTGCACGTTCATGACCATATGCTAGCTTAAACACCTTGGACGCTGTAATGTTTTCCTCTTACAAGCTAAGAAGGCTGGATCGCGGGTTAATTCACAACCTGAGTCAAGACAGGGGAGATGCTCGGCGCATCGTTCGCATCGCCGCTGTAACTCGCCGTCAGGTCATGCCCACCGGCCGAGAGACCCGAATACGGCAGCATCGCCGTTCCTTTGGTCAAGGTTTCGGTGCCCATCACGGTGGACCCGTGCAAGAAAGTCACCGTGCCCGTCGCCGTGGAAGGCGAGACGGTGGCGCTGAAAGTCACGGTCTGGCCGAGCGCGGAGGGATTTACAGAGGAAGTAAGAGTCGTTGTCGTCGGACCGGCTCCAACCTGGAATGTGCCGTTGCCGTTACCGAGCAACACCGTCACATAGCTGCCGAAGAAACAGACGGCCAGGTCCTGGAACTTGTTCGGCGTCAGTTCGGTCGAAACCACCCCGTTTCCACCGTCGCCGGTGCTGTAGTTCACGGCCGGTTTGAAGGTGCCGTCGCCGTTGCCGATCAAAATGGATACCGAACTCGGCTGGTTTGCCGCTGGCGACGAGGGCGCACCAATGGCAAGGCCGGGCGAAGTGGAGCCGGAGTTGGCAGCCACCAGATCAGTAATTCCGTCGCCGTTGAAGTCGGCCGGGTAAACGGACGTTGTGCCGATCCCGGTCGGGTAGTTCACGCCCGGCTGGAAGGTACCGTCCCCATTGCCCAGCAGGACCGTAACGTTGCCTGTGTTGATATTGGCGGTGGCCAGGTCGATCTTTCCGTCGCCGTTGAAATCGCCGTGGCAGATCGAATGCGGCACCTCACCGACCGGGTAGGACGCTCCGGGCGTGAAATGCCCGTTCCCCACGCCAATCAGGATCTCCACATTGTTCGAATACATATTCCCGACGGCCATATCGGGGATGCCATCGCCATTCAGATCGCCGATGGCAATCGAGTGCGGGACTGCGCCGACAGGTATATTGATCGGCGCCTGAAACGTTCCGTCGCCATTGCCCAGCAGAACGGATACTGCGTTCGCCTGCCAATCCGCCGCAATAATGTCCAGCTTGCCGTCACCATTCACATCCTTAGAGGATACCCACGCCGTGCCGCTTGCCGCTGCGTAATAAACCGACGGCTGGAACGTTCCGTCGCCATTCCCCAACAAGACCGAGACTCCTTGCAAACCGCAGGAGGGGCAAGAGCTTTGATGCGGATTAATGGCGTTAGCCACCACCAGATCCAGCTTGCCGTCGCCGTTGAAGTCCCCGGCGGAAAGACCTGTGGGATAAGCACCCACAGGATAGTTCACGGCCGTCTTCAAAGTGCCATTCCCATTTCCAAGGAGGACGGAAATGCTGGAATCGTGATAGTTCGCGGTAACGATATCGTTGTTGCCGTCTTTATTCAGGTCCGCGGAGATGATGAATTTTGGATACGCGCCGGTGGGGTACTCGGTTTGAGCCTGTCCCGCGAACGGCAGCAGCAGCACAGTAGCGGCAATCCAGGTAAAACGCGCAGAAAGAATGTTTCTCATGATCGGCACAGGTAAGACTTTTATTTTACTGGAGAGTTCATGCGCCGTGCGAGTCCGGGGCGCGAAGAAATTGAAAGGAAGTGTAAAGTGCCGGCGACGGCGCCGGAAGGTACTGGGCCGCCAGTTCTACCGGACCACCAAACCATTCGGCAGGCGCGCCGGGCTGTTGACCCGGGCGGAATCAGCGGGCCATGTTCCGGCTCGCCCGCGCACGTGACCACCCAGAATGATTAACGCAGAAATTCAGACGCTCTCAGAGGGTACTCTTACCTGTAATACGATTCAATAGGAACTCAGTCACATATGCTACCGCGCCTCATCATTCTCGCCACCCTGGCCGGCTCCACCGGTCTGTTCGCCCAACCGCGTCCCATCCTGTTTCTTTGGCCCAACGGAGCCCCGGGTGCGGCCACGAATCCGGCGCCGGAATCGGACACGACAACCGCGAAAGACAACCTGATCGCCGGCAGACCGTTGATCCGCCTCGGAAACGTTTCAAGACCCACGCTCACGCTCTACCCGCCCGTGGGCAGGAACAACGGCGCATCCGTGCTGGTTTTCCCCGGCGGCGGCTACCACATCCTGGCCATGGATCTCGAGGGAACGGAGGTGTGTGACTGGCTCAATTCCGCGGGCATTACCTGTGTGCTCGTGAAATACCGCGTGCCGGATTCGGGCCCTTACCCCAAGTCTTCCGCCGCTCTCCAGGACGCCCAGCGCGCCATGGGAATCGTCCGCTCTCACGCCGCCGAATGGCATATTGACCCGCACCGCATCGGGGTGCTCGGCTTCTCCGCCGGAGCTCATCTTGCCGCGGCGCTCAGCAATCACTTTGACCAGCGGCTCTACCCCGCGATTGATGCTGCGGACGATCTCAGTTGCCGTCCCGACTTCGCCGTGATCGTCTATCCGGGCTACCTGAACGCGAAGCCCGGCGTCCCCGTCTCTGCTCAAGCGCCTCCCACATTTCTGGTTCAGGCTGAAGACGATCCGGTGCACGTCGAAAACGCGACGACTTATTTCCTGGCCCTAAAAGAGGCGAAGGTTCCCGCGGAGTTGCACATCTACGCCGAAGGTGGACACGGTTATGGTTTGCGGCGCACCGCACTCCCCATCACCACCTGGCCGCAGAGCGTCGAAACGTGGCTCCATACCATCCACATGGACTGAATTCAGACGCTTTGGCGCTTCGATCTTTCCGGCAGACAATCCAAGGGTTTCATATCGACCCCCACCTTCAACGTGTGGTCACGGCCGCCGAGAATCAATCCCCGGAGTGGGCTCACATCGCCATAGTCCCGGCCCCACGCCAGCGTCACATGTCCGTCGGACGGCATCACGTTGTTGGTCGGATCCATATCGAGCCAGCCTGAATCCGGCGAATAGGCCGACACCCAGGCATGCGAAGCGTCCGCGCCCACTAAACGCATGCGGCCCGGAGGAGGATAGGTCCGCAAATAGCCGCTCACATAACGCGCCGCCAGATTCAACGACCGCAAACAGGCGATCTGCAGATGTGCGAAGTCCTGGCACACGCCGCGCCGCTTGCGGAACACTTCCTCGGTCGGAGTCCTTACGTTGGTGGCTTTGGAATCGAATTTGAAGTCCGTGTAAATGCGCGTGGTCAAGTCCCGGAGCGCTTCCGCGAACGGCCTTCCCGGCGTGAACGAAAGATGCGCATATTCCGCGAACTCCTCATTCGCCCTGATACGCGGGGATTCAAAGCAGAACTGGTACGCGTCCAGTCCGGCGGCGCTGCGATCGTTCGGGAGCAGGTCGACCACCTCTTCCCAGGGTAATGACTTGCCCGGCCACGGCTTGGCATTTTCCGGGATGGTCACAAAACTCCGCGCCTCCACCACCAGTTTCTTATGCGGCTCTTGAATGGTAAAGAACGTCAGCTGATTCCCGAAGTAATCCACGCGCTCGGTACGGGTGGCGGGCGGGGGCGTGATGCGCAGTTCCTGGCGCTCACAGCGATGCAGCGGCAGCGACCTTGGAGTCAGGCAAGCCACGTGGTTCCCTACCGAAACCGGATAAGTGTAGCGATAAGTGGTTCTATGAACAATCCGGTAAATCATTTAACTCATCGCTAACCGATCGTGATGGAGAAAGTACGGGCATGGCTGAAGTACTGATTCGAGAGATTGTTCGACCAGAAGGGAAGCAGATTCTCCAAAGCCTTCAACGAATCCTGAAGCCGCAATAACTCGCCCGGCAGATGCTCCCTCGCGGCTTCACCCGGCAGCGGATAGTCCAGGTGCCGGAGATCAAAACTTTGCAATAACTCCAATGCCTGACGCATGGCCTGTAAATCATCGGGGATATGCCGCGGCAATTTTTGATACAAGTCAACCAGATGACTGATCTGAAATGCCAGCGAGCGCGGATTGGTGCCATCCGCCATCAACACGTCCAGCATCGCGACAGGCTGCAAAGTCGTATAGTATCGCGAGCGGTAGGTCATCGAGCTATCCGCCACTTCCAGCAGATATTCGAGCAGAGGCCAATCGCCATCGGCCAGCGGCGTGGTAATCTCGCGCAGTTGCCGGGCGGATTGCGTGGCGCGTTCCAGGCGCCGCCCCAGGCTCATGAATAACCAGCCCGGCCCGCGCGTCACGTTCTCGCGCTCCATGCCGGAGAACGCCGAGAGCAGTTCCAGGCACCCGTTCAGCACGGCGGAATACTCCACAAACAGCATGTAGTCTTCGATTTGCATCGAATCGGAAATGGCGCCAATGAGGCGCGTCATATCGACGGAGAGGCGCTCGCGCGCCACGCCTCCCACTCGCTGGACCTCCGCGAGAGTGGAAGCCAGGCTGTCCGGACGCTTTGCATCGGTCATTAGCGAGATCACTTCCTCTTCCAATTCCCGCGCGGTGGCCCGTCGCTTCTTGGGCAGAGTGCTGCGTTGCGTATCGAGACAACTATGCAAGCGCAGCAGGCAGCTCAATTCGGCTTCGCTCGCGCGACGGACACGCGTGATCAGCGTCCGCAGCAGACGAGCTTTGTTTTCTGAGCGTTCCACATAACGGCCCAGCCAGAACAGGTTGTCGGCCACGCGGCTCGGCAGATCCACCGAAGCGCGCCTGAGTTCCACGGGCTGGTCCCGCGGCGGCAGCATGCTGAAGGTGTCCACGGGGCCGTCCCACAGAATCCACGCGTCTTTGCTGTGGCCGCCCCTTTGCATCGAGACGATCGCGCTCTCCGAACCGGCCACGCGGACAAGCCCGCCGGGCATGGCGACCCAGCCGCTGCCCGTATTCAGAACATAAGTGCGCAGCACCATGCTGCGGGAGAATAAGTTGCCCCCATCCCAAACGGGGGCGGCCGACAAAGCCACTTGCTCCTGCGCGACGTAGTCGTAGGGGCGCGACTTGAGCCGCTCGCGAAACTCCTGCTTCTCGGTCTTCGCCAGATCGGCCCCGAAAACCGGCTCCATCGCGCGCGAGGGAAAAGCCGGCTTTACCACAATGGATTCCAGATGTTCCAGCACCCATTCGAGCGCGTAATCCTGCCCACACCACCACGTAGCCACGGACGGCAGCTTCAACGGCTCGCCCAGCAGATGCCTCGATAAGCCGGAAAGAAACGGCATCATCGCGGCAGTTTCGATCACCCCGCTGCCCAACGCATTCGCCACCTTCACATTTCCGGCGGCAATGGCGTCCACCAGACCGGGAACGCCCAGGTACGATTCCGCGCGCAACTCCAGAGGGTCGCAAAAACTGTCGTCCACGCGCCGGAAGATCACATCGACTCGCTGCAAGCCCTCGACTGTCTTCAGGTAGACCTGTCTGTCGCGTACCGTCAGGTCTGCGCCTTCCACCAGTGTGAAGCCCAGATAGCGCGCGAGATACGAATGCTCGAAGTAGGTTTCATTGTAAGGACCGGGCGTCAGCAGAACAATGCGCGGATGGTCGCGGTGCGCCAGATTCACAAGAGCATCGCGCTGCGCACGAAAGAAGGGGGCTAAGCGCCTGACGTTCGAGGTGCGGAACAGATCCGGAAGCACGTCGGCCACAATGGTACGGTTTTCGAGCGCGTACCCTGCGCCCGACGGTGCCTGCGTGCGGTCCGCCAGCACCCACCACTTCCCATCCGCCGAGCGCGCCAAATCGATCGCCAGAAGATGCAGATAGGTTTGTTTGGGAACAGTCAAGCCAGCCAGCGGTCTCAGGAACGCGGGATTCGCATAGAGAAGCTCAGCGGGCAGCCGGCCGCTTGAGACCAGCTTCTGCGGCCCGTAAAGATCTTCGAGAACCAGGTTCAGCAACTCCGCCCTCTGCACGATTCCCGCTTCAATAAAGCGCCATTCTTCCGCGCCGATCAGCAGCGGGACCAGATCGATTCGCCAAGGGCGGTTCGCCCCTAGTGGATCGCCATAGATGTTGTACGTGACGCCGTTCTCGCGAATCCGCCGTTCAGCGCGTCCCCACCGTTTCTCGAGTTCGGCCGACCCGATGCCCCGCAGCCCCTGCATGAAAGGCGCCCAGTGGGCTCGCGGCGTGACGCCGTCCGCGGACAGCTCATCATATACGGTGGGATCGCGAAGCGGAATCTGCATCAGGTCCGAAATCATGGGGCGACGGCAGGCCAGCGCAAATCGAGAGTCATGGGCGAGTTGGGATTGCTGTCTTCCACGGCGGGAACACCAGCGGCGGGCGTGGTGGCGTAGTTTTGGAAGCGTTCGGCGCGGCGGTTCCCGGCTTCCGCGGCGTCGGCGGGTCTGGCCGCGTAGAGCTTCCCGGAAGGGTGCAAGACATGATACGTGCAGCCCCCCACAGGGCGGTCATTCCAAAGGTCGTAAATGTGGAAGGCCAGCGGGCTCTGAATGGGAATCGAGGGATGCAGGCATGACGGCGGACGCCTCGCGCGAAAGCGAACACCCGCCACGGCTTCTCCGGGCGCACCCGTCGCACGAAGCGGCACCCGCCGTCCGTTGCAAGCCACCACATAGCGCGAGTCCGTGAGCCCCGTCAACTTTATTTGAATGCGCTCCAGCGAGGAATCCACGCTGCGCACAATTCCTCCTGCGCTGGCTTCCTCGCCCAGAACGTGCCAGGGTTCGAGCGCCTTGCGAAGCTCCAGTTCCAAACCATCCCCGGAAATCGAGCCGATTTTGGGGAACCGGAAATCGAAATGGGCGTCGAACCAGTCGTCGTTCAACTCATAGCCGGCGCGCTGAACGAATCGAACCACGTCCTGGAAGTCTTGCTCCACATAGTGCGGCAGCATGAAGCGGTCATGCAGTCCGGTGCCCCAGCGGATCAGCCGCGCCTCATAGGGCTGCTTCCAGAAGACGGCTACCAGCGCGCGAATCAGCAGCAATTCCACCAGGATTGTTTTGACGTCGGGCGCCATTTCAAATGCGCGCAGTTCCAGCAAGCCGAGACGCGATCCCGAGCCTTCCGGGGGATACAACTTATCGATGCAGAACTCGGCGCGATGCGTATTGCCGGTAAGATCGACCAGCAGGTTCCGAAATAGCCGGTCGACCAGCCAGGGCGGACATTCGCCGGTGGGCATCTGGCTGAACGCGATCTCGAGTTCATAAAGCGAATCCATGCGGGCTTCATCGATGCGCGGATACTGGCTGGTGGGTCCGATGAACGTGCCCGAGAACAGGTAGGAAAGCGCCGGGTGATTCTGCCAGAAGGTGACCATACTGCGGAGCAGATCGGGTCGGCGAAGCAGCGGGCTATCCGCGGCCGTCGGGCCGCCAATGACGATGTGGTTGCCGCCGCCTGTGGCCGCGTGCGACCCATCGTAATTGAACTTCTCGGCCGTCAACCGGTTTCGTTGCGCTTCCTCAAAAACCAGGTGATGCAGCTTGCTCAGTTCGTCCCAGTTGTTGGCGGGCGGCAGGTTCACTTCGATCACACCAGGGTCTGGAGTGAGACTGAACGATCGCATGCGCGGGTCGGACGGAGGAGGATATCCTTCCACCCAAACCGGCTTTTGCAAATACGCGCACGTGTCCTCCACCGCGGCCAGCAGGTCCAGATAATCGGGCAGCTTGGCGATGTAGGGCAGAAATACATGCAGTCTTCCTTCGCGCGCCTCGACGCATAACGCGGGGCGGATGCTGTCTTTGGCGGATTCGCCGACGACGGGCGCGGCAGGCAACGGGTCGTCGGCGGGAGTGAACGTAAACAGTTCCATGCGCCGCTGGCGCTCTGCGGGAAGCTTTTCCCAGGGTTGTTCATGGGCCGATAACGGGTCGTCTTCGAAATCGTATTCAATATCGTCCGGCGCCACCCAGGGCAGAGCATCGAAAGGCAGCCGGTAGCCGATCGGCGAATCTCCCTCAATCACCAAAAGCCGGTCCGGCCGCAGAAACCAGGGCTGGCTCGACCAGTAGGTCTCGCCCTCAAACTGCCGCCGGCGGATGGGCAGAACGTAGCCACTCGGGTTAGTTAGCCCGCGCTCAAAAACGCGCGCCAGCTCTTCGCGTGCGCGGGCGTCGGCCAATTTCGAATCGACTGCATCCACGTTCACAGGTAAGCGGCGCTCTTTCCATAGGTAATAGAAAGCGTCTTCATACGCCGGCATGATGTTCCGCGAACTCACTTCGAGACGCCGTGCCAGAGCTTCAATGAACTGGAGCGCATCGGGTGTGGAGAATCCATAGTTCTGGTCGGCCTCGGCGATGAGACCGGCGTTCTCCCAGACCGGAACGCCATCCGCGCGCCAGTAGCAGTTCATGGCCCAGCGCGGCAGCGGTTCACCTGGATACCACTTGCCTTGTCCGAAGTGCAGCAGCGCACCAGGAGCGATTTGGTCGCGGAGCCGGCGGATCATGGCCACTGCTCGATTGCGTTTCAACGGCCCCAGCGCGTCGCCATTCCACTGGGGGCTATCCGGCTCGTCGATTCCAACGAACGTGGGCTCGCCGCCCATGGTCAGCCTCACATCCTGAGCAATCAGATCCGCGTCGATTTGGTGCGCCACCCGATCGACCTTGGTCCAATCGGCCAAAGGGAGTGATGCGTGGCGCATGCGAGTCAATCGCCGCACGGACATCGCGTAGGAAAATTCCACGCGTGAGGGCTCCACGGTGCCCGTGATGGCGGAAGCGTTCGGCGGATCGGGTGTGCAAGCCAGGGGAATGTGGCCCTCAGCAGTGAACAATCCAGAAGTGGGATCGAGCCCGATCCACCCCGCGCCTGGCAGAAAGACTTCCGCCCAGGCGTGTAGATCGGCTGAGTCCTGGGTTGCGTCGTGGGTCGGGCTGTCATCCTCGTGGAGCTGAATCAGATAGCCGGAGGCGAAGCGGGAAGCCAGTCCCAGGTGTCGCAGAACCTGGACCAGAAACCAGGCCGAATCCCGACAGGAACCCGTGCGCGTGGCGAGCGTCTGTTCGCAGTCCTGGATACCGGGGTCGAGCCGCGCTGTATAGCCGATGGCATTCTTTACCTGGCTGTTCAACTCCACCAGGAAGCTGGTCGTCCCGCGTTTTTCACGCTCGATGCTGTCGAGAAAATCTTCGAGCAGTGGACCGGCTTCCTTCGCTTTTAGATACGGCTCCAGATCTTTGGTGAGCTCCGCCGGGTAGGAGAAAGGGAAGTTCTCGGCCTCCGGTTCCAGGAAAAAGTCGAAGGGGTTGACGGGAGAGAGGTCGGCGATCAGATCCACTTCCACCACAAGCTCATCCGTCTTATCCGGGAAGACAAAGCGCGCCAGGTGGTTGTTATAGATGTCCTGCTGCCAGTTGAGGAAGTGGTGCGCCGGCGACACCTTCAGGGCATAACTCAGGATGGGCGTTTTGCAATGCGGTGCCGGCCGTAGCCGCACCACTTGGGGGCCAAGTGTGATCGGTCTTTCGTATTTGTACAGCGTGCGGTGGTTCAGTGCGACCTGTATACCCAACTTCCATAGTGTCACAGCGCGATGCTGCTATACGCTCTGAGGGATCACGAAAGGGGGGCGGTATCCTCGCTGTTCCTCGCGGAGCAGCCGGTTCGCCTCGTCATCCCCGACCACTTCCTGCGTCTCCGGATTGCAGGTCAAGGTGCGACCCAGCCGGTAAGAGGCGTTGGCCAGATGCATCATCGCGCAGGAAATGTGGCCTTCTTCGATGGGAGCATGCAGATCGACCTGCTTACGGCTCTTCACGCACGCAATGAAATTGCGGAAGTGAGCGAGTTCTGCACCGCCGTTCTGAACTGGCTTTTGGGGTTCTTGATCGGGTCCGGCCCACACGCGGTACGTCGCCGCGTCTTCGTCACCTGTGGAAAGATAGCCATTGGAACCGTAGAAGATGTTCCCAACGGAGTTGTGCGTCCCGGCGGACGGGCCGAGCTTGGGTCCAGACGGCGACCTCTTCTCTTCCGGAGTGCCGAGCGCCGGCGTTCCGATCTCGGCTTCGTGATTCGTGATCCAGTGGCGGACCTCAAACGTGATCATGCGACGCTTTCCGTCAGCCGTGACAAACTCGAATGAACAGTTCAGGTCATTCGGAGTTTGCTGGTCGTCATCGAACATGAAGTGGCCGCCCATGGCGCTGACTTTGTTCGGAAAGCCCAGGCCCATGCCCCACCGCGCGACGTCGATCTGATGCGTTCCCTGGTTCCCCAGATCACCGTTCCCGTAGTCCCAAAACCAGTGCCAGTTGTAGTGAAAGCGGTTCTTCGTGAAGTCGTGAGCCGGCGCGGGTCCGGTCCACAGGTCGTAGTCCACTCCAGCGGGAACCGGCGAAACGGGCGTCCTGCCGATGGTGTCGCGCCATTTGTAGCAGAGGCCTCGCGCCATGTAGGTTTCGCCGATGATGCCGTCTTTCATTTTGGCGACCGCTTCCCGCACCGCTGGCGCCGACCGGGTCTGCGTGCCATGTTGCACGATGCGGCTGTAGCGCGCAGCGGCCTTCACCAGTTGTTGCCCTTCCCAGAGATTGTGCGAGCAGGGCTTCTCGACATAAACGTCCTTGCCCGCCTGACACGCCCAGATGGCCATGAGGGAGTGCCAGTGATTGGGGGTGGCGATAGAGACCGCGTCGATGGATTTGTCTTCCAGCAGCTTGCGGATATCAACGTATGTGCTTGGCTTCGGCTGACCCATCTTCTGCATCTGCGCGACGCGGTGCGACAGAATACTTTCGTCGATGTCGCAGAGAGCGGCGACCTCTACGTCTTTGATCTGCGCGTAGTTATGAAGGTGGTCTCCGCCGCGGCCGCGGAGACCGCAGATGGCGACGCGAACCCGATCGTTCGGAGAGGCCATGACATCCGCACCGGCCAGGGCAATGACGCCCGTGGCGCCGGCTTCCAGGAAACTACGACGATTCATTTGTCTACCTCTACCATGCCGGGCTCTGAGAAAAAGAAAAGGGCGGAATTCCTGGCGCATGCGCCGGGAATCCCGCCCTCAGGTAACGTCGAAGAACTATTGGATTAGCGCTTTGACCAGGCCGGCGTTCGGGCTGCCCCAACCGGTGACCAGATCGTAGCCCGTAACGGCCGAATAGCTGCCGGACTTGCCGCTCACGATGTCGTGAAAATCCGCCTTATAGTCGGATGTCACATTCTGGGCGTAGATAACGGGGTTGAGGAAGCCGAGGAGGGGCTTTCCTTCGGCAACCAACGCCTGATTGACCAACGCGATATAGCCGGCCCACATGGGAGCGGCGAAGCTGGTACCGCCGTAATCGTTCGCGGTGCAGGTGGTTTGGTCGGCGCAAACGTAGAAAGTGAAATTCGCGTTGGCGGAAACATCCGGTCCATTGCGATAGGTGGTGGAGCCCTTGTTACTGGAGTTGATCACGCCCGAGAGCTGCTGCCATGCGGGGATGGTGATTTTGTCGGGAGAGATACCGCCGCCGCTATCGGTCCAGGCGGTTTCGGACTTCCAGGGACCGCCCGCGCTGGCGGTGGAGAGATCCGTGCCACCGACGGATACGACATTGGCGTCGTCCGCCGGCCACGCTTCCACTCTGGTCGACCAGGTGGAAGAATCACCGGAGGCCGCAAAGAAGTTCTGGCCTTGAGCGGCCATCCTCTGAAAGTACGGATCGAGCGTAGTGGGATCCGCGGGCGTCCAACCCCACGAGCAACCAATCGTGGTGGGCAGCGGGCTGTGGGTGGTCATTGCGCCGATGATGGCGGTATCGAGGGACCCAACGTACATGGTTAAGCTCGCCAGATCCGGCGCCATGCCGAGCGACTGGGTCATGTCGAGGGTCTGTTCGGTGTCATCACAACGGCCGCCCGCTTTGCTATCCACGCAGGAGGTGCTGGTGCCGTCCGTGGAGAGCAGGGTAATCGGGACCTTGAGAGTCTGGCCGACGTTTGTGTAATAGGTGGTCAGATCGGCGAGGTCGGTGCCCTCATACTCGAATAATCCGAGGTTCTGGCCGGCGCCGGTGAGCTTGGTTCCGCTGTAATAGGCCGCGCGCATGTCGCTGCCGAGGAATGAAGCAGAAGGACCCGAGCCAGTGGTGGCGTGGGCGATGGAACCGGGATCGAGGCCGTTAAGCTTGGCATATTCGCTCTTCTTCACGAACAACGGGTGCGGAATCGAGTAGTTGTCCAAACCCGAAATGTGCCAGAGGTTGAACGGCAGTCTTGCGGTAGGCTCCTGATCGGGAGCATAAAACACCCGGTTCTCGGTGGGGTGTTGATAGGTCCGCATATTGACGTGAAACGCCGCTTCGATGGCCGAAACAGGGGCCTTGACGAGGACGCTCATGGTGTCGCGCGAGCCGCCGACGACGGAGAAACCGGACGCTTTGGCGAACTTCACCAACGTCTCATAGTCCTGCTGGGGAGGGCCAAACCTCTCGGTGAACTGGGCCGGGGTGAGGAACTGGCGATAGTTGGCGCTGGCCGGGTTATAGAGTTCGCTGAGGAAATTCGTGAGGCCAGTGGAATCACTGAGCGGCAGGACCAGATCCAGAGTCATCGTCTGGGTGGCGGGGAGCCGGCCGATAGGCGCCGCCTCACCGGTACTCACCGCTTCCCGCATGTGGTGCGTCAAAACGTTTTGGGCGTGGGCCACGCCGGTAACGATCGGCGCGACGGCGATACAAAATATGGCTATTTTTCGAATCAAGACTTCTCCTTGTTTTGGTGGTGCTGAAATTCTAAAGAGGGTGACCGAATTGCATTATACGGCAAAAGGAGTATCCAGGTCGAATGCAGAAATGCGAATGGAGCCAGGGCTCCAAGCGGCTCTGGTACGCATGGGCGTCCGGGACGCGTTTCTGTTGCGTCCCGTTGCTCTGTTACACTGAGAACTCATCGGGCCGTGGCGCAGCCTGGCTAGCGCG
>PLFE01000092.1 GCA_003136675.1 Bryobacterales bacterium
AGGAGGTGCACCATCCTGATCGGGGCGGTGCGTCGCGGCTCAAGGCGGCGCATTGAGAAACCACCTCAGTCAGGCCGTTTTGCGTTGGGCCGGATCTGTCATTGGGCGACGCCCTCGGCGCGTTCCTTGACGGCCTGCCCGAGACGGCTGACGTCGAAGGGCCAACTCTTTCCGTTGCATGGAGGGGTGTCGCTCGCTAAACTTATGCCAGTATTTGGGCAGCACGCAACGGCTCTCCAGATCCCTGTTATTGCGGCGCGGATGGCGTTAAGGCACCAAACCCAACCGCTGGGTTTCCAACACCTCGCCCGTGACTATTTTTCACGCCGAGCCAGGAGGGACTTTACCGAGTGACCGTATCCCTTTCTGGCGCTCTCAGTACCGGGGGGTCGGAAATCCTAGCCTACGGCGTTTGCGGCGGATCTACCGGTTGCGTTAGCAGCATCACTGGGTCGGCGGGTCAAACCATTGGCTTCTCTACCGCCCTCGAACCGTGCTACGACGGCTGCTCCGGGACCCTTGATTACACCGTTCGCATTACAATCGAGGAGCTCTAAGCAGCGATCACTTCAAAGGCGAAAAATCGGTCGGATCGAGGAACTGGGAATCTACCTTTTCCACGATCTTGCCGTTCGCTTCGGACGCGGTCTGCACCTGCTTCCACTCCGGATCGGCCCCAAAGGCCGCCCAGTTCTTTTTCGCCTGTTCGCGGCTTTCGTGCGAGATCATGTAGATCAGCGTCTTGTCCTTCAGCGCCTCGTCCTCAAACGTCCAGTAGCCCACGTTATGCATGCCATGCCGTTCAAAGATGGTCATAGTGTGCTCGCGGAAGCGTTTTTCCAGATCCGGCAATTTGTCGGGGAAGCAGTGGTAAGTGCGCAATTCGTAAACCCGCGCGGAGGATTGGCCATGCGCCGCTCCCGACCACCAGCCGAATCCAAAAACCATCAGTGCGCCGAGCGCCAGGGTCCACTTAGTCTTCATCATGAACAGAGCTTATCGCATGTTTGGGTAGATGGCGCTCAGATGGCTTCGCCAACACGGTGGACCTTCATCATGTTCATGGTTCCGGAACGCGCCACAGGCTGGCCGGCCACGAAAATTACCAGATCGTCTTTGCGTAGAGCGCCACGCTCGAGCAGAATGTCATCCATCTGGCCCAGCATTTCGTCGGTTGAAGAGACGTGCGGCGCTACAATCGCCTCCACCGCATAGACTACGGCCAGCCTCCGGGCCACCTGCTCGTCAGGCGTCATCGCGAACAGGCGAACGGGTGGACGAAAGCGCGCGATCTGGCGGGCGCTCGCGCCGCTGGCGGTGAATACCACCATCGCTGCAACGCCCGCTGCCTTGGCCGCGTTGTAGGCCGCGTCCGCCACCACTTCCGCCGTATTCTGCGTGATGCGGTGCCGCCGGTCCTCAAACCCCTTCACTCGCAGGGACTTTTCCGTCTCATGCGCAATCCGGGACATGTATTCGACGGCCTCAATCGGATACTTACCAGTGGAGGTTTCGGCGGAGAGCATCACGGCGTCCGACCCGTCGCAAATCGCGTTGGCGACATCGCTCACTTCGGCCCGCGTGGGCACGGGGCTCGAGGTCATGGATTCCAGCATCTGAGTCGCCGTGATGACGAACTTCCCGCCACGGCGCGCCTTCCGGATGATGGATTTCTGGATGGGCGGTACACGTTCGAGGTCGATCTCGACTCCCAGATCGCCGCGCGCCACCATCAATCCATCGGCCTCCGCAATGATCTCGAGGATATTTTCAACGCCCTCGGGTTTCTCGATTTTGGCGATAATGGGCAGCCGTGGGTTCCGGTCGCCAATGGCTTTCCTCAGGTGGGCCACATCCGCGGCGCTACGCACGAACGACAGCGCGACCAGATCAACCCCTTGCCGCAAACCGAATTCCAGATCGCTGAGGTCCTTCGGTGTCACCGACGGCGCGCTTACCTTGACGCCGGGTAGATTGATGCCTTTGTTGTCGCTGATGATGCCGCCGGTAACCACTTCGAATTCCACCTCGCGCGGACGCACTTCGAGCGCCCTCAATTCGACCGCGCCATCGTTGATGAGCACGCGGTTGCCGGGCTTGACGTCGCTCGCAAAATCCGCGTAACCGGTGGAGGCGCGCTGCGAGTTTCCGGTGACCGTTTCCGTAGTGATGATAAAGCGCGCGCCTTTCACGAGAAAGCAGGAGCCGTCGGCGAATTTGCCCAGACGGATTTTCGGTCCCTGCAGATCGAGCAGGATGGCGACGTGGCGGTTCGCCCGCGTGGACTCTTCGCGGATGATTTGAATCCGGCGCGCATGATCGTCCTGCGTGCTGTGCGAAGCGTTGAGCCTCATGACATCGACGCCGGCGTGGATGAGAGCGGCTATCTTCTCACGGGTGTCCGTGGCTGGACCCAGTGTGACAACGATCTTTGTGTTCGGCATGCGTCGGTTTGTCTATTTTCCCATTGAAGAAGATAGTGGCGTCACGCGGGAAACAACTGATATTCGACGGATTACGAGAGCCGCAATTCCGGGAAGGCTTTCTTGTAGCGATCTGGATCGAGCGTCAGAAGCCGATCCGCCTGGAGTAACGCATGCGCTCCCACGAGAAAATCCGCCGGGAGACGCTTCGGGGCCAAACCTCCAACCAGACAGCGTCCTGGAATTGGAGATCCAGCACAATCCCGGTTTCCCCAAGAAAGCCTTTGATGAAATCTTCGGTCGCGTTCGGGCAAGCCAATAACTCCGCATAAACAACGCCAGAGACTAGAACAGCCCTGCTTGTCTTGCTTCACCCAGGACGGCCACAAGGTGGCCGGCACTACCTCTTTCGACCAGACCGCCGACAGAATGTTTGTATCGAGCGATGTTCTCATCGGCCACAGTCGTCATCGCGCAATTCCGCCACCCACCCGTTGATTTGCTTCGCATTTTTGAAAGCGGGAAGCGCCCCCAGATACTTCTCGAACGGATTCCCTTCTGTCCGGGCAGGGCGCAGGATGGTTTGCTGATTTTCGACAACGAACTCAACGCGGTCCACTGCTTTCAACCCGAGACGGCGCAGTATTACAGGCGGGACGGTGACCTTTGCTGCTGACTGTGCTGGAAAAGGGCAATCTTTACCACAATCCTTTACCGTAAGGATGACACGCTTTACTTACTGGCCCGCTCTAGCCGCCCACCTCAAACACAGCTGGATCCAGTTCCGCGAAAAACTCGCGATGAAGCGCTTCCACGGCGCGCTGAACATCGGCGTCCGCCACCACAAAACTCAGATTCAGAAGAGACGCGCCCTGCGAGATCATTCTGACGTTGACTTCACCAAGGGCCGTGAATACACGGGCCGCGACGCCAGGGGTATAGCGGATATTGTCACCCACCAGACAAACAATGGTCTGCGCGTGTTCCACCGAAACGTCCGAGAACTCGCTTAGTTCTGCGCTAATGGCCGCCAAACGCTCCGTGCTGTCGATGGTGAGCGAAACACTCACCTCGCTTGTCGCGACCATGTCGACCGATGTCTCGTGCCGGTCGAAAATCTCAAAGATGCGGCGCAGAAATCCATGGGCCATCAGCATGGATGTGGAATGGACGTTCACCACTGTGATACGGCGCTTGCAGGCGATGGATTTCACAGCATTCGCGCACGGCACGCGTTCAGCCACAATGCGCGTCCCTTCCACTCCCGGACGGCGCGAGTTCAGAATCAGGACCGGGATGTCCTTTTCGAGGGCCGGGACCACGGTAGCGGGGTGCAGCACCTTCGCGCCAAAGTAAGCAAGCTCGGCCGCTTCGGCAAAGGAGATGGTCTTCACCCGATGTGCGCCGGGAACGAGGCCGGGGTCCGCGGTGAGCATGCCATCGACATCGGTCCAGATCTGGATCTGTTCCGCCCCAATACCCGCGCCCACGAGGGAAGCTGTGAAGTCCGATCCGCCGCGGCCCAGCGTGCTGGTGACGCCGTCTTCGGTGGCGCCGATGAACCCGCCCATCACGACAACAGAGCGATCAGCCAGGGGCGGAATGGTCTCGGCAAGACGCCGGCAAGTCTCTGGATAGAGCGGCGCGGCGTGGGTATGTTTGCGGTCTGTGACGATGACGCGCCGTGAATCCAGGTGTTCGGCGGCGATGCCGTGGTGGCGGAACGCCAGCGTCACAATGTAGCTGGAAAGGCGCTCGCCATAACTGGAAACAGCGTCAATGGAGCGCGGCGTGATCTCCCCCACAATGGCCAGCCCTTTGATCAGTTCCGTGAGTTCCTGAAAAAGTTCGTCGAGCGTGCGATCGAGATCGGCCCGTTCGGAGAGCGGGACAACCAGGCGCGCTTCGCGGGAGTGAAACGATCGCAGGTCATGAATCAGACGGATGAAGTCTTCGCGCTTCCCGGAGATCGCGGTGCGAGCGATTTCCAGCAGCCGGTTCGTGGTTTTTCCCATGGCGGAGACAACGACAACCGGCTTTTGATGGAGGCGCGCGCGAACGATGCCGGCAACGCGTTCAATGGCGGAGGCGGATTCGACGGACGTTCCGCCGAATTTCATCACGATCATCGCGTTAACCGAGCAGCCCCTGCGCGGCCATCAGTTCCGCGTTGAGGACGGCGGCTCCAGCCGCGCCGCGAATGGTATTGTGCGCCAGGGCGACGAACTTCCAATCCAACACCGGACAGGGCCGCAAGCGCCCCACGAAGCAGGCCATTCCGCCATCACGTTCGGCGTCGCGGCGGGGCTGCGGACGATCCGGCTCCTCCAGATATTGCACCGGCCTTGCAGGTGCGCTGGGCAATTGCATCTTCTGTGGAACGCCCCGATACGAGTTCAACGCCTGGATGATTTCTTCCGCGCTCAGCCGCGCCTCCAGTTCCACGGAAACGGCCAGGGTGTGGCCGTCGATCACCGCAACGCGATTGCAATGCGCGCTCAAGCGGGCGTCCAGGGAAACGATGCGATCGGCCGAAATCGACCCCAGAATTTTCTGCGTCTCCTCCTGCATTTTTTCCTCTTCGTTGCCGATGTAAGGGACCACATTGCCCAAAATATCCATGGACGGCACGCCTGGGTACCCGGCGCCGGAGACGGCTTGCATGGTGGTGACCACGACACGCTTGATGCCGTATCGCTTCAGTGGGCCCAGAGCCATGGTCAGCGTGACGGTCGAGCAGTTCGGGTTGGTGACAATCGCGCCCGGCCAGCCAAAGCGGCGGCGCTGGGCGTCCAGAACGGCAAGATGGTCGGCATTGACTTCGGGAACCAGCAGAGGGACATCGTGCTCCATGCGGTGGTTGCGCGAATTGGAGACAACGATGTGGCCGGCCTGGGCGAAGGCACGCTCGATCTCAGTAGCGACCGATGCGTCCATGGCTGAGAAGAGCAGTTTGGGCGCTGGATTTTTCGAGTCCGGACGCGCCGCGGAAACCTCCGTCAGGGCGATGTGCCCCGGAGCCGTGCCGCTCAGATTCCATTTCGCCGCATCCCGGTAGAGCTTGCCGGCCGAGCGCTCGCTGGCGCCGAGCCACGTCAGATCGAACCACGGATGCCCTTCCAGGAAACGAATAAATTGCTGGCCAACCATCCCGGTTGCGCCCAGCACGCCTACGTTCATTTTGTTCATGAGTGAATCAGTTGTCGCATCAGGCGCGCATACAGGCCAACGGACTCGCGCAGCGCCTGCTTGGGAACCCGTTCTTCCAGTGTATGCGCTACTTGGATACTGCCCGGTCCGATGAGGTAAGGTTTGCCCCACGCGCCGGCGAAGGCCGGGATATCCGTGGCGAACGCCACGACGCAGGTTTCAAAACCGGGCAGTTCGCCGAAGCGCTCGGCGGGGATTTCGAGGATGAACTGCGCCTCCGCAAGGCCATCGACCGCTCGTTCCACCGCCCGGCGCGTCTCCGCGGAATCCCCTACGAGCCGGATGAAAATCTCCGCGCGCGCTTCGTCTGAAATCACATTGGGAGCGCGTCCGCCGCCAATTACTCCGATATTCAGGGTGCTCTTCCCTAAGATGGGGTCCACCGGAAGCGGCAGGCGGCGCAGCCGTTCCAGCGCGTCCAGCAGCTTGTCGATCGCCGATTCACCGAGTTCGGGGTACGCGGAATGGGCCATTTTGCCGCGCGCTTCAATCTCATACCGGAGCGCCCCTTTGCCGCCAATGGCCAAACGGTTTTCGGTAGGTTCCCCGTTTACGATAAAACGCGAGCCGCGCGGGTTCCTGGCCGCGTGCAACGCTCCGGCGCTGTTGCGCTCTTCCCCCACGACAAAGAGCAATCCGAAACCGCGCTCTCCGGAAACCAGCAGCTCCTCAGCGGCGCAGATCATGGCCGCGATAATGCCTTTGACGTCGCACGCGCCGCGGCCCCAGATAAAGTCGTCATCTTCCCGGAAAGGCACATAAGGCGGCACGGTATCCATGTGCGTGGAGAGGGTCGCAATAGGCACATCCCCGAAGCGGGCGAAGAGGTTGAAGCGCTTCGGTTCCACCTCGATCCTCTCTGTGACACCGCCAAACCGCGTGGCAAGCTGGTCCAGGCGCTCGAGGAGAAACGCGCCGATGCGTTCCTCGTTGGGCGTAATGGATTCGATTTCGATCAGTTGGCGTGTGAGCGCGAAAAGGTCCACGGGTCTATTCCTATGAGAGCGCATTCCAATAACCGGACATGAGTTCGGTCGCCCAGGCGGGCTGGTCAACGGGTCCCTTCGGCGCAAACTCCTTCAGATAGGGTTTGATGTCCAGAACCGGCGTGCCCTCGATGGCGTCCAGCCCTTCCACCTGGATGGAGAGCCCTTCCACCGAGATCAGCCGGCAGACGGTAACACCAAGCCGGTTGGGACGGTTCTTTGCGCGCTGCGCGAAAATCCCGGTGAGCGGCCAGTCCGCGCGTCCCCGCGGGTGCCGCGCGCCCAAATGCGCCTGGCCTTCCGGAACACGATCGAATACGAAGACAATCTCGACGTGGGAGAAATCATCAAGACCCTTCAGGCAATCGGGCGTAAACCGTGATGCGTCCAATTCGATGCGGCTCGTGATTCCACCCCAAACATCGTCCACCGCTTCCAGAATCGCGCTGCGAACTAAGCCTATGGGCATGACTTCGATGGGGCTCATGTTATTTCAGATAGGCCCGAAGGGCGTGAATCAGATCGTCCGCGGCCTGTGCCTGTTCATCAGTCGGCGTGGTCCCGGGGTCCAGTACATGGAAGCGAATGTGCCCTTCAATCACTTCCGCCATCAAAGAGTCCATGGCGCCGCGGCATGCGGAGATGTTATGCAGCACGTCGGAGCACTCGGCTTCCTGATCCAGCGCGCGCTCGATGGAATCCACCTGCCCTCGGATCCGCCGCACGCGATTCAACAGCTTCTTTTTTTCTTCGATTGTATGAGCCATAGGTGTGAGCGATGTGTGTAAGCCATGAAAACTTGGCGAACCCTTTACAAGTATACCCCGGCGGGTATACGCTGGAGGTGTCCCTCGCGACTGATTCCTTGCCCAATCAAATCCCATTTCTCCCCGCCTGTTTGACGCTGACGCTGCTGTGTCTCAGCACGTCAGCCGCCGCACAGGAACCCGCCCCTTCCGGCCAGCCGGTGCCGGACGAACGATGGAATCTCTTCTATCAGGCGACATCCATCGGACAATACCACGGTACGTTTAACTCGCCGTACGAGGGTCCGTTCAGTCTGCAGGATTATCCGGAACGGGATGTCTCGCTCACCACCACTCTATTCTTCACGCTTCGGCTGGATCAAAATTCATCGCTGGTATTCGACCCGGAAATCGCTGGCGGAAGAGGTTTCAGCGGCGTGAATGGCCTTGCCAATTCCTCAAATGGCGAACTGCCGCGTGTGGCGACGGCCACGCCGAAGCCTTATCTGGCGCGGCTCTACCTGTCCCACGATTTCGCACTGGGCTCCGAGATGGAATCGTCGGAGAGCGACGAAAACCAACTCGCCGGTGAGCGCCCCGTGGACCGCTACACCGTAACGCTCGGGAGATTCACGCTCACGGACTTCTTCGACAACAACCAGTATTCCCACGATCCGCGCACGCAGTTCATGGGCTGGGGCGTGATGTACAACGGCGCGTGGGATTATCCGGCCGACGTGCGCGGTTATACCTGGGGCTGGGTGCATGAATTGCATTTGAAACATTGGTCGTTCCGGTACGCGAGCGCGGCCATGCCCAGAGTTGCCAACGGACTTCGATTCGACCGGCGACTATTCGTCAATCGAGGAGATGTCTTTGAAGGCGAGTACCGATATACCGTGGGAGCGCATGCGGGAACCATGCGCTTACTCAATTACGAAAACCATGCCGATGCTGGCAACTATGCCGCTGCCATCCGGCAAGCTCAACTCAACGGCAGCGTGCCCGATGTGACTCTTACCCGCCAGAATGGAACGTTAAAATACGGTTTCGGTTTCAGCGCCGACCAGGAGATTACCAGCGAGGTGGGCATCTTCGGCCGCCTGGGATGGAACGACGGCAAGACCGAGAGTTTCGCATTCACGGCCATCGACCGTTTGTCAACCGCCGGTGTTTCCGTGAAGGGTACGCGCTGGCGCCGTCCGTTCGACACCGTGGCGACGGAACTAACAGTCGGCGGATTGTCAGCCGTTCACGCCGAATATCTCGCCCTCGGGGGTCATGATTTTTTGATCGGCGACGGCCACCTGCGGTACGCTCCGGAAACGATTGAGGAGACCTACTACAGCGCGCGCCTGTTCCCGGGATTCTTCGCTTCTTTCGACTTACAGCATGTGGCGAATCCGGCATATAATGAGGCCCGCGGCCCGGTGTGGATTGAATCAATCCGCCTGCACATGGAGTACGGCAAGAAATAGCATTTCTAATTCCGAGCCGGCTCGTCTATCTGAATAATCCGGTCGCCCTCAACATGATCCAGAACCTGACGGATGCCGCTGGGCCAGAGAATGTCCACCGTGCGCGCCGCTCGTTCGGATCCCAGGCCGAAGTGAACGCGTTTGTCGCTCGACGATAAGTAACTCCCCGCTGTGGTCACGGTGGAGTACTGCGATCCCTTTGCAGTCGAAATCTTCACGACTGCTCCGATCGCATCGCGGTTGCTCTTGTGGCCCACCAACAGCAGAGTCAGCCAGTGATTATCCGTGCTGGTCAGGTTGCGAATCACGTGGGCCGGGCCATCGTTGGTGGAGACCACGGCGTCCACCCGGCCGTCGTTATCCAGGTCGCCGGTCGCCAGCCCCCTGGCCGCCCAGGCCTCGTGGAAGATCTTCCCCGACACGGCCGATACATCCTCAAAGCCATGACCTGTGTTCCGCGCCAGCAGCATGGGCTCCCGATAGCGCAACTGCGGATTGCTGAGCTCGATGGTATCGAGGTCGTGTCCCTGTGCCACAAGCAAATCTTTCCAGCCATCATTGTCGTAATCGAGCAAGCGGAGGCCCCAGCCCGAGTGCAACAGGGACATACGACCGATGCCCGAAGTCTTGGTTGCGTAAGTGAACATCCCGTCGCCTGCATTCGTATAGACCGAATACATCTGGTTCGCCAGGTCGTCGATGATCAGGTCCGGAAAGCCGTCGTTATTGAAGTCCTGAAACTCGATGCCCATTCCGGCGTAAGTGCGCCCGTCTTCGTCTACCGCGATCTGGGATGTGAGGCCTTTTTCTTCGAACTTTCCGCCGCCCTGATTGTGGAATAGGAATTCGGGCATGGAGTCGTTCGCAACAGCGATGTCGATGCGGCCATCGCGGTCATAATCCGCGATGGCGATGCCGAGCCCCTTACCCGGATTACCCATGCCGATCTTATCTCCCATTTCGCGAAAGCGGCCGCTTCCCTCGTTGTGAAAGACCAAAGGTCGAATGGCCTTGAAGGTGTCGGGGTGGCAATAAGCCCGCAGACCTTCCTTGTGCTCGCCGCACCAGATGTCGCTAAAGTCCCATTGCAGATAGCGCAGCACCACCAGGTCCAGCAGGCCGTCGTTATCCAGATCCACCCAGGCCGCGCTGGTGGACCAGCCGCTGCCGCCTACGCCGGCCCGCTCCGTAACGTCGGTGAAAGTTCCGTTCCCGTTGTTGTGATAGAGCTTGTTCCCTCCGTAGGCGGTGACGTAAAGATCCTCGTATCCATCGTTGTCGTAGTCGCCGGCCGCGACTCCCATTCCATAGCCCGTGCCTTCGAGGCCGGCTCTTTCGGTAATGTCTTCGAAGGTTCCGTCGGGTTTTTGGTGAAAGAGACGATTCCAATCTTTTGGCCCCGACTTCGCCGGGATCGTTCCCGCCGGCGTGGGATCCTTTAGCGGCGCACCGTTGACCAGAAAAATGTCGAGGCGGCCGTCGTTGTCGTAGTCGAATAAGGCCACGCCGGAACCCATCGTCTCCGGCAGATACTTCCTGGTTGTGTGCGACGCTACGTGGGTGAAATGGACTCCACTTGCGTCAGTGACGTCAACAAAGTTGCCGGGAGTATTTACCCCCGCCTGAAACGCAAGTAAACTACCGAAACAGACCAGGGGCAGCAGGCGAGAGCAAATCAATATAACATCATAGTTCGGTGAGAGATAGTTCGTTGCGAGAGACTTCGGTGAGAGCTCTTTTCCTCCAGATCGTGCTTCGCTTGATGCTCGCGGCTAGCGCCGCGGGGACGAACACCGCCGAGCGCTGCGCCGCCTGCCATCCCAAGGAAGTGGCCGGCTACGAAAAGTCAGCCATGGCGGCCTCGATCAGCACCACGGCCAGCCAGCCTGATGGGGCTTTTGAACACGCCTACTCGAAAACGCGATTCTCGATTCACGCGACTCCCGGCGGCCAGATCCAGAGTTTTCAGCGCCCCGGTGAATCCGCCGCGTATCCCGTCGCCTACGTGATTGGGTCGGGAGCACACGCGTTCGGCTTCCTGGTTCAGATCGGCGACCATCTGTTTCAGTCGCCGCTCTCCTATTACACCGGGCTTGCTCAGTGGGATGTCGCGCCTGGCTATGAAGAATCGAAGCGCCCGGACTTTTCGCGGCCAGTAACGCCGGAGTGTTTACTTTGCCACGCGGATAAGCCGCAGCCCATTCCGGAAACGGTAAACCGGTATCGCACTCCCGCCGTGCTAGGTGCAGGCATTTCGTGCGACCGGTGCCACGGGCCGGTAGAGGCTCATGCGAAAAATCCGGTCCCAGGCTCGATTGTGAATCCCGCGAAACTGCAAGACACAGCAGCTCGCGACAGCGTCTGTGAGCAATGCCATCTCGCGGGAGAAGTGCGGGTTCCGAACCCGGGAAAGGCCATCGGGGATTTTCAAGCCGGCCAGCGCCTGGAAGATATTTATAGCGTCTACGTCGCGGCTCAGCCACCAGGCGGAACGGTGAAGGTAATTAGCCACGCCGAACAACTCTCGCTGAGCGCGTGCGCCAGAGCAAGCCGCGGAAAATTATGGTGCGGAACCTGTCACGATCCTCACCAAAGGCCGGCGGAACCCGCGGCTTATTTCAGAGAACGCTGTTTGGGCTGCCACGCGGCAACGCTTGAGCCGTCGCATGCCGCCGCCGGCCGGGACTGCGTTTCCTGCCACATGCCGCGGCTGGCCGCGCGCGACGGCGGCCACACCGCGTTTACCGATCACCGCATTGCGCGCCAACCGCAAGCCCAGGGTTTGAAATCGGAACAAGACGGGTTGAAAGCGTGGCGCGAGCCGGAATCACGGCTGCGCGATCGCAATTTGGCGATCGCCCTGGTCACCGTCGGGCTTCAGGATGCTCACTCCGCGGAGGTGATCCGGGGGTATAAGATGCTGAACCAGGTTGTAAAGGCCTACCCCGACGACCCTGCTTCGCTCACCAGTTTAGGAACCGTTCTTCTGCGCGCCCGGCAGCCGGCGGAAGCGCTGCTCCTCTTTGATAAAGTGATCCGCCTGAAGCCGGATTATGCGCCTTATCGCATGAACGCCGCGCTGGCATTGATGGAACTCAGTCGAAAGGGTGAGGCGGAGCGGCGGTTAGACCAGGCGCTGGAACTTGACCCACTGCTCGAACCCGCTGTTCAGTTGCGGAACCGCCTTCACAAAGAACGCGGTGATTCCCTTCCCTGACACTCAACGCGGCTCTTCAATCGTGATGTATCGATTCACGGGAACCGAATTGAGAACCTGAATGCCGCTCCTTGGCCACTTGACCGCAACGCGATCCAGTTTTCCGCAGTCGCCTAGCCCGAAGTGCAGGCGTGGATCGTTTCGCGAGAGATAGCTGCCGCCGTTGCGGACGCTGTCAAACTGCGTCTTGCCGCAGTACCCGATCTCCACACTCGCGCCGATCGCATCACGGTTGGTGAGCGTGCCGCGAACGCGCAAACCAACCCAATTGTTCGAGTTTTGCGTGGTGTTGTGGAGAAGGAGAGGTTGCCCGCTGATGGGCACCACCACGACATCCATGCGGCCGTCGTTATCGAAGTCGGCCGCGGCGCCGCCTCGATAGGAGTTGTTCGGTGGATCGGGAAAATGGAAGGCCGGCGAAAGCTGTCCGCCGTCATTCCTCAGTACCACGAACGGTTGGAAGTAATGATCGGACACCGGATAGACATGGCCGTTGGCGAGCCATAGATCGCGGCTGCCGCTGTTGCTGAAATCGGTAAACCCACAAGCCCAGCCCAGGTAGCGCCTGGTCAGCATGGTCGTTCCCGCGGAACTGGAAACGTCGTCGAACGAACCGGATTTGTCTTGTTTGAAAAGCGGAAAATAGTCGTCGAAAAAAGTGGTGGTCAGAATGTCCAGACGTCCGCGATTATAGAAATCACCGACTGCCACGCCCATGTTGGATTGCGCGTGGCCGTCACCGTTAAACGCCACGCCCCTTTCGAGAGCCGATTCCTTGAAAACGCCGCCTCCCTGGTTCAGGAAAAGGAAATTGGGATCGGAATCGTTGGCGACGAAAAGATCGATTTTCCCGTCGCGGTTGAAGTCGTCAAAGACCGCGGTGAAACTGTGCGATGGCTGCACGGACCCGAGCCCCGCGCGTTTCGTGACATCCGTGAAAGTGCCGTCGCCGTTGTTGTGATAAAGAATGCCGCGCCCTCCTTTGAGACCAATGGGGCCGCAGAACGCAGGCTTGCCTTGAAACGGACAGACGGGCGCGGGTTCCTGTAGCGCGATGGAGTGAATATCCATGTAGCTGGCGATGTAGAGATCCAGGAAGCCATCTCCATCGAAGTCGCCGAATGCGCTGCCCGTGTGCCATTCCACATTCCGGCTGAGTCCGGCGGCTGCGCCGACCTCGGTGAAGGTACCGTTGCCGTTGTTTCGATAAAGCAGGTCGACGCCGATCGTGGTGATCAGGATGTCGGTATAACCGTCGTTGTTGAAATCGGCGGCGTTGGCGCCTGTGCCCCAGTAGAAGTTGGTGAGCCCCGCGCGTTCGGTGACATCTTCGAATTTCCCGTTCCCCAGATTGTGGAACAAATAGACGCCGCCCTTCGAGGGTGTGGGGGGTTGGCCACCAACGAAATGGCGTAACTGATCCATGCTGGAACCATTCACGATCAGCAGATCCATGAGCCCGTCGTTGTCATAATCGAGCCACGCAACACCGCTTCCGTTGGCTTCGGGGATCCATCGCTTCTCTGGACCGCCGCAGCGCATTTCCGCGTGGAGTCCAGCAGTGGATGCGATTTCGGCGAATCGAATGTCTGTTGGACGATCCGCGGCCACAAGGATGACCAGGACGGGAAGGATCGTGAACGCCAGACGTTTCTTGCTGATATTCAATCTAATAGTGTAGAGAGTATGACGCGCCTTTCCGCGATTCTCGTGGCCCTTCTTCTTCTCGGGCATTGGCAAAGCCTGCCGGCCCAAGCCGGTGAAGACGACCCGCGCGTCACGCCGCTTTACAACCAGGCCAAGGTAGCCCAGGCGCAAGGAGACATCGCCGGCTCCATCGGCAAATACGAAGAGATTCTGAAAATCGCGCCGCGCCTGGGGCCTGCCTATAACAACCTCGGCGCTCTCTACTTCCGGCAGCGCGACTATGGAAAGGCCGCGGAGGTTCTGGAAGCGGGGTTGAGGGTCGATCCTTCCATGGCGTCCGCGACTGCGCTTCTCGGAATTTCGCTCTTCGAGATGGGGCAGTTCGCCAAGGCGCGCCCGCATCTTGAGAAAGCTATTCGCACAAACCCGAATGACGCCAACGCGGCGATGTTCCTGATCAAGGATTTGATGAAGCTGGAGGATTATCAACCAGCGGCGCTGAATTTGCAGCGGCTCGCCACCCGTGATGCGAAGAATCAGGAAGTCTGGTATTTGCTTGCCAAAGTGTATATGAAGCTGTCCGAACAATCGCTGGCGAAGATGAACGCGATCGACCCGAATTCCGTGTTGGCGCACGAACTTTCGGGGGAACTCATGGAGACGATGAACAACTACGACGGTGCGGTGGTGGAACTGAAAAAGGCCGTGGAAATTGCACCGCGGCAGCCGGGGACCCATTACAAACTCGGCGATGCCTACTTCACCCTCTCGCAGCTCGATTCCGCCACGGCGCAGTTTCAGGCGGAACTCGCCATTGACCCCGCGAATTGCATGGCGCGATGGAAGCTCGGAAGCATTGCGCTTCAGAAAAACGGCGGCGCGGAAGAGGCGCTCGCCGATATCAACAAGGCGTTGTCGATGTGCCCATCGCTAACCGATGCCCGCGTGGACCGTGCGCGCGCGCTGGTGAAGCTAGACCGCAATGCCGAAGCTGTGGCCGACCTTGAGGCGGCGGCGAAGGCCGATCCGGGTGAGCCAAGCACGCACTTCCTTCTTTCCAAAGTCTATCGGGCGCTGGGGCGAACAAAGGAATCGCAGGCCGAGATGCAGACGTTCAGCAAGCTGGAGCAGAGCGCGCGAGAAGCCACTTCCAGGCGGGCGGAGGAAGTGATTGAGAATAAGCAGACCGACCATTGAATCGGCTATTCCGGCGTCGAATGCGTGCCGCTCAGGCTTCGGTACAGATCCTCTTGTACTTTCGCCTTTTCAGCGAAACCCCGTTTCCGGTACACCTGGGCCAGCATGAAATGGACGGGAGCATTCTTCGGGGCAAGCGCTACCGCCTTCTCCAATTCCGCGCCCGCCTTGTCGAACTGTTCCAATCGGGAATAAGCCTTGCCGAGTTGGCGATGCGCCACATAATCATCTGGAGACATCTTCACGGCCTCCAGCAGATTGGGCAGGCCTTCTGCGGGGCGGCCGCTTTCCACTAACAGAGCCCCGAGGTCAAGATAGGGGCCGGAGGTCTTAACGGGCGATTCCGACTGCCAGGCAATGGCATTTCTATAGGCTTCCATCGCCTGGCCGGTTTGATTCAACCCTTCGTACGTGAGCCCAAGATTGTCTTCGGCCTTCACGTTCCTGGGGTCCAGCTCCAGACACTTCCGGAACGCGCTCACCGCTTCTTCGAAACGGTTCTCATTGTATTTTGTGCGGCCCAGATAATACCAGCCCAACGAATCCGCCGGATTCCACGTCACCGCCTTGGTGAACCACTTATCCGCATCCGGATAATCCTTGAGCAGGACATAATCACCGGCGACAGCCTCCAGATCTGCCGCGCCTGGAGTCTGATATCGCGCGCCTTCCGTGTACTCGGCCAGAGACGCCGTGGCATCCTGCTTCCTGAACAGTACATAGCCAAGAAGAAAGTGGCCATCCGCGACGCTCTTCTCCGTACCCACGAAACGTCGGAGAATGCGTTCTGCGTCGTCCAGTTTCCCTTGTTCCACAAGCGACCGCGCTTCGGCAAGCGGCGTTTCGGGTGATGAGTGGGTTCCGGTGAGAGCCGCATAGCGCTCTGTCTCCGCCTGCGACCTTTCGGTCAGCCCGCGACGCCTCAGTACCTGGCTGAGAAGGAAATGGATGGAAGGGTTTTCGGAAGAGAGGCTCTCCGCTTTCTCCAGTTCAGCCTGTGCCTCTTCCGGGCGGTTCAAAAGGAAGTAGGCTTTCCCCAACTCCCTGTGCCCGCGCCAGTCGTCCGGAGCGGTTCGGACTGCTCGAAGCAGCGGTGCTACAGCCTCTGCGGCGCGGTCACTTTCAGCGAGAAGAGTGCCCAGATTCAAATAAGGACTCGCGTTGTAAGGGTGCGCATTCTGCGCTCCGCCTTCTTCGAGGGCGATGGCGTCCCGGTATGCGCGTAGGGCCTCCTCCGTTTTACCCAATCCCTCAAAAGCCAGCCCGAGGTTGTCCACGGCTTTCACATTCTTGGGGTCGAGACGGATGCATTCTTCAAACGCGCGAGCCGCCTCATCGAAACGCTTCTCGTTGTATTTGGCGCGTCCCAGGAAGTATCGCGCCGCCGCGTCGGAGCCGTCTAGCTCCACCGATTTACTCAGCCAGTTGTCGGCGGAAGCGTAGTCTTCGAGCAGAAGGTAATCCCAGCCGATCGCTTCCATGTCTAAAGCGCCGGGCGGTCGATAACGCGCACCTTCCCCGTACTCCGCGATCGACGACTTAGGATCCTGGTTTCGGAACAGGATGTAGCCCAGAAGATAATGCCCGTCGGCCGATTCTTTGTGAGTCTCCAGATATCCGCGAACCGATTGGGCCGCGCCTCTCAGGTCGCCGCGATCAATCAACTGTTGGGCCGCAACTAACTCCTGCGGCAGTTCCTCACTTTGCGCCCGGAAGCAGAAGACCAGACCAATCAGTAATGTTCTCAGGCGCACAGCGGGAAACATCTAGTTCAGCTTAGAACAAATGCGGAAGTCGCGCAGACGCTCCCGCCTGCGCTTTCCGCTAGAAGCTGATTGTAAAGTGCGCCTGCCCCTGCCTCGGACTGTTGGCCTGGGAGTTGATCACCCTGCCGAAATTGGGATCCTCCAGGTTGGTATCCGGGCCGCCGAAGATCACGCGGTTCAGGATGTTGAAGTATTCCATTTCCAGCTTCGCCTTCACGTGTTCGCCGATCTTGAACGATTTCGCGAGTGCCACGTTCTCGTTCAACTGCCAGGGACCGCGCATCGAGGGCAGGTAGCGAGGTTCATCGCCAATCGCCCATGGCCCCGGATCGCTGAACGCGGCCGCGTTGAGGACCGGTAGGCCCTGGTAGACGTTGTTGTAGTTGAACTCCTCCTGGACGCCAGAGACCAGGTTAGGCCGGTTGGACGTGCCGTTGCCCAGCGGATTGCCGGCGACGGTAACCTGTAAAGGACCACCCTGCAGGTAACTCAGAATCGGGCTCAACCGCCATCCCCCAACCACCGCGTCCACTACGTGGTTCGCGTTGTTCAGGAACATCTTGTTCTTACCGAACGGCAGCTCGTAACTTCCGGCGATGCTGATGACATTGGGCTGGTCATTGTTGTCGACGGACCACTCAGACTTTTGATTGTCTTTATTCAGCGACGCGGAGGCGAATGAAGTGAACCCGGAATTGGTATTCGACATCATGCGCGAAAGCGTATAGGACACCAGAAACGCCAGACCGTTGGTATAGCGTTTCTCCAGTTGGACCTGCATGGCGTTGTAAAGCGCCGATCCGCTATCGTCAAAGTTATTGAAGATGCTGGCGTATTGAGGATACGGCGTCAGCGCCTGTAGAACTGTCGCCGAGCTGCCGAACTGGTTGACAAAACCTGCGTAGGGAATTGGGATTCCGGCGGCGACCGCTGCCGCCGAAGTGACGGACTGCCCGAGCAGGCTGCCGTACTTGGTGAGATAAGCGGGGTTGATCTGATTGATTGGGTTCAATTGCGCCGGCAGGTAGTCGCCGCGGTTGCCCGTGTACGCCGCGGTCAGCAGCATATTCAAGGGCAGTTCGCGCTGCACTCCCAGGCTCCAAACGATGTCGTACGCGGATTTTCCGTCGGTCTGCGGATCGAAGGCATTAATGGAAGTCGCGTTGCCGATGGTCGGGCTGAACGGCGTGAGAGCAGGATAAGGCAGCGTGTTGGTGTCCCACGACCCGAATGCCGGATTTACCGTTCCGGTGCTGTTTCGAGTAAACGAACCCACCAGAAGATTCCCATAATTCACCGCCACTTTGTGCGTGCCGTACTCATAGGCGCCACCGTCGAGGTAGTTCTGCGAGAAACCACCCTGTAGCACCGTCTTCTTGTTCAGTTCATACGAGAAGCCGCCTCGAGGGCTAATCTGCTTCCAATCGATCGCCGCGCGATTGACCCCGGCGCAACCCGCGCAGTTGCCAAATTCGGTCGCGGCCCCAAGCAATCCGCCCGCGCCTGGGTTTGGAATCTTGGAGTTGAAGTACACGATATAGTTACCCACGGCAGTGAAGGGCACCATCACGTCCCAACGCACTCCGATGTTTACCGTCAGGCGCTTACTGAGCTTGATGTCGTCCTGGATATAAGGAGAGAAGTCCCAGTTGCGCAGCCGCTCCTCCTGCGACCCGATGCGATCGACGCTATCCACGTCGCCGAGCAGGAAGCTGGCGAACGCATTGCCCGTGGTTCCGAGGTTGTTGGGGTCCGCCGTCTCGTTGTTGCTGAAGTTGAAATTTCCAGCGCACTGTTGGCATTCGTTGTCATCCTGATAAGTTCGCCGCAGCTCCCATCCGATGTTGAATGTGTGTATTCCGTGAACCCAAAGATAATTGTTGTCGATCACCCAACCGAGCTTCCGGTTGACGGAATCCGTATTCGATGTTCCAAAGTTTCCGGGAGAGAGCGGACCGCCGAAGTTGATTCCTGGAACAATCGGAGTGTTGGGGGCAGCCGCAAACGCGGGGGTTGAGCCCGCTCTTTGGGGAAGCTGGAAGTTCAATTCACCCAGCCAACTGGTGCCGGCCGTCATGACGAGATGCGGAGAAATGGTCCACGAATAGTTCAGGATGAACACCGTGCCAAGATCCGGAAAGTAGGTGTAGTTCTCAAGCGGGTTTGCCACCGGAAGGTCATCGCCGCCTCCGTAGGATGTCTGTTTGTCCCGCCACTCGGTCCAGTGAATGGACTGGTTCTGGGTGATGGCGTGGTCGACCGTGAAGCCCCACGGACTCTGCCTCGTGGGAAGCACGCCCTGCAGGTTGTTTGAATTATTCGCAAAACCCGACAGCGTCGGATTCGGCATATATTGCAGCAGGCTCGCCGATAGCGGGCTAAAGCACGAAGTGGGGATGATGTTTCCCACAAATGGCGCTCCCGCCACGTTTCCCCCGGCGGTGCAGGTGCTGTTCACCGGGTTGTAGATGGGCGTGCCAAGGCCGCTGAAGTTACCGGCTTTCTCGGCGGCAGTGGGAAGTGAAAATGTGCCGGTTTGGGTCTGATTCTGCCGGTACCATTCGAACGTCGCGAAAAAGAACGTCCTGTTCTTGCCGTTGTAGAGATGCGGGAGAATCACTGGACCACCGATCGAAAACCCGTAATTATCCTCCTTATCGGTCGGGGTGGTGGCATTGTACGCGCCTTTCGCGTCGAAAAAGTCGTTGCGAAGAATGCCAAATGCGTCACCATGCACCTGGTTCGCGCCGGACGTGGTCTGATAGGTGACCACCCCTTGCGCCAATCCATACTGCGCCGAGAAGGATGATCGCAGCACGTTGGATTGGCTCACCAGCTCAAACGGAGGATTCCAGATAGTCTGAAATCCCTGCGTCTCCGACTGGGCCATTGGTATCCCGTTGAACACCACTTCGTTTTCAAAATCCACGCCGCCGTTGATGCGCTTGCTGAAAGTGCCGCCCGTTACGCCGGGCGCCAGGAACACAAAAGCGTCCACCTGCCGTCCGCGCCCTCCTTCTATCTGGTTGGGCAACTCCTTGACAACTTCGTTTTCGAGTGTTGTGTTGAGGTTCGGCTGGGTGGTATCGAGAGCGATGGCGCTCTCCGTCACTTCCACGGTCTGGGACGTGCTCCCAGCCTGTAATGTGGCGTCCACCGTGGCGGCCTTGGCTACTTCCACGCCGACACCGTTGTGAACGGAAACCTCAAAGCCGGCATTTTCCACTTTCACCGTGTAGGTTCCCGGGATGAGATCCGTGATCGTGTAGGTGCCGGCGGAGGATGTGATGGCGGTCTTCGCCACGGCCGTGGCGTCGTTCGTCGCCGTCACTTTCGCGCTCTGAACCAGAGATCCGCTGCTATCCGTCACTGTGCCGGTGATGCTGCTCAGTGTCTGAGCGAGCGCGGAGGGCACGTGCCAAGATCCGGCGACAACCAAAAGGGCGATGGCCAATCGGGACCATTGCGGCGATCGGGACGAGACTACCTGAGATCGTTTGTTCATAAGCTCCTCGCGATTCATTGAAGGTCTAATGCCTGAAGGTCGAAAGGGCGGAGTTCAACCAGTTCCGGCGATGGAATCATCGCGTCCGGCGTATTGCGCTGGAAAGACAAGAACGGACTTCCCCCTTTGGAGCTATTCAAAACCGGCTCCATTTCAAGACCGACCTTGGGTCGTTGTGGAGATAATATATTTTGTTTAGTGCGATGTCCAGAGGGGATGGCGGATTTGCGGTGAGAAAATCGTGAAATTGTTTTGAAATTTCGTTGACTGCATTCATTTCCAGCTATTCCAACGAATTTTCAAAAATGTTACGCGTGGGTTTGAAACGTCGCTTGGGACGTGACTAACGCAGCAACCCTTTCCGTTCATTCACAGGGGCCACCGGCATCGCCGCCCATCTTGCGATACAATCCTGCCATGGTTCGCGCGGGGGACACCTTCGCTGTGACGGATTCAGGCCCATCCGTCTACCGCTGCGAGGGGATTGAGATTGATTCGTGCCTGGGATGTTTGAGACGGGGAGGCCAGGAACAGCATCTGCGGCAGCAGTCCTTTCACGTGCTGCTGTATCTGCTTGAGCGCCGGCAGAGGCTGGTCACACGGGAAGAGCTGATCGAGGCTTTCTGGTCGGGTGTCGCCGTGACGGATAACGCGGTCGCGCAGTGTATCGCGGAAATTCGGAAAGCCCTGGACGATGACCCGCGGAAGCCCCGGTTTGTCAAGACGATCCCCAAAGTGGGATACCGTTTTATCGCGTCGATGGCCGAGGGGGAACACACCTCCGAAGCCGCGCGCACCGCACTCAACGTCCCGGAGCTCGCTTCGTTTCCCGTTTCTCTTCCGGTTTCTCCTTCAAAGCTACCGGAGAAGACGCGCGTACCGGCGTACCTCCGGTCCCATCGCGCTCTCATCCTCACCTCGACGTTTCTCGTTGCCTTGGCCGCGCTCACAGCCTGGCTGATGTGGGGCCGAGCGTTACGGCAAAGCGTTGAAATTACTCTTCCTCGGGTCGCAGGCCGAAAGGCCCTGGCGATTATGTACTTTGAAGACCAAAGCGCCCGGCACGAGTTGAAGTGGCTGAGCGAGGGACTGGCCGATATGTTTATCGCCGACCTCGCCCATTTCGATCGCCTGACCGTATTAAGCCGTCCGCAACTTCAGTTGTTGCTGAACCGGACCGGACACAAAGCGGAACACGCCATCCAATTGGACGACGCGCTCGACATCTCGCGCAGAAGTCACGCCGATGCCGTTCTCCTCGGCAGTTTCATGACTTTGGGGGATAAGACAGTAATTAATGTCAGGCTTTATGAAACCTCGCACGGTCAACTGGTCGCGACCGACCGTTTCATTGTGGAAAGCCCGGCAGACATCATCACCCAGGTGGACCTGCTTTCGCCCAAGCTTGCCGCGCAACTGGTCGGCGCGACGAAAGGCGCAACCAAGGGAACCGGGCTGGCGGAGGTGATGACCAATAATGTTGAGGCTTACCGTTACTATTCGTCGGGCGTCAGTAAAGCCCAGGCATTTCAAAATGGGGAGGCGATTGCGCTGCTGCGCAAGGCGACCCAGTTGGATCCGGGATTCGCCATGGCCTACGCGAGAATTGGATATGCCTATTCGGTTACCGACTTCGTGCCGGAAAAGGGATTGCCTTTCCTGGAGAAGGCCATGCGGTTGTCGGAACACCTGACGGCAAAAGACCGCTTGTACGTTACGGCCTGGGATGCCATTGCGCGAAAGGACTACCCCGACGCGATTCGAACGCTGCAACAGGTTGTGGACGGTTACCCGCTTGAACTCGAAGCCTACGCCAGGCTCGCCCGGCTTTTGCATAGTGAGGAACGCCCCCAGGAGGCGATCGCGATCATTCAGCGCGGTTTGGCAATGGATCCCGACGACGGCGACTTATACAACGTTCTGGGTATCTGTTTTCTCGGCCTCCGCCGGTATGACGAAGCCATAGCGGCCCACCGCCGTTTTGTGGAACTGGCGCCCAAAGAGTCGAATTCGCACGACAGCTTGGGCATGTCGTTTCAGCAATCCGGCAGATACGAAAGTGCCATCGCGGAGTACGATGCAGCCCTGTCGATCGATCCTGAATTTGAGCCTTCCATCATTCACCTGGGAGACGTGTACGCGCAGCAAGGCCGCTACAACGAGTCGATCCGTCAGTACGAGCGCTACATTCGCATCACGTCGTCCGACGCCGCGCGCGCTGTCGGGTATGGAAGCATCGCCCAGGTGAACCGTCGCCGCCGGGATTTTGGCCGGGCGGAACAGGCCGCGCGAAATGAGCTGCGCTTCGCCAAAGGGGCGGTATGGAACTCCCTGCTCGCGGCGCTGGACCGGGGCGATGCCGCGAAAGCCAGCGATCTCAAAAAGAGGCTCTTTGAGAACGTGCCCTATCCCATGCGGGGAAGCCGCGATGAACTGAGGAGCTATGACTTCTATCTCGGCACTCTGGCCCTGCGGGATCACCGGCCCAGCGATGCCGTGGGCTATTTTCAGGACGCTCTCCACCACGTACCAGCAAGCTCCGGCCTCGATCTGTACGACGACTGCCTGGCCGATTCGTATCTGGAACTCGGCATGCTCGATTCAGCCATCAAAGAATACCAGCGCATTTTAGGCCCGAATCCGAACGACGCGCTGGCGCAATACCATCTTGCCGCGGCTTACGGGCGCAAAGGAATGTTGCCGCAGGCCAGGGCCTCGTACGAGAGGTTTCTGCGGATCTGGAGAGGTGCGGATTCGGATAACCCCGAGGTGCTCGATGCCAGGAACGAATTAGCCGCGCTCTCGCCCGGTAATCGAGGTGGACAGTAGATCTTGTGAACAGAGTCTTCCATTTCGAAGCGCCGCGCGAGAAGTACGCAAAGAGCCTCGCTTCGCCGGATCGCGAGAGCCGGAATCGCCCTGAAGTTTTCAAACCTGCTCACAGTGTTCTACACTCTGTAGAATGGCACCCGCCAAGGTACCCGTCCCAGCACTCACCAAGAAGCCTCAAATTGACCCGCGATACGCCGCATTCCGCATCATCGTGAAGAAGTCCAGTATCCACCGCGTGGGGATTTTCGCTGGCGAAGATATTCCCTTGAACCGCAAGGTCATCGAATACACCGGTGAACGCATCAACCGGAAGGAGACCCTGCGCCGGTCGAATGAACAGGCGTCCATGATCTACCTGTTTACGCTCGACAACTACTGGACCCTCGATGGAACGGTAGGCGGCAGTGGGGCGGAATTCATCAACCACAGCTGCGACCCCAATATCCGTACCTGGATTACGAAGGGCCACATCCTCTACATGTCTAAGCGAGCCATCCGCAAGGGCGAGGAACTCACGGTGGATTATTGCTTCTCGAAGAATATTGAGAAGGTGCCGTGCGCGTGTGGCTCCCGCAAGTGCCGTGGCACGATCAACCTCAAGTAATTACTGAGAAATCGGGTTGGCCGGCGGGACTAATGGTTTTTGCCGCTCGGACGATTTATAAACAGTGATCACTCAGAACGGAACCCTCAAAACCGTGGTGGTGTGCGATACGCAACCCCTCGCCATAGAAGGACTGCGGTCGATTCTGGCTGGCTCGCTGGAACTGAAGTTCGCGGGCGCCATGACTACCCTGGCAGGCGGCGTCGAACTGATCCGCGGGCTCAGCCCCTCTGTGGCCATTCTGGACCGGGGCTTCGGGTCCACCGGAATTTTCGAGGCGCTGGCCCGCCTCAGGACGGTGACCAACACTGCGGCCGTCGTCGTCTGGGGCGTGGGCCTTGGTAACGCGGAGACTCTGCGCCTGGTTCAGGCCGGCGCGCGCGGGGTTCTGCGCAAAACGGCGGATGCGCACAGCGTAATGGAGTGCCTCCTTGCCGTCGCCGAAGGCCGAACCTGGATGGAAGACTCCGCGTTGCAGGATGAGCGTCCCGGCGGCGTACCGAAATCTCGACTCACGGCCCGGGAGCACGAGGTGGCCGATCTGGTGGAGAAAGGCCTCAAGAACCGCGAAATTGCCCGTACGCTCGGCATTCAGACCGGTACGGTCAAAATCCACCTGAAGCACATCTTTGAAAAGACCGGGTGCCGCGGCCGGTATGGCTTGGCGCTGTGTGGATTGCGCGAAAAGGGCTACCTGCCTCAAGCCCCGCTCTAACTCCTCTGCACATTCTCATTCACTTCTGCGTCACTGCTTGAAAGGAGCAGGATCGCAATGCGAATCTGGCTTTCGACGCTCGTTGTGGCCTTCATCATCACCCACTTTCCTGCCGCTCTGCTCGCGGAGGAGCCGGCCACCGCAACGGGAAACGTGGTCGATGCCGCCGGAAACCCCGTTCCACACGCCACAGTCATGGTTTACTCAGCCGGCGTGAAGAAGGGCTACAGCATTTTCTGTCCGACCTGTTACCGGGATTGCGGCAAACGATCGGAAACCGGCGTCGATGGGAATTTTGCGATCGGTGGCCTCAACCCCGATCTTTGGTTTACGCTCCTGGTGATCAAGGACGGCTATTCGGCGGCTTATATCGAAAAATCGGACCCCGCGAAAGGGCCGGCTGAAGCGACTCTCAAGCCGCGGCCCGCTGTCGAAGACCTCACTCAAGTTGTGCGCGGGAACGTCGTGGACGTTCACGGTGAGCCGCTGAAGGATGCGGTGGTCGAGCAGCAAGGGGTGACCTTCAAGGGGCCCCGCGGAATCGGCGCCAGCTTTGGCCCGGTCGACTGGATCGATCAGGCGGCCGTGACGAACGCTCACGGCGACTTTGAGATCGCCTACGGCAAGCCCGCAATGAAAATGATCCTCCAGGTTTCGGCGCGCGGCATGGCTCCCAAACTGTTCACCGAGCCCACGGGCGCTCAGCGACAGACGATGGCCGTGACCGAAGGCGCGCTGATTCGCGGCAGGCTGATGTACCACGGCAAACCGGTCGCTAACGCCGAGGTTGGCCTCACCAGTCACGGGCACGGCGCAGGCACCGTTTTTCCGGAAGTTCGCATCGGCACGAGGGAAGATGGGACGTTTGCAATAACAAATATCCCGGCGGGGCGAATCTGGCTGATCTATCCCAAGATGGAATCTTTGGCGTCGCGCGGAATCGGCGCAGGCGCGGTTCCCTGCGAAACCAAAGACGACGGTCAGGAGGTCGACGTCGGCGACATCCAACTCGCCCCGGCCTATACTTTTCGCGGGCAAATCGTTCTGGAAGACGGCAAGCCGGTTCCTCCGGATATGCACGTCACGCTCGCGGCCGATCGCGGTTGGGATTCCCAAATCGCGCCAATCAGTCCCGATGGCCGTCTTGAATTTCACGGGCTTCCAGCGGACATCTACAATTTGATGCCGGCGGTGAAGGGCTATCATCTTCCGGAAGGTTCCAACCCCGCCGCGATCGTAAACCGGGACGTGGACAATTTTGTGATCGGGATGGAACTCCGGCGGGACCTGAATCCTCAATAGTGGAGCGCCTTCTGGCCAGCCCGCAAAGGGTGCGTCGGGCACCCTCATTGCATTCAAGTAAAGCGGCCCGCGCACTCCGTTTTGCGGGCGACATACCTAGAGGCTGCTACGCTGAAGACGACCACGCTGTAAATGAAGATCCTCAGCCGCTACGTTTTCCGGGAAATCATTAGCAGCGCGTTGCTTGGCACCATTCTCGCCACCTTCGTGGTGTTCCTGCAGGGCCCTGGGCGTCAGCTTTTCGAACTCCTGGTGCGCAGTCCCGCGACGCCCCTCACAGTCCTCAAGCTTTTCGTTCTCGCTCTTCCACCGGTCCTCCCGCTGGCGGTTCCGTTCGGCGTGCTGGTCGGAATCCTGATCGGCCTCGGCCGCCTGGCGAGCGACGGCGAGGTGATCGCGATGCGCGCCGCCGGGGTGCCCAGCAGGATCGTCATCCCGCCGGCCATCGCGTTCGCCCTCCTGGCCACTTTGTTCGCCGCATCGGCTTCGCTTTGGCTCACTCCCAAGGCCGCGCGAGGCACCGTCAAGGTCTTGAATATCCTGATTGCCGCGCAATTAACAGCCGATGTGCAGGCGCGTGTATTCGATGAGCAGTTTCCCAATACCATCCTCTACGTGGCGGATGTCCGCACGGGCAAGCAAAGCTTCTCCATCTGGCGCGACGTCTTTCTGGCCGATGTGACGCCCGCCGCGCAGCGCTCCACCGGTACCAAGATGGAACCGGATGGTCCCAAGATCACGATCGCCAAAGAGGCTTTCGCGATCCCGGATATCCCTCATAACCGAATCCAGTTGAACCTTCGCAACGCCAGCGTGCATGAAGTGGGCAAAGATATCGTGACCGGCACGCACGTCCGCTTCCCGTTGGGCGATCAGGTGCTCGAAGCCAAGCCGCCTCAGGAAAACACCGGCCATCCCTTCCGCCGCATGGATACCAAGGAGCTTTACCGCGAGGTCAAAACCATCCCCGCCAAGGAGCCGGAAAGCGTCGAAGCGCGTATCGAACTGAACCAGCGGCTGGCGCTGCCGATCGCCTGCCTCACGCTGGGTCTTGTGGGGGTCCCGCTGGGCATCACGACGCGCAAAGGCGGCAAATCGAGCGGCTACATCATGGCCATCCTGCTCGCGTTCTTTGTCTATTACCTGGCCTACATCACGCTCACCGGAATGGCGCGCCAGCGGACCATTTCCCCCGAGCTTTCCTCCTGGCTGCCGAACGCTTTCTTCCTCGTCGTTGGCGTGGTGTTCTCGTCGCGGCTGGAACTTGCGGGCGACCGCGATGTCGTCTCCATCCTGCGCGACGCCATGGACCGCGTCACCGGGCTATTCAAGCGTGTCTCCGGCCGCGGTGGACGTTTCTCCGTCATCGCCAGCCCATCGCAGCTGCGCCTGCTGCCCTTTCGCGGCGCGTTGTTTCAGATTGTCGATAGTTACATCCTCTCCAGTTTCCTGTTTTATTTTTGCGCCATCCTGGCCAGCTTCGTGGCCATGACGGAGGTCTATAACTTCTTCGAGCTGCTCAGTTTCATCGTCAAGAACTCCATCCCTCTCACCAAAGTGTTCTCGTACCTGTTCTTCCTGATGCCCAAGTTGATTTACGAAACCTTGCCCATTAGCGTCCTGGTGGCTGTGCTGGTCACCTTCGGCATCCTCACGAAGCAGAACGAAGTCACCGCGTTCAAAGCCTGCGGCGTCAGCGTACACAGGCTGGGCATGCCCATTCTGTTCATGAGCGCGCTGCTCGGTCTGGCTCTGTTTGCCTTCGATTTCTATTACATCCCGCAGGCCAACCTTCGCCAGGAAGCGCTTCGCGCGGAGATCAAAGGACAGCCTGTGCAGACCTACCTCAGCCCGGATAAGTGGATTTTCGGACAGGACCCGGAACATCCGCGCATTTTCTACTACCGCTATTTCGAGCCAACCGAAAAATCGATGCTGGGCGTCAACGTCTACGAGGTCGATAAAGCGACTTTTCAGTTGACCCGCATGATCGGCGCGGAGCGCGCGAGATGGGACAAGTCCCTCGGAACTTGGGTCTTCGTCAACGGATGGTCGAGGGATATCACCGGCGTGGTGGAACGCAATGTCCAGCGATTCGGCGCCACCACATTTCCCGAACTGACCGAGCATCCCGAGTACTTCCTGAAAGACGTGAAGCAGGATAAGCAGATGAACTATCTCCAGCTCGCGGCCTATATCAAAGACCTGAAGCAGAGCGGGTTCGACACGGTCAAACTGAACGTTCAGTATCACAAAAAGTTCGCCGTTCCCGTGTTTGCTCTCATCATGGCCATGATCTCGATTCCGTTCGGATTCCTGATTGGAAATCGAGGTGCGATGACAGGAATTGGAGTCAGTATCGCGATCGCCATGGGATATTGGGGAACCAGCCAGTTCTTCGAGCAACTGGGAGACGTGAATCTGCTTCCCGCGGCGGTTGCGGCGTGGACTCCGGATGCCATCTTCGCGCTGGCCGGTACCTACCTGTTGTTGAGAATGCGTTCATAGGGGAACACGCAATATGACTTTCGATGCAATCTTAATCGGCGCCGGGCAGGCCGCGCCCCCGCTGGCTCACCGCCTGGTGAAAAGCGGGATGAAAGTGGCGTTTGTGGAACGCAAGCTCTTCGGCGGAACCTGCGTGAATACCGGATGCATCCCCACCAAGGCATGGGTGGCCAGCGCGCACGCGGCTTATGTTTCGCGCCGTGCGTGGGAGTTTGGAATCGAAGTCGATGGGCCGGTTGCCGCGGACATGCTGCGCGTCAAGGCGCGCAAGGATGCCATCGTGAAGGCTTCGTCGGACGGCGTCGAACACGGGCTCCGCGATCTGGAAGGCTGCACCGTATTCGACGGCACGGCCTGCTTCGAAGGGCCCCACCAGATGCGCGTCGGCGATGTCACGCTCGAAGCTCCACGCATCTTCCTGAATGTGGGTGGACGCGCGGTGGTCCCGCCCATTCCCGGCCTGAATGAAACCAAATTCCTGACCAACAGCTCGATTCTTCAACTCGATAAGCTGCCGGAGCATCTGTTGATTCTGGGAGGCAGCTATGTGGCGCTGGAGTTCGCTCAGATTTTCCGCCGCCTGGGAACCGATGTGACGATCTTGCAGCGTGGCGAGCGGCTGCTCGGGCGCGAAGACGAAGACGTCGCCGTCGCCGTCGCCGGCATTCTCGCCAAGGAAGGAATCGAGATTCTGAGCGGCATCGACCCCACCGAGGTGAAACAGCACTGGCGGGGAGTGGAAGTGGTCTGGCCTGAGGGCTCCGCCACAGGCTCGCATTTGCTGGTGGCTACTGGCAGGCGGCCCAACACAGACGATCTGCAACTCGAAAAAGCCGGTATCACGGTAACGAAAGACGGCTACATCCCAGTGAATGACGTTCTGGAAGCGGCGCCGGGAATTTGGGCGCTCGGCGATTGCAACGGCCACGGCGCTTTTACGCACACTTCCTACAACGATTTCGAGATCGTCGCCGCCAACCTGCTCGACCGAGAAAACAGAAAGCTGACCGACCGGATCACCGCGTATAACATTTACATCGATCCGCCGCTCGGTCGGTGCGGGCTGACCGAAGACCAGGTGCGCCGCACCGGAAAGCCGGCCCTGAAAGGCTTCCGTCCCATGACCAAAGTGACGCGCGCACGGCTGAAGGGTGAAACCGAGGGCTTCCTGAAAGTGCTGGTGGACGCGGAGTCGAACCTGATTCTCGGCGCGTCGCTCCTCGGCACGGGCTGCGATGAGGTGATCCACTGCCTGCTGGATGTGATGTATGCACAAAAGCCCTACACGCTGCTCACACACGCCATGCACATTCACCCTACGGTATCCGAATTAATCCCAACCGTTCTCGAAGATCTACAGCCGCTATAATAGCCGGAGGAGTCTAGAAGGTCGTTCGATGAACGATATCCGCAAGAAACTACAGGAAGAGCTGCACGCGCTCGAATATGAGCTCCGCAACGAACTTCCCCGAGAGATCCTCACGGCGCGCGAACACGGCGACTTGAGCGAAAATGCCGAATATCATGCGGCCAAGGAGCGGCAGGGTCTCGTCAACGCCAAGATGAACAAGTTGAAGCAGCGCTTGTCGGAACTGGCGATGATAGACTTCACCAAGATTCCGCATGACCGGGTGGGCCTTGGTTCCAAGGTCAAGGTCCTGGATGTGCTGAAGGATGAAGAGATCACCTATGAACTGGTGATGAGCGAGGACGCCGACGCGGTGAAGCATATGATTTCCACCAGTTCCCCGATCGGCCGCGCATTGCTCGGTAAAGAAGTGGGCGATTCCGTGAAAGTAACCAGCCCAGGAGGCTTGAAGGAGCTGGAGATCGTGAAACTGACCACCGTTCACGATATTGCGGCCGAATAAACACTGGACCCATGACCTACACGAAAGCGCTCGGAATTTTCTTCGGCAGGATCATCGACAAAATTGTAGGAGCCTTGGCGCTCTCGAAGATCCACCCGAACGTTCTGACGTTTCTCGGCCTCGTGATCAATGTCTGGGCGGCATTTCTGTTCGCGGGCGGAAAATTCCGCAACGCGGGAATTGTGCTGATCGGCGCCGGCCTGTTTGACATGGTGGACGGCCGCGTGGCGCGGGAAACCAACCAGGTCACGCGCTTCGGCGGTTTCTTCGACTCGGTGCTCGACCGTTATTCCGACCTGGGCGTGTTGATGGGGTTGCTGGTGTATTACGCATCCATCGACCGGTTCTTCTATATTGTGCTCACCGCCATCGCGATGACGGGCTCCGTGATGGTAAGTTACTCGCGCGCGCGTGCCGAGAATGCCATCCCGAAATGTAAGGTCGGGTTTCTGGAACGTCCCGAACGCGTGGTCCTGCTGATTCTGGGCGCGCTCGCCAACCGCATGGCCCCGGTGCTGTGGGTAACGGCGGTGCTTTCGAACCTCACCGTGGTCCACCGCATGATCTACACGTTCCAGGAAGCGCACCGTCTCGAGGATGCGCAATTGCGCGGCGTTCCGGAACGCGCCATCAACCGCTAGCTGCGCCAAATCGCGTTTGCAACTGCGCGAAATGCCCCGGCCGAAAGCCCCTCAACGAGCCAAACCCTAGTTAAACCAATCACTTGCTGAAACATCCCTGTTGGCCGCCCATCTGCCTGATACACCGTGAGGAGATCGATCATGCCAGCAGTAATGGAATTCCCTAGCCAAACAACTTTGGCGCCGGCGCAACGCGCAACAAAGACCGTTCGCGTCGTCGTCCACACACCAGAAACTGAGGCGGACGATCCGGCTCACAACTTCGCGATGATGGGCCTTGCCTGGTTGATCACCATGGCCGTGGTGCTGAGCAGCTTTGTGCTACTCCAGTTCCTGTTCCGCCAATAGGGTACCCGCGGCTTCTGCCGCGCGACCGCCGTGGACCCGATCGAAGCGCTGCGATTTGAACAACCTGGTGTGGTGTCCAATAAATAACCAGCCCGCAAAGGGTGCGTCGGNNAGACACATACCGGATTGCCATGGTACCCGCGGCTTCAGCCGCGCCGGTCAGTTGCAACCCAGCGAGAACTCCAGTGCGGAGCAAACCTCGCGCATTCTCATCGAACTCAAACGGGCGACCCGCGGTCCCATCCGTTGCTGCGGCACCGTGATGATGTTATGCAGGTTGATCGCGCAGAGCCCTTTCATGCCATCCTCAACATCCAGTAATACCTCCGAAGGCACGCTTCGGATGGTCGAAGTAATGGGAGCGATCGTAACAGTCGAGAGATAGCCGATTACTGTATCGCGAGTTAAGACGAGAACGGGACGCTGCTTATCCGGCGCCTGTAGATCGCAGAGATGGATATCTCCACGGCTCAGTTTTCCGGCCACGCGGCGACATCCTCCCAACCCCGAAATTCGTCTTCCCGTTGCGGCAGCAGTGTGTAGCCGCGCTGGTCCCTGGCTTCGAGATCGAGCGTGTGCAATTTCTTCAGATGCTCCTGCAGAGCGGAGCGGATCAGTGCGGAGCGGTTTACTTTCTGACGCTTCGCCGCTGCGTCCGCCTTTTTCAGGAGCTTCGCATCTAGAACGACCTGGATGGTTTCCATGTGTGGATCTCTATCCACAGTATAGTCCACAGCGCGCCATAGGGTGAACGTCACGGCACTACATACCGAACGTACTCCGTATCAACTCTCGCGTCGCTTTGAAGCTCCCCACGAACCCAGCCACCGCTCGCTCGTTCTTATCGATATTCAGCGGCGCCACCAGCCATCCGGTCCAGCGGTTCTTCTCGATGGCCGAAGCCATTGCGGCCGCGGGCGGACTGCCCTGCCCGAACGGGACCAACCCGTCGTCTTTGAAATCGGACAAACGAATGCCCGCGATGCGCTTTTGGTTCGCCGCGAAAAATGCGGCCGGGTCCGCGCCGCCGCGCATGGCCTCGCCCGCGTCGAGAAAATACGAGACTTTCTTCGGATCTGTCCGCACCATCAGGGCGCGCTCCTCCGCTGCGTTCCCGGTGAACTCCAAGGACTGGTTCTGATAAAGGAACGTCAGACCGCGCGCGGCGCATATTGCGCCCGCGATGTCGAGAATACGCGCCTTCCGTTCCAGGTCGACGGGACGAAATGCGCCATTTCCCGAAAGGCCTGGGTGAGTCGTAATCACTGCTCCCGCACCCTGCACCGCGGCAAGTTCCACCAGCGTCTTCACTTCGCCGGCCGCATCGTCCATGCTGTCTTCAAAACGCGGGAGCGCCGCTCGAATCGCGTAGAGTTGCAGTGCCCCATAATCCTGCGGCTTGAGCTTCAGGCGCGCCTCCGGCGAGGTTTCGATGAACCCGTCGAAACCGGCGCCGTGGATCGCCGTCAACAGTTGAGGATTGATATCGATCGATCCACCGAGATCGGCCAGTACGTTCGACTTACGCTTCACCGCGCCCAGAAGCGATAAGGACGGCAGCATGGAGAGAAATGCACGGCGGGTGGAAGGGTTCACATCTATCAGTATGAAGCCGGATGCCAAAGTGTCAAACTGAGAACTGCAATGACTGTGCAACAAAGCCCTACCGAGCGGGAAGCCCTCGCTCGTGAGGCGCATATGCGGTTCCTTGTCGAACAGCTAGGCCGGCTCGAAGAGCGTCTCAGGGCCGGGGGTGGCGCGGAACGCATCGCCAAACAACACAAGTCCGGAAAGCTGACCGCGCGGGAGCGCATCGCGAAACTGGTGGACGCGGGCTCGCGTTTTGTCGAAATCGGGCTGCTGCTGGCGCACGATCTTTATGACGGCCAGGCGCCTGCCGCCGGCGTCGTCACCGGAATCGGCTTGATCGAGAAACGTCCCGCCGTGATCGTGGCTAACGACGCCACGGTGAAAGCAGGCGCATGGTGGCCGGAGACCATCACCAAGATCCTGCGGGCGCAGGAGATCGCCATGCGCAACCGCGTGCCCATCGTTTATCTGGTGGATTCCGCGGGAGTCAACCTGCCATTCCAGGACGGCATCTTCCCCGGCCAATACGGCGCGGGGCGCATCTTCTTCTATAACTCGCTGATGCGCCGGAAACTGCGCGTCCCGCAGATTTCGGCCGTCATGGGGCCCTGCATCGCCGGCGGCGCGTACCTTCCCGCGCTCAGCGACGTCATCATTATGGTGGAGAAAACCAGCTTCATGGGTCTCGGCGGACCGAACTTAGTCAAGGGCGCAACGGGGCAGGTGATCGATCAGGAAACGCTGGGCGGCGCGCGCATGCACACCTCCAAATCCGGCGTGGCGCACTACATGGCTCGCAACGATGACCACTGCCTCGACCTGATTCGCGGCGAGTTTTCGCGCTTCCCCGCCCCAGCGGCGGCCACGGACGCGAAGGCCGCGCCGGCCAGGAGCGCAAGCGACATTTACAGCGTGCTTCCCGCGGATCACCGGCTGCCTTATGAGATCCGCGAGGTTCTGGATCGCATCTTCGACGCCGGCGATTTCCTGGAATTTCAGCCCGATTACGCCCCGGAGATGCTGTGCGCGTCCATGCGGCTGTGCGGCCGTCCCGTCGCCGTGATCGCCAACCGCCGCGGCTTCCTGCGTGGCCCGGAAGGGCCACGCGTGGGCGGAATCATCTACACCGAATCCGCGCGCAAGGTCCATTACTTCGTTGAGAACGCGGAACGCGCGGGAACCCCCCTGGTCTATCTGCAGGACGTTTCCGGCTTCATGGTGGGCCAGGAAGCGGAAGCGGACGGCATCATACGTGCCGGCGCGGAGATGGTGGAATCCATGTCCTGCGCCACCGTCCCTCGTATCATATTGACCATGAACCACGCGAGCGGCGCAGGTTACTATGCCATGGCCGGACAAGGCTTCGACCCGAACTTCACCTTTAGCTGGCCCACCGCGCGCATCGGCGTCATGGAAGGCGATTCCGCGGTAGTCGCGTTATACTCCTCCGAAATCGAAAAACTGAAAAAGACCGGCGCGGCAATGCCCGAGGATCTGGAGCGCGCCATCGATCGCACGCGCGCCGATTATGACCGCTGGCTGGATGCTCGCTACGCGGCGGCTCGCGGGCATGTGGACGCCGTGATCGACCCGAAAGATACGCGCGAAATTCTTTCGATGGCGCTCGAACTGACCATGACCCGTCCGCGCGCCGGGGCGTTGGTCCTGGAGACGCTCTCAAGATGATCCGGATCGCCAACGGACAAGGTTTCTGGGGCGACTGGCTGGAGGCGCCCGTTCGCCTCGTCGAGCAAGGTCCCATCGACTACCTGATCCTCGATTATCTGGCCGAAGTCACCATGTCCATTCTGCAGAAGCAGAAGGAACGTGATCCGAACCTGGGTTACGCCAGTGATTTTCCGCCGCTGATCGGCAGATTGAAGGACAAGTTGCGCGCGGGCAACATCAAAGTGATCGCCAACGCCGGCGGCGTGAATCCGGTGGCCTGCGCCAGGGCGGTGTTGCAACAGGCGCCCGGTTTCAAGGTTGCGGTAATCACCGGCGACGACGTTCTGGGCCGCATGGATGAGTTCCTCGCCAAAGGCTGCGAGATGCGCGACATGGATACGGGGGAACCGATCTCCACCATTCGCTCCCGCGTATTAAGCGCCAATGCCTACATCGGTGCATTTCCACTGGCGGAAGCCTTGGCTACCGGCGCGGATGTGGTGATTGCGGGGCGCTCCACGGATACCGCTCTCGCGCTCGCGCCCATGATCCACGCGTTCGGATGGGGACCGGAAGATTGGAATCACCTGGCAGCCGGTACCATTGCCGGACATATTGTCGAATGCGGCGCACAATGTACCGGCGGGAACTGCCAGGTGGATTGGCGGAGCATCCCGGACATGGCGAACATCGGCTATCCCATCATCGAAGCCGAATCGGGCGGCAGCTTCGTCATTACCAAGCACGCGGGCACCGGCGGGCGCGTCCATTCCGATACCGTGAAGGAGCAACTGCTCTACGAACTGGGCGATCCCGCGCACTATATTACGCCCGACTGCGTGGCCGATTTCACCAGCATACGGCTCGAAGACATCGGCCCGGACCGCGTTCGGGTGAGCGGTATTCGCGGATCTCAGCGGCCGCCGTCATTGAAGCTTTCCATTAGTTACGCGGCCGGATGGAAATCGACGGGAACTCTGGTCTATAGTTCCCCGCAGGCGCTGGAGAAAGCGCAGGCCGCCGACCAGATCGTGAGAACTAGGCTGGCCAACCTCGGGCTGCGGTTTGACGAGATTCAGACGGAGTACTTCGGGGTGAACGCGTGCCAGGGCGGCGTGGCGCCCAATGTTGTGGAGCCGCCGGAAGTGCAGCTACGGATCGGTGTGCGCGGGGAAGATCGAAAATCGGTGGACCGGTTTACGCGTGAGTTGATTCCGCTGGTATTGAACGGACCTCCGGGGGCCACTGGATTCGGTGACGGCAGGCCCGCCGTGCGCGAAATAGTCGCCTATTGGCCGGCGCTGATCCCGCGCGAAGAGATTCAGACGAGAGTGGAAGTTATCGAGTGATGACCCGGGTTTTTCTTTGGGTTGCCGTTGCCGGCCTGCTAGGCGCGCCCCGCGCGCCCGCGCAGCAGCAGACCGGAATCATCGGTGGCGTGGTGCGCAACGGCTGGTCCAAGGCGCCCATCAAGAGAGCCATCGTGACTCTGCGAACCACCGGAAAGGACATTCTGGAGGCGCTCACTTACTCCGAACCGAATGGCGCGTTTGCCTTCACGGGAGTGCCCGCGGGAGATTACACTCTCTGCGCGCGCCTCAGTGGATACGAGCGTTCGTGCTTTGGCGGAGGCAACGATCTGGGCCGGCCGGTTCCCTTCCTGACCCTCACTCCAGGCCAGCGCAAACAGGATGTCATTATCGCCATGCTGCCCAGCGGTTCGCTCTCAGGAGCCGTGATGGATGGGGATGGAGACGCCGTGCCCAATGCGCGCGTCGAACTCCTGCGGCCGGTCTACCGGCGTCGAAGCCTGCACTGGCAAATCGCCGGCCAGTCCATGACCAACGACAAAGGTGAGTACCACCTCACCTTCGTGCAACCGGGCGAATACCGTGTCATGGCTACCGGGCAGTTTCAACCGGTGGTGCGCATCCGTCCCGAGTCTGTTGCCGGAAGCCCCGTTCAGGATGAGATGTACACGCCTCAGTTCTATCCCGGCGCAACGTCGATAGACTCCGCCTCATCACTGACTCTAAATGCCGGTAATGATCTGAAAGGCATCGATTTTACGCTCGAAACCACGCCTCAATTGACGGTGAGCGGAGCCGTGCAAGGCGCTGCGGGCCTTGACCCCAATGCGTTCGTGAATATCCGGTTCATTCCCGAATCCAGGATTCCGGGGGAACAAGTGGCCAGCTTCGGAACCAATGGTCCGGAATATAAATTTCAGGCGAATGTTGCCGCCGGCCGCTATCATGTGGTCGCCTCCGTGGAGGCAAAAGGCGTCACCTACCACGCGGAGCAGGTCGTGGAAGCGGGGCCGGGCGCGGATAACGTCACGCTCACCCTCGTACCGTGCGCGCCGCTCGCGGGAAAACTTGTAATCGAAGGCGAGGGCATCCGAAAGAACGGGCCTTATTCGATCCGCCTCACATCGGGTGATGACTCGCCGTTCGACCAGCCGCTGACCACGGAGGTCGGAGACAACGGCTCGTTTGAATTTCCCAGCGCATTGCCCGGTATCTGGGATATCGGAGTTACTCCGATGCCCCCTGGAAGCTATATCAAGTCCATGCGGCTGGGGGATCAGGACGTTCTCACCACCGACATGAAACTCGAAGAGGGCACGCGTAAGCCGCTCACCATCGTAGTCAGCACGAAGGGCGCGGTGGTCGGGGGAACGGTGATGGCGCCGGATGGGTCCGCTCCTTTGACAAACATCCGGTCGCGCGTGTTACTCGCGCCGTCCGGTAAGTACGAAAACGTGCTGGGATTTTACGAAACCAGACTGACGGACGGCAAAGGACATTTCGAATTCAAAGGCGTCACGCCGGGAACCTATCGGATATATGCTTTCGACCGCTTGCAGTTGGATGAATATTGGAAGCCCGATTTTCTGAAGCCGTTCGCGGCGGCTTCAGGCGATGCACTGGAAGTGGCCGAGGACGCCCATGTCACGCACGATGCCAAATTGATCATTCGCGATCCGGGAGAGCCCGAATGAGACATTTTCTGGTTGGAGTGGCGCTCCTGATGTCCGCCGGCTCTTTGTATAGCCAGTTCACGCCTCGCGCGCAGAAAGACATGCCGGGAAACACGGACCCCAATGCCCAGCCTCTCACCGGCAAGAGTTCCATTTCCGGCGTCGTGATCAACGCAAAGACGCACGAGCCCATCAAGAAAGCCACCGTCATGGTCAACGGCGCAGCCAGTCTCTCCGCGGTTACCGACGCCGGCGGAAACTTCAGTTTCCGTGCGCTCCCCATGGGCGTCTATTGGGTGATGGCGAATCATGCGGACTTCTCCGGAGGGGGACGTCGAAGTCAAATGGCAATGAATGTCACCTTAGCCGATAGCGAGGAGAAGACCGGCGTCGAGATCCCGCTTCAGCCGGGCGCGGGCATTGGCGGCCGGGTCACGAATGAGGACGACCAGCCGGTGGCCAATTGCTCGGTCACCGCTACGCAGGTGGACGCCAAACAGGGACTGCGCGGTGGGCGCTTTTCGATCGGAGGCAGCACCGACAGCGACGGGAACTATCACATCCACGGCATTCTGGCTGGCCGGTACGGCGTGCGGGCCCAATGCGGGCAAAACTTCCCCGCCCCGCACGGCTTCATGCATGTAAACGACCCCGATATTCCCACCGAAGGTTACGCGCCGGTAAGTTACGCGGGCGGCGGAAGCTCAGCCTCCGGTGGATTGCTTGTCGAGGCCGGCGCGGAACTGGACGGAATCGATTTCCATGTACTGCGTTCGCGCATGTTCACCGTGCGCGCGACCATCACGGGAGTTGACCCCAGTCTTCTCCCTCAGACGCAAATCGTGATGATGTCGAAGGACTCTCAGCAGGATGACGGCGTGGGAATGCCCGCGCGCTTCGGTCGCCGCGGGTTGTACATGTTCCGCAACATCACGCCCGGCTCTTATGAAATCGTCGCCACTTTGGTTGAGGGCGAGAAAGCTTTTGAAGCGCGGCAGGATCTTCAAGTCGGCAGCGCTCAGGTGACCGACGTCGAACTGCGGATGGCGCCCGGCCCGGGTATTTCAGGCACGGTGGTAGCCGATGATACGAGCATCCTGCTGGAAGGCCAGCAGATTTCACTCCAGCCGCTGCAGCCGAACTATCGCGGTCCCTTCCCCGTCACCGTGATTAACAAGGACGGAGGTTTCGAGTTCAAGTCGGTGCTGCCCGGGCATTTCAGCCTGAACGGATTGCAGGGTGGATTTTTCAAGTCCGTAACCCTCGGCGGCCGTGAGGTGACTCCCTCGGACTTCGAGATCGCCGGCGAGGGTGGCGGCGTGCTTCACATTACGCTGAGTTCGCGGTTCGGCAAGGTGCATGTCAATGCGGAATCGCCGCCCGCGGCCGGCGAGCAGATGGCTGCGATCCTGCTGCCCGTTGGCGGAGGCCAGCCGATGGTGAATTCCTACGGTGGCGGCGGGACGATGGATGTGGAATTCAGCTCCGTGCCGCCCGGCAAATACCGCGTCCTGTTGATGGCTTCAGACAACCCCTGGATGATCGTGAACGACGTCGGCGCGCAGAAAGCCATGGAAGATCATATGACTTCGATCACCGTGGCCGAAGCCAGTGAGCAGCGCGTCACCGCGGCCATAGTAGGGAAAGAGGAATTGAGCAAGTTACTCGATTCGGCGCAATGACTATGTGATTGAGCCGCCCCGCCTGCGCGGGTGGGGCCGCTTCCATCGGCAATCTGGCGCATGCCAATCCTCTGAACAAACGATTCAAGCCGTGGTGGGCAAAGCTGGACGGCCCTTGGAACGAGTCGGTTCGCTGCCACAGGAACGTGGGGGCTGCCAGCATTGCCAGCATCGGGAGCGAAACCCCAATGCGCACCTCATACGGATGAGAACGACCCGACCGTCCGTTTCGCTACACGCCAAGGACATCCGGCCAACCGAGCGGGTGCCCCCAAAAATGACGAAATTTCCCCAATCCCCTCAACAACTTAACCCCAAACCCTCCCTCCAGCCCCAATTCCCGCTGGGAAACTAAATCAGGGCCCGGGAGGCCCATGCATCAATGACGAACTTAGAAAAAGAAGCACAAGACACTCTCAACAGCGCGCGCGAAACTCTCGGCGATTCTATCCCTCGCCTCATCAACGAAACCCCCCAGGTCGAAACGCACGGCCTCAAACACGGCCTCACCGGCCAGTACACTTATCTCACCGCTGCCGAAATGGTCGAATACGCCAAAACTGCCGCGGCTTTCTTCAAGGATTCCACCCCCATCGGCATGCGCGAAATCCATCTCCTGCAATGCATCGTCGATACCAGTTGGCGTCTCAGCCGCATCCCCGCTCTCACCGCCAGCCTACAGTTCAGTAAATTCACCATCCAGGCCCAGCACCTCGCCGGGGCCCATCCTGAAACCGACGCGCGCGCCCTCGAACCCTACGCGCACACCGAAGCCTTCCACCTCGGCGCGGACGACCTCGCCAAACTCGCCCGCTACAGCACCACCCTCAGCCGCCAGTTGCTCGCCATGAGCAAGGAATATGACCGCATGCGCCTCTTCCGCCGCGACAATTACAAATCCGATCCGTTCAATCTGGAAGAATGCGAACCCTATAAGAAGTATCAGGACCTGCTGACCGTCGCGACGCGCCTGTTTGAAGCCCGTCAGGAGCTGAAGCAGAAAACAGCGAAGGCGACCGCCCCAGTGGAATCAACAGATTCGGGGACAAATCTGGTTCGCAAAACCGTCCTCCGCATCCTCAATCCGCTCACCAAAAAGACCAGGGAAAGCCTCGAAATGGCCCTCGAATGGGGTCTGCTCGACGAAATGGAGCTCACCTTGTTCCCCGAAAAGAAGGTGGCCTGGCGAAATTAGCGAAAAAACACGTCGAACTTTCCGCCGCAAGCCGCGCAAGCACCCGAACTGCGCCCCGAGCGACAGAGGATCGGATACGATATAGGGCAAATGAACTCCGCCATTCTGCGCATCGCCCTGTTCGCCACTTTCGCCCTATCCGCATTTCCCCAACATCGCTTACATAACGACGCTGCCGACCAGTCGCAGAAGCATCCCTGGATGAATACTGCGTTGTCGCCCGATGAACGCGCGGAAATGGTGCTCAAGGAGATGACGCTCGAAGAAAAAATGGATCTCGTCCACGGCAACGGCATGCCCGGCTGGGGCAAACCGAGACCCAACGCCTACCTCGGCAATGGTGGTGCTGGGTTCGTTCTCGGCATTCCGCGTCTGGGCATCCCCATGATTCAAATGAGCGACGCCGCCTATGGCGTTCGAAGCAGCGCGGAAAACGGCCGCTACTCCACCGCTCTGCCTTCCAACCTCGCCTCCGCTGCAAGTTGGGACCCGGAAGCGGCCTGCGAATATGGGGCGCTCATCGGCCGCGAACTGCGGGCCCAGGGCTACAACATGACCTTAGGCGGCGGTGTCAACATCACCCGCGAGCCCCGCAACGGCAGAACTTTCGAGTACCTCGGGGAAGATCCCATCCTCGCCGGCACGCTCGTCGGCAACCGCATCCGCTGCGAGCAGGGCCAGTATGTCATCGGCGACATCAAGCACTACGCCGTCAACGATCAGGAAAGCGGCCGCAACGAAGTCAATGTGATCATCGGCCGGCGCGCCCTGCGCGAAACGGATCTCCTGGCTTTCGAGGTGGGCATCGATACCGGCAATCCCGCGGCGGTCATGTGCTCGTACAATGCGGTCAACGGCGATTTCGCCTGTGAAAATAAGTTCCTTCTCACGGACATCCTGCGCACCGCGTGGGGCTTCAAGGGTTTCGTCCTGTCCGACTGGGGCGGCACGCACAGCACCATCAAGGCGTCCGCCGCGGGCCTCGACAATGAAGAGCCGAATGACGACTTCTTCGGCGACAAGCTCAAAGTGGCCGTCGATTCGGGCACGGTGCCGCTCTCTGAGCTCGACCAGCATGTCCGCCGCATTCTGCGATCGGAATTCCTCAGCGGCATCGTCGACCACCCCCTCCGCAAGAGCGTCGTGGATGTGGAAGGCGGCTTTGCAACGGCGCTCCACTTGGCCGAACAAAGCACCGTGCTCCTCAAGAACGACAATGGTGTCCTTCCGCTCGATCGAAGCAAGATCCACTCCATCGCCGTCATCGGTTCCCACGCCGATACCGGGATGATTTCCGGTGGTGGCTCCGCTCAGGTGGATCCTCCAGGCCGCGCGCCGGCCAGGTGGCAGGAGCATGTCTGGTTCCCGCCCGCGCCTCTCAAGGCCGTAAGCGCCAAGGTCCCCGCGGAGACCGTCTCGTTCGATTCGGGTGACGATCCGGCACGCGCCGCCGCCCTCGCCAAGCAAGCCGATGTGGCCATCGTCTTCGCGCATCAATGGCTCAGTGAGGGAATGGATCTGCCCAGCCTTTCATTGCCCGACAAACAAGATGCCCTCATCGAACAGGTGGCCGCGGCGAATCCGCGCACCATCGTCGTGCTCGAGACCGGGACAGCGGTGACCATGCCGTGGCTTGGCAAAGTGAGCGGAGTTGTAGAAGCATGGTTCGCGGGTAGCAAGGGCGCGGATGCCGTGGCCAACATTTTGTTCGGCGATGTGAACCCCAGCGCGAAGCTGCCCATGACGTTCCCGCTGAGTGAAGCGGATTTGCCGCATCCACAAATCGTCCCGCCTCCGCCCGGCAGCCATGGCGGGGCCGCCGTTGCCGGCAACGGCGAAGCCAAACCCACGTTCAGCATCACCTATAACGAAGGTTTGAAGGTAGGCTACAAGTGGTACGACGCGGAGAAAAAGCCGGTCCTGTTCCCATTCGGGTTCGGTCTTTCCTACACCACCTTTGGTTACTCCAACCTCGCCGTTCACGATAACATCGTGAGCTTCACCGTCAAAAATACGGGAACGCGTGCCGGAGCCGAAATTGCCGAAGTGTACGCCGCGCTTCCCGCAGCGGCGAACGAGCCGCCCAAGCGCCTCGTGGGCTGGTCGAAAGTACATCTGAATCCCGGCGAAAGCAAACAGGTGAGTGTGCCGGTGAATTCAAAATACCTTTCGATTTTTGATGAGGCCCACGACGCGTGGAAACTGGAACCGGGCGCCTACACCTTCATGGTCGGCGGTTCATCCAAAGACCTGCCGCTCGTCAAGACCATCGAAAAAAACTGACCCATTCGAATGTGGCGCCGCTGATATAGAGTTGACGGGCTGAGAGCGCGCCGTCAGCGAAAGACCCACCTGATCCAAATCCGTTTGAAGCAACGGCCCACAACCGCGGCGATTCGAAACACTGGACCGTCGAATCCCGGCCGCGTTAATCTGTGTTCATCGGCGGCCGGTTATGAAATCCGGAGATTCCTGGAAAAGCCTGCCAGCGTGCTCAATTTCCAAAAATCTGTGCAGCTATTTCCCGGACAGTCCGCCTCGAAACCGCCCCCTACGGCAGAGTAGCGCAAGCCCCGCTAGGCCCTTCCGAGCACGGTCCGAAAACGAAGATGCTGCCGTTTCCGCTCTTCACAGCCGATACGTAGACTTTGCCGTTGTTGACCAGCGGCACAACATACCGCTGAACCTGGAAAGTAATCCCTGTCTGGGAACTGTTATAAAGGCTGGCGATTTCAAATGTGGCGCCGCTGCTATAGAGTTGATGGGCCGAGAGCGCGCCGTCAACAAAAGCCCCACCTGATCCAAACCCGTTTGAAGTAACGGCCCACAAAATCGCCGTGGAATCGTTCGTGCCGTTTGCCGACACAGCCAGCGCTCCGCCGCCTTGCGACTTATTCCCCCCCACAATGGGAGGAACCGGCGAATTCGCCGCCGTCTCCAGGGTGGATCCGTTGAAGTAGTAACCCCGCGGCACATCGCCAAAACCCCACACGAAATAAAATCCCGTGCCAGCGGCCAGACTGGGCCAGAAAGCTGGATTGTGTATCTCCGAGCAGCCTCCGCCAGTAGGAACAATGCCGCCGTAAAGCGGTGTTTGCGGAGCCACCGGAAAAGGTACCGAGCAAGGCGCGGTACTCACCGCGGAAAGAAAGCCTTGATACGGTGTGCTGGTATAGCCCCCCAGATTCGAAGTGGGCAGCACGTAAGTCTGGCCCGCCTTCCCCGACGCGATTACAAAACTGCTGGTCGCTTTGGGAATGGTCGGCGGGATCATCATAACGCCTCCTGAACTCACGTCCAGGTCGTTGTAATCATCCACGTAGTAGTTCATGAACCCGGGCGATTCGGTCGTGTTCTCCGGCGTGAATGTCGAACCGGGGTTGGTGTTCGTGGTGCTCACCGGGCGATAGATCACGGAATCTCCCAACCCGTTTTCAAGAATGGGAGAACAGTTCTCAGGCGTGCTCCCGGCGTCCGGGTAACAGCCGTTTCCCGTGGAGAACGCGAAGAACGTTCCGTCCGTCGCGGGTCCCACCCCGGACATCCACACGCCGGCGCCATGGGACGAGAGCGGCCCTGGATTCGTCTGGCTGGCATAGAAGAAGTTGCATTTGGTGTTCGTCCGGCAAGTGGTGGAAGGACAGCTTGTGCTGCCGGTCGCGCAGGAATTATATTGCGCCATCCATCCCTGGTAGGCCGATTCGATTTCTCCGCCGCCATTGGTCGAAGTTCCGAATCCGAAGCCAATGAAGATTCCACCCTGCGCATCCGCTAGCGCGGGCCTTTGCNNACCTTTGCAGTGCCTGCCCCGCCACGAAACCGTAAGGCGAAAGATCCTCGTTGATGTCGTGCGCGGGAATGTAATCCGTGCCGAAAGTGGTGTCGTTCTTCAGCGACATCGCATGCAGAGTGTAAACCCATCCCGTGCTGCCGCTCGCCGTGCATGCCGTCGCCTTCTGTGTGTCGTTCAGCGTGACGAAGTACATCAAATCGCTCTGCGTGTCAATCACCGGAGTGCTCAGAATCCCTACGCTCGTGAACCCCACATTCGTCCGGCAATAGAGCGCCGGGAAGGCCACCGATCCCGAGGAAACCGCTGTTCCGAACGTCTGGCTCTGCCAGATCGGCGTCGAACCCGGACCGTCGCCATCGTACGCGAAAATCTGGTTCTTCATCGTGGCCAGAAAAACCACCGTCGCGTGGCACGTCCCCGCGATCGTGAAGTTATGCAGAATCAGGGGCTGCGCGAATACCAGACCTGCCGCGGGTGACAACTGAAACAAATAGCCGAATCCGCTCTGCACCGTGGCCGGAGTCAAGCTCGTTTCCTGCGTATTGGAACTCGTTCGATAGCTGTTATATTGAGCGCCGGTGATGGTGGGGGCCGTTACGCCACAAGCCGCGGCAAAAGCCGAACGGCTGCAAAATAAAGAAAGGAATAAGACCGCGGCGCATACGCCGGCACGGGTGATCTGTTGCATAGGGGGGTACGCACCATTAGACCAGCCGCGAGGAACACGAGTCAATAGGCCCGCCCGCGCGTTCCCTGGCCCCACACACAGGTACTTTGTTATCAGCAGGCCGGACTTTTGTCGAATTTTGTCAGCTCAAATCGCGCCAGTCGTTCTCGTGCAGTTCCACATCATGCTTCTTTGCGGCGCTTTGAATCCGTTTCCAGGCCGCATCGCGTTCCGCATCGCTCACTCCTTGTACTTGTTTGAAGCGGGCAATGGCATTGCGTACATGGGCCGCGTCGTGGATCGGTTCCTTCCGTTCCTTCGGAAAGGCAAAATTCTCGTCCGTGATGTGATCGCGCTTCGCTTCAGTGATTTTCGACATGCCATTCCGATGAGCAGGAGGCTTGCCGAAAGCGCGGCCAAGCGTACGATCTCGAACTCTCGTTATTGGGCGCCCAAGCCAAAGCAATAAACATGAGAATCGTGATCCACGGCGAAGACTTTACCATTGGAGAGGGCCAGTCCGCTGAAATGCACCCATGACTCCATGGCCGTTCCACTGTTGTAGAGTTCCTTTCCGGTATAGGCATCCAGCGCTTTCAGAACTGCCGGTCGCGTGTTCCTCAGCCGGTTTTCTTCGGGGCCGTGCTGCACCGGATTTTCTCCCGTGGAAAGAGCGAACACAACTCCGTTTGCAATGATCACCGGGTCGGGAACATTAAAATCCCCGGAGCTCCACGCCGCCTCCAGCACAGGCTCTTGCGTCTTGGCCTCGGCCACTACCTTGAATGCCATGATGCTGCCGTGAGGTTTTTCGCCGTTCGTAATCGGAAAAGATGCGCCTTCCGGGGAGAGCGGACCGCCCATCGGAACATAGAGCCACGTTTGGCCCGTTTCATCGCGCGCCGACGAGAGTCCCCCCCAGATGCCGAGGCCCTCGCAGCAGATGCCGCGGTCGTTCCCCAGCCGCTTCGATGTGGAAAGCGCGCTTTGATGGTCGCTGCCTCCCAGCGCATCCGCATCCAGCAGATAGACCACGCCCTCTTTGGAGCCGCTTGCAATCAGGTTGCGGTGATGCCATCCGAAGTAGACCGGGCTGGATGCGCCTAAGTCGAGATCTTTCCGGTTGAGGTAGGACCAGTTAGGAGGCAGAAAGTAATCCAGCAGATTGAGGTCGCCCGCCGACACCGCGATCACGGTGTTGGAGTAATCGCCCGCCGCCGTATCGAAGTGGCCGTCGGCCGTCGCTCCATACACCCGGCCGTTGGTTCCCACGATGGCGCCGCCGCGGCCCCAGATGCCGGCTGTATCGGTATTCGAGAGCAGCATCTGGTGAATCACGGGGTGATGCCGGTTGCGCACATCCACCGCGTAGAAGCCGGAAATCCCGCCGCCGCAGCCTTGTGTGAGCACCGTGTAGAGAATCCCGTTCACCAGGTTCAGGCTCCAGTTCTTTGAAAACGGCGCAACCAGTTGAACCGGTCCGTACCGCACGGTTCCGCTGCCGAGATCGAGGCCATACAGCGCCCCGTCCGGCGCGATCGCGTAGATGATCCCGGCGTCCTTGTCGATCACCGGCGTCGCCGTAATTCCGTTGGGGCAGAGGAACGTTCCCTGATACAAGCCCCCGCCCGGCAACGCCCGCGTCTTGAATGGATGTGCCCACACCTGGTTCCCCGTTTCCACGTCCAGCGCGAACATCGTTCCGGTGATGCCCGCGACATAAACCAGGCCGCCCGCTACCACCGGCGCGGTGAGGGCCGAAAGCCGGTAGGATTCGTTGCGTAGTTTCACCTTCCACTTCAGCCCGAGCTGCGGAACATTAGCGGCGTTAAGCCGCGTCTCCTCCATCGCCCAGCCGGTGCGCTGCGCGTCGTGGCCGTACGTGAGCCAGTCGCCCGCGAAAGCCGGGCTCAGGGAAAGTATGATGAGGGTCAACGTCTTCATGGGGAATCCGCAGATTATCAAACTCAAGCTGTTTCTTGGAATGCGGCCATTCAGCAAGGCTCGCAACCTCCGTGACGCTCTCGCGGGAATCGAGCTTGCCGCCATGAGCATTCCCCAGGCGCTGGGCTATGCCGCCATCGCCGGCATGCCCGCGGTCACTGGGCTCTACACCCTGTGCCTGCCACTCGTCGCCTTCGCCACGTTTGGCGCATCCCGGTACCTTGTGGTCGCGGCCGATTCGGCGACTGCCGCCATCCTCGCCGGCGGAATCTCGCCTCTCGCGGCCGCCGGCACTGCGCGCTACATCGCCCTGGCGGGCATGACCGCCTTGCTCACCGCCGGCTTCCTCCTCCTGGCGCGCATCCTGAAGCTGGGTTTCCTGGCCGACTTCCTTTCCCGAACCGTCCTCGTCGGATTCCTCACCGGCGTCGGATTTCAGGTCGGCATCGCCGTGCTGGGCGCAATGCTGGGGCTGCCCGTTCACACCCACCGAACCGTTCTGCAACTGGCTGAGATCGCCCGCGGTCTGCCCCAGGTGAACTGGCCATCGCTGGGGCTCTCTGCCTTAGTCCTCGCCGTTGTTCTCACGCTCGATCGGGTGGCCCCCAGAATCCCCGCTCCTCTCATCGCCGTCGCAGGCGCAATAGCAGCCAGCGCCGCGTGGAATTTTGCCGGCCGTGGCATCGCCGTCATCGGACCCGTCACGGGTGGGCTCCCGCATCTTGTCTGGCCTGGTCTGGGCTGGCGCGACATTGAGTCGCTGATCCCCATTGCCGGTTCGTGCGTGGTGATGATCGTCGCGCAAAGCGCGGCCACCGCTCGCGTATACGCCCTGCGCCACCAGCAGCATGAGGATGAGAATGCCGACTTGGCCGGCCTCGCCGCCGCCAATGCCGCCGCCGCGCTCACCGGAGCTTTCGTAGTCAACGGAAGCCCCACCCAGACGGCCATGGCCGAGCGCTCCGGAGGCCAGAGCCAGGTGACCCATGTCGCTGTCGCGGTGGTCGTTTCCCTGGTCCTCGTTTTTCTGACCGGCCTGTTTCAGTACCTGCCCCGGTGCGTGCTCGGCGCCATCGTATTTCTGGTGGCCATCCGCCTCTGCGACATCCGCGGCCTGCGAGCCATTCGGCAGGAAAGCCCCGCCGAATACTTCCTCGCCGCCGCCACAGCCCTCGTTGTGGTGCTGGTGGGCGTCGAGCAGGGCATCCTTTTAGCCATGGTGATGTCGCTGCTCCGCATCGTGCGCCACAGCTATCGGCCTCACACCGCCGTGCTGGTGAAAGGTGCGGAGGGCCTCTGGCAGTTGACTCCGGCCGTTCCAGGGGCCCTCACCGAGCCCGGCTTGGTCATCTATCGCTTTGGCGCGGCGCTCTTCTACGCCAATGCCGGAATGTTTTCGGATCAGATCCGCCGTCTCGTCGTGCCAGGCGTGCAATGGGTGGTGGTCGACGCCGGGCCCATTTCGCACGTGGATTACACTGCCGCTCGCGTGGTTCGGGATCTGCGCAAAGACCTCGCCGCCAAAGGCGTCACGCTGGTTTTCGCGCACGTGCAGTCGGACCTCAGGCCCGATCTCGACCGGCATCACCTCACCGAGGCGTTGGGCGCGAACCGCATCTTCGACACCCTTCGCGCGGCATTAGCAGCCTACAAAAACGAAGCGGGGCAGGCGCTTCCGCCTGCCCCGCTAATTTAATGACTTTGGTGTGAGCTTACGGAGCGACTGTGCTCCAGTTGTTCACCAGGTTCGCGACGTTCACAGATCCGATGCCGCTGGCGAAGTCCCAACCCGGAGCTGCCTGGAAGGTCGGCTTGTAAGTCGAGTCGCTGGCGGAGAGCACCCCGTAGGTGCCCGAAGGATCGTAGCAGGTGTACGTGCCCGTGCACGGCAGGTCGATGCTGCCCTCGGTCACGTCATGGAAGGTGCAGGTAGAGGCGACGCCGTTGCCCAGTTCAGAGTTGCAGGACGTGGCGCCCGTCGTTCCATACTCGGCCGCCGCGAGCGCGTAGAGCGCTGTATTTGGCAACCCCTGTCGCGCCCCGGTCTTCTGGTTGATCAGCGCCTGCACGCCAGCCATAATGGGCGTTGCGAAGGAAGTTCCGCCCGCGCCGGACCATCCGCTGGGAGCCCCCGTACAAGCCGTTCCGCCCTCGGCCTTATCCGAATAGCACACAACGTAATAGGAGCTGAGCCAGCCGTTGGACGCGAACAAAGAAACGTCCGGAACGTCGCGTACGCCGTCTGCTTTGTTTCCGTAGACGGACTGCCACGAGGGCTTCGCGTAGCCCTTGCAGGTTCCGCCGGTAACGCCCGACACCGCCGGGGCGCCTGTGGCGCAAGCGCTTTGACCGCCGCCACCGCCGTTCGTGCCGATGAACCCATCCGTGTTGCAGAGCCCGGTGGATCCATACGTGGTCGTGAAGCCTTCATACGTGGCCAGCAAGTTACTCCCGCAGGTGTCGTTCCAGGGGATCTCCGGCATGTACGACTTGGCCGAACCATAGTAGGTCGTGTTCGTCGAGTTCCAGTACGTGCTGAAGTCGTTCAGATAGAGGTCCTGGAAATCCGTTCCCCCGACGGCCACGTTGTAGGGGGTCGACCCCCAACCGGTCACACTCGTTCCCGTTGTGGCCACCGATTCTCCCAGGGCTTGCGCGCAGGAGTCCGCAGCCGTGTCACCGGACGCCACGTATACCGAGACGCCTTCGGTTGCCGCATGCGAGTAAACCGACTTGAACGCGGCGTTGGCGGAAGCTCCCGTAACGGCTTCGCATTCGCCGTAGCTCACGCTGACGATCGCCGGAGGCGTGGTGCTGGCATTCACGAGATTGTTCAGTGCGATCAACCCACCGAACGTGCTGGTGTCTGAGCACGATGCGAGTTCGATGGCCGCGCTGGGCGCAGCCGCCGTGGCGTATTCCACATCGACGGCGGCTTCGAAGCTGTCTCCGTTCGTGCCGGGGTTGGAGCAATTGTTGGTCCCTGTGGAAGCCGGGTGAACCTGCGTCAACGTCGCGCCCGTGAAGCGCGTCAGGCCGAACGTGGTCCGGAACGTGGTCCAGTCCGCCGTGCTGTAGAGGTTGGTGTCCTCAACCACCACGATGGTCTGGCCGGTTCCCGTGATCTTCGCCGCGAATTCCGGATTGAAATTGTAGATGGTGGCAACGTCCTGGGGCGTCACTAAATAGGATGTTGAGGTGCCCGCCACCGTGTATTCAGGCTTCCTGACATACATCGGATGCGGCATGAAATTGTGCAGCGAGACCACGCCCGCAACCGCGGGCGCGAGTGCCGCGGGAATCTTTGGGTCGCTCATGTTCGCGATGTGCGCCTGCCCGCCCACGGAGAGGTTATGAATCTCCGTATGGAAAGCGTTCCGTACCTGGCCGGCGGTGCCCGAGAAGTCGATCGACATGCCGCCCGTGTAGACCGTGTCCACGGTGAATCCATGGGATTGCAGCCAGCCGGAGATCGCAATCAGGTCGTTCTGCGCCAGTCCGAACCGGGCGCCGAACTGCGAGGCGGTAAGCCATTGATGATAGTTGGATGATTTCGGGTTGTTCAACTGCTGTATGAAGTCATCGAGCGCCGCATCCTGCTGGGGCGATCGCTGCAACTGCAGAAGCATGTGCGGCATGGCCAAATCGTCGCTGACGCGGCCAAGGTCGTTCGCTGCGTTGGCCTCCGGACGGGTGTTGCCGGCGAGGGTTACGAGGTTGGCCTCGTTAATCGGTGAAGTGATGAGAGCAGGCGTTTGCGCGGACGCTGTACAGCTGAGCGCCAGAACAAAAGCAGGAATGGTGAGTGAGGGTGGAACGAATCTGCGAAACATAGAAAGAGAGTCCTTCTTTTGGATGCTTCCGGATTAAGGTGCTGGAACAGACCTTAGGGTATCACCGAATATAGCCCGTTTCTTCGGGGGTATACAACTTGCAGCCGTGAAACGTACTACGGAGATTTGTCGATATAATGCCGACTGTGAAAAGCCTCACCGGAAAACGAAACCAGGCTCGGCATGTAGTCGCTACAGCCCTCCTTGTGCTTGCGGAAACCGCGGCGCTCAGTGGTCAGACCACCCTGCGTGATGCCGCGGCCGCGCAGGGTCTTCACATCGGGGCGGCGGCATCGGCTGATGAGTACGGGCCGCCCGATCTGCTGATGAATCCCAGCTATGCGGGCGCGCTCTCCACCCAATACAGCGAGCTCGAACCCGCCAACGCAATGAAATGGGATGTAACGCAGCCCACTCAAACCACCTACAACTTCCAGCCCGGCGACGAACTGGTGACGTTTGCCGAAGCCAACAACATGCGCGTGCGCGGCCATAATCTTTGCTGGTACCAGCAGTTCCCCGCATGGCTCGCCCCCTACGCCGCCAGTGCGACCCCGGCGGAGATGTCCACCCTGCTCCAGAATCACATCAACGCCGAGGTCACCCATTTCAAAGGAGCGGTATTCGCGTGGGATGTGGTGAACGAAGCTTTCAACGACCCCAGCGGGTCGGCCGTGCCGGGCCTCCGGGATTCCATCTGGTATGACCAGCCCGGCATCGGGCAGACCGGTACCGGCTATATCGAGCAGGCGTTCCAGTGGGCGCACGCGGCCGATCCCAATGCGCTCCTGTTCTATAACGACTACAACATCGAAGGCCCCGGCTCCAAATTCACCGCGGTCTACAACATGGTTCAGGATTTTGTGCAGCGCGGCGTGCCCATCAACGGGGTCGGTTTCGAAATGCACATTACGACGAGCGGCTATCCCAGCGCCGCCGGACTTGCGCAGAACATGCAGCAACTGGCGGCTCTGGGCATCCAGGTGCACATCACGGAAATGGATGTCCGGCTACCGGTCGGTTCAAATGGGCTGGCTTCGGCGGCCGATCTCGCGACCCAGGCGCAGATCTACCAGAGCATCATGACGGTATGCCTGCAGCAGCCCAACTGCACGGCGTTTCAAATGTGGGGTGTCTCGTACGGGGATTCGTGGATACCCAGCTTCTTCCCCGGCTACGGCGCTGCGCTGCCGTTGGATTTCAACTACAACCCCACGCCTGCTTTCAACGCTCTGCTGGCGGCGATGCGGACGCCGGTGCCCGCGCTGACGGCGAGTGGGGTGGTGAACTCGGCGAGTTATCAGGCAGGGTCCGTGGCGCCGGGAGAAATCGTGGCGATTTTCGGAACCGGGGTGGGGCCGGACAAGCCTGCCGCGGCGACGCTCACGAACGGCCTGGTTTCCTCGACTGCCGCGAGCACCCAGGTTCTTTTTGGAGAGTACCCCGCGCCGATTCTCTATGCGGGCTCGGGCCAGGTGAACGTTGTGGTGCCGTTCGAGGTGACGCCGGGGCAGGACGTGAACCTGACCATCAACAATAACGGTCAGAGTTCTCCGCCCGTAAGCATCCCGGTTGCGCAGGCGGTCCCCGGAATCTTTATCATCGGGGGAACGGGTTCGCCGCAACAGGCCGCGGTCCTCAATCAGGATCTGTCGGTGAACGGACCAGGGAATCCGGCGGCTGCCGGCAGCGTCATCGTCGTGTATGCCACCGGCGGCGGTTCGCTATCGGCGCCGGTGACGGACGGCGAACTTCCTACAACTCTGATCAACGTCGCGAATACCACGCTGACGGTTGGCGGCCAGCCTGCGACCATCGATTTTGCGGGATTGGCGCCCGGTTTTGCAGGCGTGTTGCAGATCAACGCGACTCTGCCGAACGGGCTAGCGGCGGGTTCGGCCGTGCCGATCGTCTTGTCGATCAGCGGAGCCGATTCCAGCAGTCAAAGCGCCACCATCGCGATTCAGTAGCCGCAAGGACGGTGAGCTATTTCGGGGCCGCCGCGAGCAGCGCCGCGGCCTCAGTCAACAGCCGGGCTTCGTCGTCCAGCGCTTTCGCCGCGCGAACCATCTGCGTATTCGCCTCGTCCCAGTGCTTTTGTTCGATCGCCTCGCGCACTCCGGGAATGGTCTTCACTCCGTAGCCCGTGTAAAGTCCGGGAGCGTAAACCAGGTGCCGGAACCATTCGCGATCGGGCAGGCCCGCGTTGTTCGTGAGAACCCGCTCCGTCAGAATCAGATTGGCGTTCACGGACGCCGGAGCGTGGTCGCCCGCCGCCGTGAGCGCTTTCTCATAAACGTCAACGCTACGGGATAGCGCATCCACGGCGTTCTCAAGCGGCGCGAAGTTCAGATAGGGCGGCAAAGCTTCCTTTGTTTGTGGAACCGACTTCTTGCGGGGATCGGCAGTGGCTTGATACACCCCTTCCTCGATTTCCCGGTTGCGCTCTTCGATTTCCGCCCGCTGGTCGGCGGACAGCTTCTTCAATTCCGTCAGATATGTGCGGATGGTGTCGCCGAAATCACCGAATTCAAATGGCAGCACTTCCGCGTCCCCGAGCCGCATCGCCATGGTTCCCATGGTCTGCGCCAGGGCGAGGCCATAAGAAAAATCGGTGTCCGAGTAGTGGGTGAACCAGTAGAAATCATCGTAGATGGAGTGATACTGAAGTCCCCCGAAGTCCTCGCCGCCGAACCCCGCGTCGACACTGGCGATGCCCAGATGATCCAGAAACACGCTGAAGTCGGAGCCGGAACCGAGCGCGCTGATACGTAGATCGGGACGCGTGCGGAGTTCGCGCTTGTGATCGGGCGTGGAGCGAGCGAGGNNGTCTCGGGGTCGTCGATCTCTCGCGCCACGTTATTGACGAAATTTTCGAGCGTATGCGATCCTTCCGCACCGAAGAATCCGCGGCCGTTCGAATCCGTGTTGAGGTAAGCGACCGCATGCGCGCGCAGTTCGTCCGCGTGCGTCTCAGCCCACTCTGTCGAGCCCAGCAATCCGGGCTCCTCTCCATCCCAAAGGCAGTAGATGAGCGTCCGCTTGGGCTTCCATCCCNNACCCACGCATCGTGATGATTGCCGCGAATCACCCATTCGTCCGGATACTTCGCGCCAGGAATTCTTGCAATCACGTCGTAAAGCGGCTTGCGGTCCCAATTGAACAGCAGCTTCAGGTGCACTTTGGCTGGCCCCGGGCCCACGTGATACGCAAACGGCAGTCCGCCGCGCCAGGCTGGAGGCGCAATCTGCCCCGCGATGGCTTTTAACAACGGCTCGGCGTCCGCGTAGGAAATCGGAAGAACGGGAATCTTGGTGATAGTCTTGACCTCCTCGAGCGGCAGACGTTTTGCATCGGGAGTGGCGCCGACTCCAGGCGTCAGGGGGTCGCCCGGATACACCGGCATATCCATGACGCTGCCGCGCTGCGCTCCGAAGCTGGGACGCGCCGGACCGTTCGGGTAGGAGTCGGCTTCAAAGTAGCCATCCTGTTGTGGGTCGGAGTAGATGATGCACCCCACCGCGCCGTGTTCCGCGGCTAGTTTGGGCTTGATGCCGCGCCATGACATGCCGTAGCGCACGATCACGATGGCGCCTTTTACCGAGACGCCGAGCCGTTCCAGTTGCTCGTAATCCGCCGTCACTCCATAGTTGACATAGACCAGTGGCGCGGTAACGTCGCCGTCCCGCGAGTAAGCGTTGTAAGTGGGTAGCTGTTCGGATTTCTGGCCGGAGGTGGGATCGATACTGAGAGTGGGCTCCTCCAGTTTCGCGGTGAACTTCACCGGCTCCAGCAGTTCCACGACGCGCTCCTTCGGTGTAGGGAACAGGACGTCGAACGTCTCGATCCGGGCATCGAGGCCCCATGACTTCAGCGTTGCGGCCAGCCACTCGGCGTTGTCCTTATCGTAAGGCGAGCCGACGTGATGAGGCCGCGCGGAAAGCCGCCGCATATACTCGCGCTCGTTTTCCGCGGACGGGATGGCGCGGAGTTTCTTTTCCCAATCGCGCTCCACCTGCGCTTCCTGTGACGTGTAGCCGCGCAGAGGCGCGGTGGAATCCGCGGCATGGAGGGTCAGCGCCAGGAGGCAGAGACAGGCAACGAGTGATCGCATAGGAATCTGGCTATTGTAGCGGCTACCGGTGGGCTAAAACACCATCGATCGCGTCCAACAGCTTGTTATCCGGGTCTTCGGAATACTCCCAAAACATGATTCCACCGAGTCCCCGATCCATCACGAAGCGGGCTTTCTCGTGGACCGATTGCTCATCTTCGTAGGTGATGAAGATCTTCCGGTCCGCGTTGTAAAGGTACGCAGCCTTCGAGGCATCGTCCCATTGGCGGACAAAGCCATTCTTATTCTCCAGGTCCCGGCTGATAGCGCCAAAGGAGGTCTCGAGCTTTGCTTCCGTGGGACCTCCGCGCTGGTAAAGGCCGTGTTCCGTGGCAGGTACATTGCCCCAGGCCTTCCCGTAGAAGGGCACGCCGAGCACCAGCTTTCGCGGCGGCACTCCGGCGGCGATGAAGTGATCGATCGATGTCGCCGCGGAATTGTGCTTGGGATTGGCGGGGCTGGTGAACAAGGGCGCGTGGTGCCCGGTGATGGCGTCCGAATCGGCGCCGAACTGGTCATAGGCCATCAAATTCACGAAGTCGAGGGATGCCTGCGCTTTGCCCATCTCCGTATGCTCCAGCCATTCATCCGACGCTTCCGTGGCCATGGTGAGCAGATACCGCTGCCTGCCGCGCGTCTTGCCTGCACGGTCGAGAGCCTTGCGCAGCTCGGCCAGCAGTGCGGTGCTGTTTTCGCGATCTTCCGGCCGGTACGTGTTGTTCAAGCCCTGCTGGCCGGGATACTCCCAATCGATATCCAGCCCGTCAAGTTGGTAACGCCTCAGGAACGCGACCGCGCTCTGGATGAATCGCTTCCGCGATTCAGGGGTCAACGCCATATCCGAGAAGTTCCCGGACCATGTCCAGCCGCCCACGGAGACCAGCACCTTCAGATGCGGATTACGCGCCTTCAGTCCATTGAGAACGCGGAAGTTCGCAGCGTCGTCCGCGGATCCTTCCACCATCTGGCCATCCCGGATGTTGGCAAAGGCATAGTTGATGTGGGTCAGTTTCTCTGCGGCGATATCGCCACCAGCCAGCGGCTTGCCTCGCGCGAAGACGTAACCAATGACCGCCTTCTGGGCCGAAAACGCCGGCAGAGGCGCGATGCCGAAGAGAGTCATAAAGGCGAGGGTGTTCAGTTTTCTTCTCATAGGACCAGTGCGCGTAGCTCCACTTCATGTTATAGACTCTTCAAAAATGAGCGCCGCAGCCGGCAAAGAATCCTACAGAATTCGATCGATCGACATCTTTCGCGGTCTGACCATGATGGTGATGATTTTCGTCAACGAGGTCGCCGGCGTGAAGGGCTTGCCCTGGTGGACCTATCACATGGCTCCGGGGAAGAACGGCATGACCTATGTGGATGTGGTGTTCCCCGTTTTTCTCTTCATCGTCGGATTGTCCATTCCTCTGGCGATCCGGAACCGACTGGAGCATGGCGATTCGATGCCGCGGCTGTGGCGCCATATTTTGATGCGCTCACTGAGCCTGGTCGTGATCGGCATTGTTCTGGCGAACGCGGATGGCGCGGATCCGGCCGCGACGGGAATGCCGCCTGGCGTATGGCCGCTGCTCGCGCTGATCGGCGCCATTCTCTTTTGGCTCGTCTATCCGCCAACACCGCCGCGGAGACAGACAGCGTACCGGATTTTGAAATATGCGGGACTCGCGCTATTGATCGCCATGCTGGCTACTTTTAGAAGAAGGACGCCAACCGGAGAAGCCTGGTTGGACTTTGGATACTGGGAGATTCTCGGCTTGATCGGCAAGGCTTACCTGGCGGCGTGCATCCTGTACGTGCCGTTCCGTAAGAAGGCCTGGGCTCCGGCGGTATGGCTGGTGATTCTCAGCGGGTGGAACATTGCAACCCGGTTGGGGATGCCGAACCCCGAGCGATTCTTCCCACACTGGCTGTGGCCGTTCGATTCGGGTGCGCTGCCGTCCGTCGTGATGGCGGGCATCGTGACTTCGCTGATCTTCGCGGACAATCGTTTCGCCAGGACTTTCCGGGACAAGGCCGTGTGGGCGCTGGGCTACGCGGCGATTCTGTTCACCGCCGGCTGGGCGTTCGCATTTCTCGGAATCTCGAAGAACGCCGCCACTCCCACCTGGTGCCTCTACAGTTCGGGAATCGCGGTGCTGCTATTCCTTGTCACCTACTGGCTGGCCGATGTGCGTGGTTGGCGCGCGTGGGCGGCGATCGTCAGGCCGGCGGGCGCGAACACGCTACTCACTTATCTGCTGCCGGATCTCTATTACTTTGCAACCGTGTCGCTGGCTATCACAGTTCCCTGGCGGAGGGGCTGGCCGGGAGCGCTGCGCTCGCTTGTATTCACAGGTTTCATCCTGGGTCTGTCGTTCCTCCTGACGAGGAGACGGGTTCGGATGCAGCTCTAGCCGCACGGTATCTCCGGCTGAGAGTCAACCTGGTTTTGTCGCGCAGCACCACGGTGTAATCGCCCCCGAGCAGAGGCAAAATCTCACAGATTTCGTTGACGTTCACAATGGTGGAACGATGGATGCGGATGAAGCCGTTCTTTTCCAGCCGCCGCTCCAAGTTGTTCATCGTATCGCGGACGAAGTGGCTGCCCTTTTCTAGATGCATGCGGACGTAAGGCGGCCAGCCGCTTTGATGAGCAGGAGATCGGCGGGCCCGTCGGGCGCAGCCCGCAGGTATTCCGTATTTCGCACGATATGAAGCTTGGCAGTGGCCAGCACTTCGCAAAATCGCGAACGCTTGAAAGGCTTCAGAAGGTCGTCGAGGGCCTGCGCCAGCAGCGGCATCAACGACGCTGGCGGCGAGCAAGGATTTGTATTGAGGAAAGGGGTTTACACCACCTTTGCGCTCCCGAGTGAGGACGCCGTGGCGTTGGTCTCGATCAACGATAACGGGGTGCTGATGGGCAACTACGTGGACGCGGCCGGCCGGTTTACACTAACCTGTCGGTTCCGCGATTGGGGCGGTCGGCGCTGCGCAGCACGCCACGGAGGACGGATATCGTCCTCCCTCGACGCTCTGGCTTCCGATTCAAACTCTAGCGGCGACCGCCGCCACCATGGCCACCACCGCCACGGCCCCCCTGAGNNGAGGATCATAGCGATTGTCAACGTGGCCGTAAAAGCCGTGACCGCCGTGAAACCAGGGGCCAGCTCCGATAAAAAATCCGCCATTGAACCAATCCGGTCCATAGTAGCCATAAGGAGAACAGCTGTAGGGGGCGTAGTCGTAATAACCGTAAGGACAGTTAGGGGCTACGCCTATGTTAACGCCAATCTGGGCCTGAGCATCGCGAGCGGGGGTCGTCAACCCGATTCCCACAATTGCTAACGCCAGATATCGAAATCCGCGCATAAATATAATCTCACCTCCCAGCGGTTACAGCACTTACTTGGCCAACGGAGAAGAGGATAGTGCTGGAGACATATCGGCACTGACAGGTAACGGGTATTTAGCCAACTTGACGAATCATGGGACGGCCAGCGGAAAAGTCGAATCCCGTCGCCGGCGATCAGATCGTGTAAAAAGCGGGCCTCGGCGTGCTTTTCCAGGGACTAACAAACCACTCAACGCGGATCAATTGATTCTCGTCATTAAGAAAGAATAGGTTTCACCCCAAAGGTACGCGAATGATCCGATTACCGTTGAGCCTTCTTGTAGTTGGTTTCTTGGGAGCCTTAGCCAGCCAATCCGCGGAGGTTACCTGCCAATATCCAGACGAGGCTCGCGCGCTTGCAACGGATTGGGCGGGCACTTTGGCGGCGGGATATCGCGTCAAACTGCATCAGTCGCCGGACGATCCCGCGACGTTGTTTCTGGTGGGCGTCTCATCGCTCCCGAAAGACGCTTCGGAAGCGGTTCGCGATTTCGACCAGGCGATCGCGAAAGACCCTCGCTACCCGTGGCCTTACGTCGAATTGATTGAGGTGTACGCCACCCCGCGGCCCGATCCGGCCAAGCTCGCGATAAACATCCGCGCGTACCACGACCTTTGTCCAGCGAACGTTGACGCCTTCCGCTATCTCTCGCGAATCACGGATCGCGATGCGGCCCGCACCCTGGTGCGACAGTTCCGCGAGGCAATCGAAGGCAACACCGATCCTCAGGTGCTGGCGAGATATACGGATCTCTGGGCGGCCGAGTTTCGCTCTACGCCGCCTGCCGATTTCGAGAAGCTTCGTGCGCGCATTCGCCAGGACCTGAAGCGCCTCGAGACTTTCGAAAAACCCGACCACACGCTATTGACAGTTCTTCGCGAAGGCTACGACCTCACCGGCCAGGCCGAAGCCGCCGATCGAGCCGCGAAAGAGCTCCTCGTTCCGGACGATCCAGTGCGTGCGCATTGGCGGAAGTGGAATGAACAGCACCCTTACTCGCAGTCCAACGGCACCCCCGAGGATAGGCGTTCCTATCGCGAGTTAGAGCGCAAGGAAGCCGAAGAACTGGCCGCGAATTGGCCCAACAGCTTCCTCAGTTGGATGCAGATGCTGCAAACTGCCTCCACTGCGGACCAGGCGCGGCAGGCTGGGGAACAAGTCATGGAGCTGGCCACCCACGAGCGCAACCCCGACCAGCGCTGGGGCGCCTACGACAAGATCGCGGCATCCTGGCTCCGCTACGATATCCGCCTGCAAGACGTGCCGGGGATTGCTGAGCAGGCGCTACGCGACCTCGACCGGACCGTAGCAGCCGATGGACCTGTGCCGATCAAAAGCCAGCGTCTGCTTGAGGTCGACCTTTTTCGCACACTGGGGCGGTTCGAAATCTGGGAAACGTTGCTGAACTCTTTGCTCCGCATAGGAGAGACCGAGCGCGCCAGCCGCGTTGCCAGGGACATGGAAGCCTGGTTAATGGCACACCCGGTTGAGCCCGACACACCGCGCAATATCGCGGGCTTTTATCCCAGGTGGGAAGGCTTCCTCAGCGTGGCTCAAGGGAAAGTGGCCGAAGCACAGGGGCGCAAAGCCGATGCCCTCGCCTACTACCAGCGAGTGCTGATCGGACCAGCTAGGCAATACCCCGGCAACCAGGTTCTTGCCCGCGCTCAGTCTCTTTGGAAGGAACTGGGGGGAACCGGGGAAGGCTGGATTGCGTGGTCGAAGCCGGTTGAGCCGAAGCCGATTGAGCCGAAGCCTGCCGAAGGGACACCAATCCAACGAGCCACGGCCCCCATGAATGTCAACTCCGGGTGGACCAAGATCGATCGCTCGCTCGGGGATCTGAACCTCTCCGATCTCAACGGTAAAATGTGGACCGTCTCAGATCTCAAAGGTAAAGTGACTCTGGTCAACGTGTGGGCAAGCTGGTGCGGGCCGTGCACGGCGGAGCTTCCGCACATTCAGGAACTCTATGAAAAAATCAAGGGCCGCGACGATGTTCAGCTCATTACGTTCAGTGTCGATGAGAATCCGGGATTGTCGGATCTGCTCATCAAGAAGCAGCACTACACATTCCCGGTCCTGATGGCGGAAAGCTATTTCGCACAAATCCAGCCGCCTCTCAGCATCCCGCGCACGTGGCTCGTGGATAAAACCGGCATCGCGCACCTCGAGAAGGTCAATTCAAACGATCCGCGTGGCTCGGCGACCTTTGTCCAGGACGCGCTCGATCAGTTGAAAAGTCAATAGCGGAATACAGCGTTCAGTCATATCGGTAGTGCGGTTCATCGGAAGGGTCAGTTCCGTGTTTCCCGGAGTATCCCTGGCGCAAGCTGAAGCACGGTTCCGATCCGAACGTTGTCAGGCTCGCGGGCCGCCAGGTCCTGTTCCAACTGGTCGTCGAGTGGTACTCGGAAGCCGCCGTCGCGTTTCTGTGCATGACGAGCCTCCGCGTGAGTGACGAGAATGCGGCGCATCATCCGGTCCGCGAGACCTAAAATCTGCGGGCGGCAGGACCAATCCACGTGGTGCTGTCCCAGCAAGCGCAGATATGCCTCGTGCACCAGCGCTGTGGGCTGCAGCGCGTGATCCGGTCGTTCGCCCACCAGGCAAGCCGACGCGATGCGATGCAGTTCGGCATAGAGCGTCGGCAATACCGCGTCTATCGCAGCCTTGTCGCCGACGCGCAAGCCAGCCAGCGCGGCCTCGAAATCCAGAGGACCAGTCATCCCGTTCCTATCGCAAGAGTCTATCGCATGATCCCCTCTTCACCATTCGTATGGCCGCCTGCCGCAACGTCGAAACCATCGAGGCAGCCGGCGCTGCACCGGCGTAGCCGGAAGGCCACTTGTTCGCTTTCGGGAAAGTTGATGTCGCAACCGGACAGGCAGTTGCGGCGCGAATCGATCAGACATGCGCCATCTTCTTCAATCGACAACGGTTTGCCAGCGCGTAGCGGTGGCCAGCAGTTTGCGGGATAGACAGTGGTACGTGTGGTCAAATTCAGCTTCTGCGATGCGGACAAGGTGAGCACCTCTATGATTAACGGTTCAGAGCGAGCGGCAAGCATCACTCGCGCGCTCGCCTACGCGGGCGGGTTGTTCGGTGACCTCAGGGTGGCAATCCGCTCACTGCGGCGGGCGCCTTCGTTGTGGGCCACAGTCGCCTTCACGCTCGCACTGGGCATTGGCATGAACACCGCCATTTTCAGCGTTGTGCGCGGCGTGCTATTGCGTCCGCTGATGAATCGGGATGAAGACCGGCTGATTTACCTCCAACAAAGCGCGCCCGGCCTGCAAGTGAGCAACGCCACATTCTCAATTCCTGAGGTCACCGACATAGGCGCGCACCTGAAGACCATCAGCAAGCTTGGCACGTTTTCCACCGTCGACTTTTCCGCGGAGGGATTCGGCGCGGCGCGCGAAATCCATGCCGGAGTGGTCGACGGCGGCTATTTTGACGTAATGGGGCTGAAGCCCGTTCTGGGGCGCCTGCTCGACGAACGCGACGATGGGCCGGGCGCTCCCGGCGCAGTGGTGCTGACGTCCAAGTTCTGGGCCACCGTGCTGCATTCCGATCCGAACGTGATTGGAAGGTCGATACGGCTGGGTAGCATGATGGAAGTCCGTTCGGCAACTGTCGTCGGAGTGTTGGAGCCGTCCGTGCCATATCCGGCGGAAACGGAGATCATCGCCAACATAGTCACCAGCCCGCACCATCTGTCAGCAACCATGGTGCAGGGCCGCGAGCATCGCATGACCGACATATTCGGCCGCCTGGCGCCCGGGGCGAGCCTGAGTTCCGCGCGCGCCGAACTTCGTGGCGTGTACGCAAACATGACGGCGGCCCATCCTGAGGTCTACAAGCCTCAGAATCACTACCAGATCGGCGCCCGGCTGTTGCGGGACCAGATCAATTCGGAAGCGACCACCGTCCTCTGGCTGTTGTTTGGCGCCTCCGGCCTGCTGTTCGTCGTTGCCTGCTCGAACGTTGCAAACCTGATTCTTGCTCGCACGCTCCGTCGCGAATCGGAGCTGGCGGTTCGCGCCGCGCTGGGGGCGAGCGTTGCCGACATTCGCAGGTCGCTGTTGGCCGAGGGCCTGGTTCTCTGTGGCAGCGGGGGCCTCGCCGGCGTACTGGTAGCCATCCCCATGGTGAGCATACTTGCGCGTTACGCGTTTCGATTCTCCGTAAGGGCAGCGGATCTGACTGTCGATTTCAGCTTGCTATGGATGGGTTTGGCTCTGGCGTTGGCGGCGGCGGTGTTTCTTGCCTTCGCGCCCCGCCTGCCTTCCGACAATGGTTCGCACGGACCGGCGCTCACCAGTGGCGGCAGCCGGGTCACCGGCAGCAGCCGCCGCCGCATCCGCATTTTCACGGTTGTCCAGGTCGCCGCGTCATTCTTGTTGTTGGCCGGTGCGGGTGTGTTGCTGACTACTTTGCGCTCCATGCAGACCGCACAGCCGGGCTTTGAGACCGGTCACGTTCTGATTGCCAATCTGCCTTTGATTTCCGATGGCCGGACACCGCAACAGGTGGCCCAGTTCTACCAGGAAGCCCAGCGTAAAGTAAGTGCGTTGCCGGGAGTGGAGAGCGCCTCAACCGCCATGTGGGCCCCGTGGCTCGAGAGGCGTTATCTGAGCTTCACTTTGCAATTCGCAGTCGAGGGTCGAAAAGGGCAAAGCGGCACGGACGACCTGCGTGCCCGCTTCCGGTTTGTTTCGCCAGGCTACTTCGCCACGCTGGGCATTCCGCTGATCGAGGGGCGTGACTTCACAGAAGCCGATCGGAAGGAATCCGAAATGGTAGTCGTGGTCAGTAAGAGCGTCGCGCAGCAGTTGTTCCCCGGACAAGGCGCAATCAATCGCCACATTATGTGGACGGATCCGCTGACTAAGGTCGCCGGCATCAGCCCGAATGCCCGGCGGATCGTTGGTATCCTGGCCGACGTAGACGACGCCAACATCCTCCCCCAGCACAATTTGACCATCTATCAACCCTTCGCTCAGGGGCCGTTGTTCGGAGCGTGTCTGCTGGTGCGCGCGAGCAAAGATCCACTCGCCATGGTCCCATCGATCACGAAAACCATCCGCGGCGTGGCCGCGACGCAACCCGTGGAGCACGCCAGCACTCTGGAGGATGTCCGCACCGAAGTCCTGGCGAACAACCGCGTGAATGCCATCGTGTTTGGAGGGTTCGCCGCGCTGGCGTTAGCGATTTCTGCGGTCGGAATCGCGGGCGTGCTGGCATTTTCGGTGAGCTGGCGTACGCGCGAGTTCGCAATCCGGCTCGCAGTGGGCGCGCAGCCGCTCGGGATTCTCTCAAACGTCGTGCTCGACGGAGCAACTACGGCCGCGATTGGCGTTGCCGCAGGCGGCCTCCTGGGCTGGGGATTGTCGCGACTGGCCGGCAATTACGTTCCGGAACTGCAGCTTCCGGGCCCAATTCCGTTGATTGGAGCGGCGGCGGCCGTCGTTGTGTCAGCAGTATTGGCGTCGTTAGTACCGGCCGCGCGCGCTGCGCGAATCGACACGATGCAAGCGCTTCGCGCTGACTGAGAAGCTGCCTCCGTGACATAAAAGAACTGAAAGACGCCATCCGCTTGCTCTCCTGATAAGGACGATGCCTCGCCCAAAACTGGAATTGCTCGGCTGAATGGAAACCGATCACCTCATCGCT